>JBOGLX010000012.1:0-24385 GCA_050745765.1 Occallatibacter sp. | reverse complement strand
AGCCTGTGGTGTAAGTCGGAATTTCGGAAAGGACATCCCGCAGGGGCTGAAGCCCTATTGATTCCAGGTGCCTTACGGCACGACTAAAGTCGTGCCCTTTCAAAACCGGACTTTCACCACAGGCTGTCAAGCAAGCGAGCGCCGGCGAGCGCAACTGGGAAACGATGTCGCAGTCGCAGTTCACAGCCAAGGCGATCGACATGAAAAGCTTGATCTTCAGCCTGTCGAACGACGTGGGCCGCATCGTCCTGGACCAGACCGGCCTCACCGGCAAGTACGACTTCACGCTCAAGTGGACCCCCGACGGCCAACAGGAGACAGCCGACTCCGGCCCGTCGATTTTTGCCGCCCTCGAAGAGCAGCTTGGACTGAAACTGGTCTCCGCCAAAGGCCCGGTGGACACCATCGTCGTCGATCGCGTCGAGAAGCCCTCGCCGAATTAGCCGGGCAATCGCATGAGCGCATTTTGTTGGCAAAGACGGCCCCTTGGCGCGCGCCGTAGGCGCAATGTTTGTTAGCCCAGCGCTTGAGCGCTGGGACCGGATGCCAAAAACCTTCCTCGGAGCCCCGTAGGGGCGGCGCGGGAAGCTTGAAAACATTCGCCAACCCCGTTCATGAGATTGCCCTCGCCGAATTAGCCCGGACGAAAAAAATCCCCCGCCCGGTTTGCGTTTAATTACGCACCGGAGGCGCATAATCCAGTCAAGGTCCGGAAATTCACGTGCGCCTCAGGAACCGAGTCGGCGTCGAAACGCGCCGGGAAAAACCAGCCCCCACCTACCCCCCCCAAAAAATTCGCCCCATTTTCGGTGCAATATTTACGGCTTTACATTTGTATTCAATGAGTTACAGAAACCGTCGCGTCGCCGGCGAATCCGAAAATAGGCATTTTTAGGTCATTTTAAGCCCCATAAATGGCAATTTCAGATCTCTGAACCTGAGTCGAGGCCCGTCGAGCGCTCGATAAAGCGAGCAGTCGCCGTCGGCTTGCCGCCGCGCCGCCTGCTATAGTTGCTTTCGCACGAAAATCCTTATCGAAAACGCTTTCGAGAGTCACTCAAGGGGAGATGGGAATGGATTGGACTGAGAGCACGAGACGTAGTTTCCTGAAACAATTTGGCGCGGCGGGCGCGATGGCGCTGGCGGCCGGAAATGCACAGGGTCTGTCGGCGCAGGCGGCGCAGAACGCCGCGGGCGCGCAGCAGCTAACCGCGGCGGAACAAGCCGCCGACCAGAAGCAGGCGGCCACGCGCGAAGATCGTATGAAGTGGTGGCACGCGGCCAAGTTCGGCATGTTCATCCACTGGGGGCTTTACAGCGTGATCGGCCAGCACGAGTGGGCCAAGGAGCTCGAAGGCATTCCCATTCCGCAGTACGAGATCCTCGCCAAGCACTTCCATCCCAAGCCCAACGCGGCGCGCGACTGGGCGCGGCTGGCCAAGGCCGCCGGGCAGCGCTACATGGTGATGACCACCAAGCACCACGAGGGCTTTTGCAACTTCGCGACCAAGCTCACCGACTACAACGCCGTCCAGCAGGGGCCGGGCCGCGACCTGGTCCGCGAGTACGTTGAGGCGGCGCGCGCCGAGGGGCTGCGCGTGGGCTTTTACTACTCGCTCATGGACTGGCATCACCCCGACGGCGCCATCTGCAAAACCGACGAGGCTGCCCGCCGGCGCTTCGTCGATTACACCCACGGCCTCATCCGCGAACTGATGACCAACTACGGCAAGGTCGATGTGCTCTGGTACGACGTGGACTGGCCGCTCACGCCCGAGCAGTGGGAGTCGGAAAAGATGAACCAGATGGTCTTTGAGCTTCAGCCCGAGATCATCGTGAACAACCGCAACGGCCTTCAGGGCGATTTCTCCACGCCCGAGCAGCACATCCAGGCGTCCGAAGTGGGCCGCGCGTGGGAGACCTGCATGACCCTCAACGACAGTTGGGGCTTCAACCGCTACGACAATGCGTGGAAGACGCCCGAGACGATCGTCGATAATCTGGCCACGGTGGCCAAAGGCGGCGGCAATTATCTGCTCAACATCGGCCCCGAGCCGGATGGCTCTGTCCCGCCGGCGTCGATTGAGGTTTTAGAAGCCGTGGGCAAGTGGCTGGACACCAACGGCCAGGCGTTTTACGGCACCGAGCGCGGGTCGTTTTCGTCCACTCCGAACGCGAACTTCACTCGCCGCGGCAACACGCTTTACATTCATGAGCACTTCTGGCCCGGCCACACGCCGGCGGCCGAGTGGCTGAGCTTCTTTGAGCCGGAGTCGGTAGTCGCCATCGGCGGGCTGAAGGCGAAGGCGCTCTCGGCCAAGCTGCTCAAGACCGGCCAGCCCATCAAATTCACGCAGGATGAGTTTACCTTCCGTTTGACCGGCCTGCCCATCGATCCGCCCGACTCGCCGGCCACGGTGATCGAGGTTGAGTGCGACGCCGAACCGGTGATCGACCACGCCGCCATGCGCCCGCTCTGGCCGCGGTACAAGGTCGGAATAAGCATTTGAAGGACAGGAAACGGGGAATAGGGAACAGGGAATAGGGAACAGGGAATCGGGAACAGGGAATGGAAAACGGTGATCTGAGTGCGCCACAGCCTGCCCTTACTAAGGTGCCCCATCCATTCCGCGTTTTCTGCGGAATGGGTGGGATTGGCCCTCCGATCGAGGTAGGGTCAATCCTCCGCCGATCCACCCGTCGCATTTACAATCGCGTCAGCAATACGCGCCGCTTCGACCGCGGCGCGGACCGCGTGTACGCGCACAATTGAAGCTCCGTGCAGAATCGCGGCCACCAGTGCGGCGAGGCTTGCGTTCTCTCGCGCGTCCACAGCTGCATCGTTCCCGCCGAACAGCCGCGCCAGCGTGTGGCCGAGGAAGGATTTTCGGCTGAGGCCGGCCAATAGCGGCCTTCGCAGCGCAAGCAGCTCGTCCTGCCGCGCCAGCAGCGCATAGTTTTCTTCGAAGCGCTTGCCGAAGCCGTAGCCGGCGTCGAGCACAATCGCCTCAGCCGGAATGCCGGCTTGCGCAGCAGCTTCGAGGCTCGCGGCGAGCCCATCGCGGACCATGGCCAGCAGCGCTTCGGGCGCGAGCCGCGGCTGCGCGCGCCACTGCTCGGGCCGGCCGTGCGTGTGCGTCAGAACCACCCCCGCGCCAAACTCCGCGCATACAGTGGGCAGTCCCGGGTCCCACGTAAATCCGCTCACGTCGTTGACGATTTCAGCGCCGGCGGCGAGGGCGGCGCGGGCCGTGGCGGCTTTGTAGGTATCGACGGAGATCACTGCGTGGGGCAGCCTCTTGAGAATTCCTTCGAGCACCGGCAAGAGGCGGGACTGCTCTTCTTCGGCGCTGACGGCGGGGGCAGGGCCGCCGGCGCGTGAGCCGGGACGCGTGCTCTCAGCGCCGAGATCGAGGAGGTCCGCGCCTTCGTCGAGCAATTGCATTGCGTGGGCGATTGCGGCTTCGGGGGCGAGGAATGCGCCGCCGTCGCTGAAGGAGTCGGGCGCGATGTTGACGACGCCCATGACAAGCGTGCGCGCGCCAAGGTCGAGGCTGCGGGTGCGAAGCCGCCAACGGCAACCGTTACAAGGTGAACTCATCTCGCTCCTGATCCGGTTATACACGGGAGCGGTTTTGCTGCCGGGGAATCTTGCCGGTCTCACGTCGCCGATCCTCAATGGCCCGACCCCGCGAGACCGATGAGTAGCCCGGAAAGGCTTACGGCGCGCCAACAGCGATCAGCTTGACCGAACCCAGAATGCCTGAGGGCAGCGGCTCGAGGTTGTTCATGTCCTGCGGTTCGAAGCGGCGGCCGTAGCGAGCCCAGAGCAGGGGGTAATCGGGCAGCGAGGCGCCGGAGCGCTCGTTGATGGCGGTGTTGGCCACGCGCACTTCGAGGATGTTCGCGCCCGGCTTGAGCAGCGAGGCGATGTCGAGCGTGTAAGGCGGATGCCAGAGCGCGCCGGCCTGCCGGCCGTTGACCAGAACAACGGCCGCTTCGCGGATGGGCGGATTGAGCAGAGCCTGGGTGCCCATGTGCCGGGGCGGATTCTGGATCGGCGTGCCCTCCCCGAAGCTCAGAATCACCTGGGCGCCGTGCGCGACGCCTGAAGGCAGATCGAAGTTCCTGGTGTACGTGGCTACGCCGGAGTAGTAGAGCGTCTTCGGATTCTCTGTCCACGAGACGAGCCTGGACATCTTTTCGGCGTAGTTGCCGCTGTCAAAGCGAACATTCCAGCCGTCGCTGAGATCGGCCACCATCCTTCCGCCGGCGGTGCCGCCGGCCTTGGCAGGCGGCGCGCCGATGGCTGCGCCATCGTGCAGCAGGAGAATGCGCGACTCATACGGAGCGAGGCCGAGTGCGACCGAGCCATGGTCCATGGCGGCGCGGACGATGGCGCCGGTGTCCGGATCGAGCCACTCGGCGGCGGGCCGGGCATCGCGGAAGCCGGCTTGCGTTTTGACCGCCTCATTGCCGGTGTTGGCAATGAAATAGATGTCGGCATCGGCGAGTTTGCGATGGATGAAGCCGACCAGCGGCGCGGCCGCGGAAAGCGTCAGATCCGGGTGAACGTCCGCTTTGAGCACCGTCGCCAGCGCGTCTACGCCTGGCACCAGCGTGGCGTCACCATGGGCGCTCTCGCCGTTGAAAAGCGCATGCGCTTCGGCTGCCACATTCGCCGAGTCCCGCGCGTGGTTTTCAAATCCCGGGGCCTGGCCCGGGATGCGCCCGATGGCGATCACCTTACCGCCCTGCTGCACGTATTTCTGGATCGATGCGAGGGTCGCGGACGAGATGCGATCGACGTTGGGCATGATGAGGACGGGATAGTGAATGCCGCGAGCCGCGATGGCGGCGCCGTCAATGTAGTCGAGGTTATATCCGGATTCTTCAATCGTCTGCGTCAACTGGGGCGTGATCCATCGCGGCATCAACGCGGTAATGGAAGCGCGTCCAGGGGTGAAGTCCGCCCAGGCGTCGTCTTCGGGAAGGTAGACGGCTACGTCGTTGTCGGGCCGGCCCTGGCGCAGGACCCAGCTCACGCGCTGCAGATAGCGCGTCACGCCGGGCATGACGATCCACCAGGGATTATGCGCGTTGAGGGCGCCGGCCGCGTAGAAGTTCCAGCCTGGGTTGCCGGCCGAGGGAGGCGAATAAGGCCATCCGTGACCCATCAGTTGATTGCTGCCTTCGAGAAAGAAGCAGTCGGCCTCCGCCTTCATATCCAGAGGCGTGGCGCGGAACGGCGGCGAGTGCAGCCAGGTCC
Source organism: Occallatibacter sp. (assembly GCA_050745765.1). Lineage (GTDB taxonomy): Bacteria > Acidobacteriota > Terriglobia > Terriglobales > Acidobacteriaceae > Telmatobacter. Next base: position 19,116 of record JBOGLX010000012.1, on the reverse strand, counting down.
AGGTCTCCGACGAAGTGACGTTGCGGCCATAGACGTGGCTGGCCGAAGAGGCCCAGCGCATGAACGAGAACTGCCGCCATTGCGGGCCCTCGCCCTCAGGCAGCGAGACAAACGCATTGCTGGAGAGCGAGACGGCGGGAAACCCGTAACTTTGCGAGCGGAACTGCGTGCGATGCGCCAGGGCCCAGGAGTCGATCTGTTCGAGATAGTTTTTGTCGATCAATTGCGTCAGCGTCAAGCCCCAGTCATGGCGCACTTCGAGCGCTTCTTCCGTGGGGTTGCGCATGAACAACTCCGGCAGGTGGGGCAGCAAATCGTAGCCGCGGAGCTGGCGAAATTCCTCAAGGAACCTGGGCGTCCAGTCCGCGCCGTAGACTTCCAGCGAGTCGCTGAAGACCGAGAACGGAGGCTCGCTGCCGAAGGCCGTCATCAGCGGGCCGGCGACCTTGGTAAGGTGGTTGGCGACAGCCTGTTGCGAGAAGTGATCGAGTACGAAGCCCGCGGCGCCGATGGCAGCGCGTTTCACCTGCTGGCCGGTTCGGGTGGAGATGAACCAGAGCAGTACTTCGCCGTCCCGTGCCGCGCCGGCGGGCAGGGTCACGCGCGCGGCGCCGGCCACGGGAAGCGGAAGCATCTTCGGCTGCTCACCGGCGCCGTTTGCCGCCCAATCGGCACCGGCAAGAAAGACCGCGACCAGCGAATCGCCATTTTCGAGAAACGGCACGGGCGCCGAGTCCGTGGCGGCGGAAATAGGCACGGCGTCCATTTTCAGTTCGCACGAGGCCAGGGTGACCGGTGTGTGCGGGCCGCCATAGGGCCAGCCGCTGCTCAGGGTCAGATTGACGCGCAGGCCCAGCTTGTGGGCCTGCTGGTTGACGAAGCGCACATCGTCGAGGAACTCGGGCGAAAGATAGGGAAAGTTGTGAAAGCCGGTTTGCGGATCGCTGAGCGCAAGCGGATAGACGGGTTGGATCTCAAATCCGCCAAATCCGCCCTGCTTCATCTGCTCAAGTTCGCGCGCCAGCTCCGGCTTGGTAACCGCCGGCCCGAACCACCACCACCGCACTTCGGGGCGAGCATTTTCAGGTGGTGTTTTGAAGGTCTGCGCGAAGTTTTTGAGGTCCGTGGTTTGCGCCTTGAGAACGGCGGAGCACGCCAGCAGCCCTGCAATCGATGCCCAGAAGAAGATTCTGGCGGCAAGATGTTTACCGGAATGTCTGAGCTTCAATGCGTCAGCTCCCTGGCGCAAATGCGCGCTGCCATCATACGCCGCATGGGCGCGTGCAGTAAATGATTTTCCTATTGCAACCCTTGTCTGCGGAAGCCCTGTCCTCAGGGCGAATGGCGCCTAATGCGGCGCTGGCGCCTCAATTCCCGAATCCAACCTGCCACTGAATGGCGCACAGAACGGGTTCTCACGCCGCCGCTCCTGAAAGCGAAGCTCTTCTCGTGCCGGAACAATCGGACGCAGCGGACCGATGCTCGTCTGTCAGCGACGAAAAATTGCTTGACGGGATTCGCGATCGTGACAAAATCGCTGCTTTGGGGTTGTTTTGGCGATACGATCCACTCGCGCTTTCAGTTGGCTATTCCACCAGCGCGTCGGCAAGCGCCAAGTGTTCATCCAGCGCCGCGATCCCCAGGTCCAGCTCCTCTTTGGTCACAATCAGCGGCGGCGCAATCACAAAGTGGCTCACCCACGACTGGATCGACACCCCCTGCGCCATCATCTTGCCGGCAATCTGATCCACCACCAGCGGCTTGCCCTCCACCTTGTCGCGCATGGTGTTAAAGAGCTGCTTGGTCTCGCGGTTTTTCACGATCTCCACGGCAAAGAAGAGCCCTAGCCCGCGCACGTCGCCAACGGACGGATGACGCGCCTTCAGCGCTTCGAGTTTTTCGCGCACGTAAGGCTCCAGCTCCGCCGCACGTTCGACCAGTTTGAGCCGCTGCATCTCCTCGATGGTCGCCACACCAGGCCCGAGCGTAAGGGGATGCGCCTCGTAGGTGTGCCCGTGGGAAAAGTAGTGGTCCTCGAAGTAGTTCGCAATCTTCGATGTGGTTGCGCAGAGGCCCAGCGGCACATAAGCCGACGTAATTCCCTTCGCGGTCACCAGAATGTCGGGCTTCACGTTCCAGTGGTCCACGCTGAACCACTTGCCCGTGCGGCCCCACCCGGCCATCACCTCGTCGGCAATCAGCAGCACCTCGTACCGGTCGCAGATTTCCCGCAGCCGCGGCAAATACTCGGGCGGCGGCACCAGCACGCCATTGGTCCCGACCACCGGCTCAACGATGACGGCCGCCACGTCGCTCTCGTTGCGGATCATGTGCTCGAGGTAGTCCACGCAAGCGATGTTGCAAGCCGGATAAGTGTGCTTGATCGGGCAGTCGTAGCAGTTGGTCTCCGGCGCAAAGACGAAGCCATTTGCCTTGCCCTGCGGCTCCATCGCCCAGCGCCTCGGATCGCCCGTCGCCGCGATCGACCCCTCCGTGGACCCGTGATAGGAGCGGTACCGCGAGATGATCTTCGTCTTGCCCGTATACATCCGCGCAATCTTGAACGCCGCTTCGTTGGCCTCGGTGCCGCTGGTCGCGAAAAAGAATTTGTTGAGCCCCGCGGGCAGCACTTCCAGCAGCTTCGCGCTCAGCTTCGCGCGCGCCGCCGTTGCGTATCCCGGCGCCACATACGCCAGTTCCCTCGCCTGCTCGGCGATGGCCTCTACCACCCGCGCATTCTTGTGGCCCAGGTTCACGCACATCAGTTGCGCGCTGAAGTCGAGATAGCGCTTGCCCGCGCCGTCGGTAAACCAGCACCCCTCGGCATCGGCGATGTGCAGCGGCTTCCACGTCTTCTGGAAGCGCCACGTGCCGTAATTCGTCTGCCGCGTGAAGCTCGAAACTTCTTCCGTCGTGAGGCCGTTCTGTGCCGCCGTTTCGCTCATTGCCGCCCTCCGCACCTTATGCCTTCAAATCCTAACACCGTGAAGGAGCGCGAGGCGGACTCGCGATTTCAGCGCACCGTTGCGCGAATCTCCACGCTCGCGTGCAGCGGCAAATTGCGCGAAGAGTCGCCCGCCAGAATCTCAAAACGGCCGGGCACAACTTTCCAATGGCTAGTCGGCGTGTCCCACACGGAGAACGCGTTCGGGCCCAGCGTCACGGAGACTCGCCGGCTCTCGCCCGGATTAAGGCTCACTTTTTCGAAGCCCTTCAACTGATGCGGCGGCTCGCCGGCCGAAGCAGGATCGCCTACATAAACCTGCGCCACATCCGCGCCTGAAACGGAGCCCGTGTTTTTGACCGTCAGGCTCACATGCACTTGGCCATCGGCGCTCTCCGGCGAAACGGATAGATCGCTCACTGAAAACCTCGTGTACGACAGCCCGAAGCCGAACGGAAACAACGGCTCGATATTCTCCGCGTCGTACCAGCGATAGCCAACCTTCAGGCCCTCCGAGTAAATCGCAGTACCGTCCACGCCGGGATACTGCTGCGGCGTGTGCGCCGGCGTATCGTCCTCGGCCCTGGGAAACGTGACGGTGAGCTTGCCCGAGGGGTCCACTTTGCCAAAGAGTAGGTCGGCCACCGCGTTGCCGTCTTCCTCGCCCGGATACCACGCTTCAAGCACTGCTGGAACCTTATCCAGCCAGGGCATGAGCACCGGCCCTCCGGTCTTCAGGACAACGATGGTATGCGGATTCGCCGCGGCCACGGCCTCGACAAGCGCATCCTGATTGTCGGGCAGTGAAAGATCCGGCCGGTCGTGCCCCTCGCTGTCCTTGTTGCCCACAATCACGATGGCCACGTCCGCCGAAGCCGCAAGCGACGACGCCGAGGCCGGCTGCGAGCCATCGTTGTAGGCGATCGTCACGCCCGCCCCAACTGCCTTCTTCAACCCGTCGAGCGGAGTCACAGTGTAAATCGCCTTCACCTGCGAGCTGCCGCCGCCGCCCGTCATCGCCTCGCCCGCATACGGCCCGATCAGCGCAATGCTGTGGATTACATCGGCCTTCAGCGGCAGTTGGCGGTCCGCGTCCTTGAGCAGCACTGCCGAAGCATCCGCAATGGCGCGCGCAATGGCGCCGTCCTTCTCGGCCGGAATCGGCGCGATCGGATAGGAACGATCGAAAACCCCAAGTCTGAACATCTCGCGATAGCGCCGGATGAGCATCTCATCGAGCACCTGCTCCGGCAGCGCGCCAATCTGCACCGCGGCCTTCATATCGGAGTCGTAGTACCGATCCTGCCGCATCTCCAGGTCCAGCCCCGCAAGCGCGGAGGCAATTGTGTCGTGCGTAGCCGTGTAGTCCGACTGCACAAAACCCTCGAAGCCCCACTCGCCGCGCAGCACGTCCTTGAGCAGATAAGTGTTGTTGCAGTCGAACTCCCCGTTCACGGCGGGATAGGCGCACATCGCGGCGCCCGCGCCGCCCTCGGTCACCGCCGCTTGAAACGCCGGCAGATAGATCTCGTGCAGCGTCCGGATGCCGATCAGTTCGTTGATCGTCTTGCGGTCCGCCTCCTGGCTGTTGGCATCGTAGTGCTTCACTTCGGCAATCACGTTCTCTTTCTGGATCGCCTGGATCTCGGGGACAGCCATGCGGCCGGAAAGATACGGGTCCTCGCCAAAGTACTCGAAGTTGCGTCCGTTCTGCGGTACGCGCACAATGTCCACTCCCGGAGCCTCGATCACCTGCTCGCCGAGATCCGCCGTTTCCGCGCCCGCCACTTGGCCAAACTCCGCAGCCAACTTCGGATCCCATGAGGCCGAGAGCGCCAATGCCGAAGGCAGCGCCGTGGCCGGAACCTCGACGCGGCTGTTGCCGGGCCCAGCGCCCGCAGGGCCGTTAGTGATTTCGAAAGTCGGCAGGCCGAGCCGCGGAATCCCAGGCACCTCTCGCGGATGCGCGCGGTCGCCGCCATAGTGAACCTGCTCCACCTTCTCGTCGAGGGTCATGGCGTGAACCAGCAGCTCGGCGCGCTTCAGCGGCGAAAGAGATTTGTTCATCCAGGGGCGCGAAGCCGGTGTTGAGTCAGATGCGGGGGCATCCTGCGCCGCAGCGCGGAATACGAATACATTAATGGCGAAAGCCGCAGAAAACAACGCGGCCAAAGAAACCGCAACCGGCACAGCCGGGACCCATTTTTTGTGTGTCACTGAATTGCCCCTCGTGGAGTGGATGCGTCTTCGCGCCTTAATTTTTCAATCGCAAACATTGTCGCCGCGCAGGGCAGCATTGGCAAACGCAGCGCTCGGGCGCATTGCCTGCAGTGAGGGACTCGAACCCCCGACTTCCTGCTTGTAAGACGGTTCGGGAGTTTTTCTCCCACTGTCCACCATTATCTCTAAACACTACAGATTCAGAGCATTACAGCCGCTCCCGCTCGCCTGCGATTTCTCTGAATATCTCCCATTTTCTTTGCAGACTACCCGCAAAATCCACCGTAGTAATGTCCGCTGAGACGCGCTGGCAATTCCGGCACACCAACCCATCGGCTCCGCGTCCTGGGGCATGAGCAGAGCTATCCTCGCAGACCGCCACAGCCTCTCACGAATCCGGCGTATGTTTCCCTTACCCACTTCTCAGCGATGCGTCTCAGGGCAAATGTGCGCGTTCTTTGCTCCCTACGAACACAGGGATACCGGAATCTACTGGGTCGTGAGCGGACCCGGTAGATTGGTATGGCTGCCCACCCACCTTGTCCGACAGAGGAGCACCGTCCACCGGAGCGGGTTCGACTTCGATGCGATGCGTAAGGCATTAGAACGAACGGAAGAGCGGGGATGAATCAATCACTGGGACTGCTCGCGTAAAAAAGGACTCTGCCGAGCGGCCAAGGCTCATTTACCGGGTGACGCGAACCGAACAGAAAAACCCGCAGTGGCGTCCATTCTGCCCGCCAAGCAGGGGGTTGCAGGTCATTCGATTCATTTGTTTCAATGGTTTACAATCTGCATCTGATAAATTGCGGGGGAAATCACGGGGACTCTGCTCCGAATCTTGCGTTTGTGCTCGGGAAACTGTAGCGGGTGCGGCGCTTTTCTGTCTTGTCTGGTACGCCGTGAGCCGTTCGCGCTGGACTGGTGACCGTTGCTGCCGTAATCGGATGGTGCGGCGTTGTGCCGATGCGGACCGCCGATTGATCCTGCGCGCGGCATGGTCCGAAAAGAGAGCCTACCCGGACCCGGCATCCCCCCTTGGCGGGTGGGGGGTGTGCGCGTTATAGGTCTGCCTCTGTAGATTTTGCCCTAAAAGCGGCCTACTCGGTTCCCGCCGGCAGTTGGGGCTGGCCAGGCTGTGCGGTGCGTCGCATATCTTCGGTGCGTCGCATATCCCAGATGGACTGTACCGCGGCGAGGAGCGCGGTGACGTTGACGGTCGGCAGCCCTTCACCCGTGAGCACCGCTGCCTTATCGACGGCAATCCCGGCGGCTGTCATGCGCTGGAGTAGAGAGGATTTTTCGATGTCGTCTTGAGTGACGCTCTTGACGAGGCGCTCGGCGGTAGAGAGAAAAAGCTCGGCGAATTTTCGTTTATCGATTTCGACGCGCGCGGCCACATCGGGCTTTGCCAGATGGTGTTGTACCGTGATGCGATGCCTGCCCAACAGTTTGCCGATCTTGGTTGGGGGTACGCCCTCGGCCGCCAGAATTTCAGCCTTCGCCTGCTCCGATTCGCTCAGATGTGTTTTTTTCACGGTCTGCCTTCTTTCGTTTTTTGTGTTCGGCCTGAAAGCGCCGGTTCTGAATGGCGTCGTGTTCGGCGCGGCATGGATCGCACCGGGCCTGTCGATTGCTGGCCGGTTGAAACTCCGCAGAGCACGCTTGGCACGTCTTGAGCCGGAGCGTCACGGAGCACGGGTGGAGTGTCACGAGGGCGGCAACAACCGGCGCCGTCCGATGCGAGAACGCGCACCAGCCGCACAAGGGCGCGGCGGGATCGCAGTTGAGCGGGACGTGCAAGAGCGGGCAGTATCGGGTCATGTGAACCACTGCCGGAGCCGGTCGTACAGCGCGCGCTCCTGCTGAGTCCCCAGCGGAGTAGGCGTCAGGCCGGCGATATGTTTCTGCCAGACCAGGCCCGGCAGGCCGTTCCTGCCTCCGCTGATGCCACTCTCGCGCCCAAAGCGTTGTAAATCGGCCGAGACTTTATCCAAAACCGTGAGTAACGCGACCTCGACAGCAATCATGCTCTGGCTGATGAAGGGGTAAGTTTCGTCAAGCACGGCGCGGTAATTCTCTTGCTGCTCTTCGGCAAGCTCCCGCAGGCGCCGTTCGCAGGCTTCGGCCTGCTCTTCGATCTTCGCAAGGTTGCGCTCAAGCTCGGCGGACTCCTGTTTCCTTGCTTCACCGTCGCGCCCTTCGGCAAGCTCTTCATCGACTTGGCGGGAGAGAATGCGCCGCTTCGCCTCAACGGTTGGCAGGAGCGCGGCATAACTTTCGCGCAAGGTCCGGGCCTGGGCCGTCTGCTCGTTGCGCTGCTGCTGAAGCGGGTTGTTGAGTTCATACAGCACGGCGAAAAGGCTGTCATCGGTTAGGACCGTGCCAAGTTCAGTTAGTGCGTCAGTAACTGCGGAAGTGGCCTCTTCTATCGAGTCCGGCTCCTCGGTTGCTTCATCGGCTGTTTCATTCACCGTTGGTCCATCCTTTCCGTTCTCGACTCCATCCTGAAGTTCGCGCTCTAAGCCGGAGATGGCATCGAGCCGCTGATTCTGACCCTCTACGTCGTTTGCAAAAACGCAGTCGTTAATTTCGCCCCGCATTTTGAAAATTCGATCCGTGATGCGTTTGCGTTCGCTGGCGTTCATAACTCACCTCTTCACTTTCGTGATCCGTTGGAGGAAAGGCCGGACATTGTTCTTGTAATACTCGGCCTGATTACTGGAGTTCGCCAGATTTACGGAGAGTCTTTCGAGCTGGCGGGCGGTTGCGTCGTCCACAACCTCCGCGCCCTTCAGCACGCCCACATGATGCGCGAAGACTGCGCTGCATTGGCCGCTCCGCTCCAAAACCGATTCACATTGGCGCGTGATGTGGTGAGGTAAATCTTTCACTAACACTGATTCCACGTTCATCCATCCGGGCGGGGGCGGCACCTTCACCGGCTCATATCCCGTGCCCTTCTCGGACCCGTAAGTTACCTGGCCGGTTTCGGGATCGATGGTGATTGAAGTGTCGCGGGTGTCGGTTTTGTAAAAGTCGCTCATCTTGTGGCCTCGTTTCTGGTTGTGTTGCGAGTTATGGTTTCCACGTCAATCCATCGGCGGATGTGGAGCGGCCGTAATTCAACCCTCACTGCGCTGCGCCGGACACTCAGCACAAGACCCTCACCGCCGTTCGCTGTGCGGACCCGTGCGCCGGGTTTCAAGTTATCCGCCATCGCTCCCGCCTTTCTCCGCCGCGGCCTCTGTACTTTCGAGTGCGCGCAACACATCGGCCAAATCGCGTGCCGTCACGTATCCGTGGCCCAGCCTCGTGACGCGCTCCCGGAATGCGTCCTGGGCCTCGACTTGCTCACGGTGGTAATCCCTCTTCACAGCCTTCGTTTCCACCCACAACGGCGGACGCATCGGCGGGCAAACGAGAATGTCCGCAGTCCCGCACGGGCAAAGACTCAGCCATCCGCCGCGCACCTTCACCTTGCCGGAGTTGAGGCGCATGGCGAAGTATCCGGCGTCCGTCAACGCCTCCACGATTGGCGTGGTGAGTTGGCTGCATTCGCTCATTGGAGGGCCATCCTCGGATCGTCCAGCGCCACAACACAGCCGACAGCGGCCAGCCGGTCAATCAGGGCCGACAGACTCCAGTTCCCTGCCTTCCAATCCTTGCCGCTCAATCGTGCTCCCACTTGCTGCAACGTCGAGCGGATGAATAGATCGGTGTCCGTGATGGTTGAACACTGCGAGAGCCGCACAGGAGCCTCGACAGGTTGCCAGCGCACCAGCCGGACGCCGGCGGGCATGGCCGGACGGTCGGCGAGCAGGTCGAGAATTTCGCTTTTCAATTCCCGCAGGGCCGGGATGAGGTCGGGCCTTTCAGCGGGCAACCGATACCTTAGCTTTCCGTTCTCAGCCCACAGCGTCCCGCCTGCCTGCCGGACGGTTTCGAGAATGGTTTCCGCTGTCATAGCTCCCCCTCAAGAAGCGCGGCCAGCGCCGCCGGTAATGGGTTCCCCGCCGCATCCGGCGCGAGGGGTTCGGCAGGGGAAAAAAGCTCGTTCCCATCCTTTTCAGAAACCGTCGAAAGTCCTGAAATGTTGGGAACAACCTTTTCCGTAGCTTTTTCACCACTTTGCGGGTTGTTTTCGTTTCTTGTTTGCTTGTTCCGGGGGGTATCTAAAATCAGGGGAACAACCTTTTCTTTTGACTGAGTGGCGCGCACCACATCTGGTTGCTTGTTCCCGTCTTTTTTTATAGGGGTGGGAACGAGCAAACAAGAAACGGAATAGCGGTATGGATCACCCCGCTTCCCTGTGCCGATGCGCTCCACCTTGCCGCATCCCACCAGTTCCCGAAGCGCCGTGCGCTGGTGAGCCGTGCGACCTTCTACCAACTTGGCAAGCTCCCTTTCACTCATGCAAGCGGAACCCAAGGCCGCGAGAATTTGCAGCGCAACCGCTTCCACTTCGGCTCGCTCTCGACTGCCTCCCAACATGAGCCGTTTTGTCGCCGGATCGAACCGTAAAACGGTCTCCGGCATGTCCTGGCCCAGCCGTTGAACGGTTTCGAGTGTTCGGTAATTTTCCGTGCGGCGCATGACTAGGAGCGTGCTCACAGCGCCGCCTAGCGCCGTCGAACCGATCGGCGCGTCAATGGCCTCAGCCTTTGCCAATTTCGAGCTATGATGCAACGCGAGAATGTGCGTGCGACAAGCCCGCGCCGTGTCGATCAATGGCCCCAGCGCGGCGTACACTTCGGCGTAGGCTTTTTCGTCTCTGACGTTCACAAGGCGAAACAACGGGTCTATCACAAGCAAAGCCGGTTTCTTGTCCATGAGCAGCGCAAGCAAGTCCAATACGGCCCCCGCATCCGCGAGTTGAATATCTTCGCCGCCATCTGCTCCGAGTGTGCGAAAATCCGCTGCAACATCTTCCAGCCGTTCTTCCAGGGCGAGATAAAGGACGGCCCCACGGCGACACGCCCAGCCCAGAAAAGACTCGCCCCGCGCCACGGCAAGAGCAAGGTTGCGCCCCACTGTGCTCTTTCCAACCTTCGGCTTCGCGGCACAAATACTCATGGTCCCCACTGCTAGACGGCCTTCCCAGATCCAATCAACCGGGATAGCAGGCCGCGAAAGCAGGTCTCCAAGTCCTACCAGCCTTAAGCCGCTTTCTTTCGCCGCTTCTGGCGCGTTCGGGTAGCGCACGGGAACGTCACGCGCAATAGCGCGTACCTTCGCCTCTGGCAACGGCGGTGAGCACTTCGCCGCGTTCTCTGCGAGTAAGGCCGCTTCGATGGCGGCGGGGTCCATGCCCCGCTTGTGTAAGGTTCCCGCGAGAGAAACAAGGCGTTTCGTGCGCGCCCCCTTTTCTACGGACCCGGTGACGGTCCCCGCAGTGGCAGCGGCCTTCTCTGGAGGCGCAGTAAGTCGATCAATCACCCAACCCGGCGCATCTGCAATCGGCGCGTCGGGATCGACGAATCGGTATTCTTTCCCGCTTGCGTGGGTCGATGGTGGGCAGACAACAAATCCGCCTGTGCCTCTCACGTCGATATGCGGGCCTACTTTGCCGCTTTGATCGTTGCGCACGTCGATTCCGGCCGGCATCCGGTAGTAGCGATGCTCTCCCCCATCCGCGCGGCCTGTGGTCACCGTGAGAGTAGAGGGCAAAGTGAAGCCTTGCCGCTCCAGGTGTGCCAAAGATGCGCGGCCCGCTTCGCCGTCCACGTCGATTACAAACACACCGCTCGCTGTGCCCATCGCCACGCCCCAGTTACAGGCCGGAAATTCCCGCGTCCAGCGGGACAGGGCAGCGGGATCGCTTGAAGCGAGCGCGGGCCAGTCTTTCAGCGAAGGCAGCTTGCCGCGCGGCTTCACAGGCAAGAGCCGCCATCCCCGCGCGCCCAGGGCCAACACAGCGCCCAGGCTGGGCAGGCTGTCTGTTTGTGGCGTGGCGGTCACTGGCGCGGCTCCAGAGCGGGAATTGTGCCGCGGTCAATCAGCCGGTCGATAGTTTCTTCGCGGAATCGGACGCTGCGGCCCAGTTTCACGAATTCAATCTCCCGCCGCCAAACCTTCATCCGAACCGTCTTCGGCTTCCAGCCCGTGCGCCGCGCCACTTCGTCAACCGTGAGCAAATTCCTTGTGTTCGTCATGCCTGCATTTTCCTCTTGATTTCTCTCCACACCTAGAGTTATGATGACCACTTTGGAGAAACAAGCATCGTGGTAACGAACAAACCAAAGCTAACGGCAGTCACGGACCCGCCCGCCAAAACGGGGACGGAATTGGAGCAACGGATTCGCTCTCAATCCTTCACCGATGCGGTTCTGGCGGTCGAATGGCTTAACGCGGCCAAGGGAACGGCGGCCTATCGGCGCGCGCTGGCCGTGCGCACAGAGTTGGAGGAATACCGAGCAGAGTTAGACCGGCACTTGGTTGAAACGGCACAGACGCGCGTCCTTAAGGTGCGAGACCAGGTAGAGTTGGCGACACGGGCTGACAATCTTGACCGCCTGTTGAGCGGGTATCGCTTCAAGCCGGAGATGAACTACAGTTTCGGCACTCGCATCTGGGCCTTGGAGATGGTTCCCGTACACCCGCGCGGCCCGCAGATAGAAGTGCGCGGACAAGGACTCAATTACATGCCGCGCCGAATTGTTGTGAGCGAACCGGTTGTCATCGTAGCTTTGGCGCGGCTGGCCGCAAACCGCGAATTGTACAAGGTGCGGTTGTGCGAGACGTGCGGCAAAAACTGGCGAGTCTCCGAACGGAAGATGGACAGGTTTTGCAGTCAGAAATGCCGAGAGACGTTCCACGCGAAGTCTCCCGATTATCACGAACGCAAAGCGGCCAATCAGCGCAGATACCGCGAGAATTTGAAACAGGCCACAGCCCGCGGGCTCAGCTTCAAATAACCCAAGCAACCAAACGAAAGGACAGTAACCCATGACCACAATCCCACTTGGCGAAACCGAGTTAGCAACGATCGTTGCCGCTTTGCGGCTTTTCCGCCACGTCACATCTGATCTTGCGGACATGCCGAAGGAGCAAGGCAAAGAGATGACATTGATGGTCGCTAGGCAGGTAACGAGATCAGAAACCGGGGAACCACTTATGCTACTCGGACCTGCACAGATAGACGATCTTATAGATCGTCTGAAACCTGTTACCGAGGTATGAGGCGGGCGCGAGCAAACGGCGTGACCTTACAGGAAGAAACAATCAACCCGCATGGGGAGAAAAGGACAATGGCAATCTATCGACCGAAAGGCACCAAAGTATGGGTCATGGACTTCATGTTTCATTCGCAGCGCATCCGCGAAACCACGGGGATGACTTCAAAGACGCGGGCGAAAGAAGTCTATGAAAAGCGCAGACAATCATTGAAGGATGGGACGGCGGGAATCCGCAGACAGCCGCGCCCGGACTTGCTCTCCACCGCCGCCGGACAGTGGCAACAGGCAAAGCAACTCAAATGGTCCCCGAAGATGCGCGACATTGCAAAATGTTCGATGGCCCACTTACTGCCGGTTATGGGCAAGCGGCTGCTTGTGGACATTGAAGCGCGGGACATTGCGAAGTATCAGACCGCGCGCCTTGCGGAAGGCGCATCGAATCGGACGGTCAACATTGAAGTGGGACTGTTGCGCCAGATCATGCGTAAGTACGGGGCATGGGCGCGCATTCAATCGGACGTGACCATGCTCCCCGAAAGGCAAGATGCGGGGTGCGCGCTCAATGCCGAGCAAGAGACCATGCTGTTACTCGAATGCGGGCGGTCTGTCTCCCGCGTCCTGTTGCCCTTCGTTGCGCTGGCCCTCGAAACCGGCGCGCGTTACAACACGATCCGCACTCTGCAATGGGGCAATATCGACTTTGTGAATCGTTGCCTCAAATTCGGCAAAGACAAAACACAAGCGGGAACAGGCCGGACAGTCCCGCTCAATCAGCGCGCCGTTGAAACCTTGAAGTTTTGGGCGCAACAGTTCCCCGATCGGCAACCGGCGCATTTCGTCTTTCCGTCAGAGCGGTATGGCCTCCACGGGACTAAGGGGACATTCGGCGGGACTGTCCAGGTCTACGACTTTGACCCGGAGAAACCCATCGGCACGATTCAATCCGCATGGGAGTCAGCGAAGAAACGGACACAGCGCCATTGCCCGAATTGCAAAGACGGTACGCTGATAGATCGGGAGAAACCGGCGCAAGGCCACGTCTGCGAGTCTTGCAACTTTGAGACGCCGGGACTCCCTGCCGCTCTGACCCGGCTTCGCTTCCACGACTTGCGCCACAGTGCCGTCTCGCGGATGATCGCGGCGCGCATTCCCATCCCCATCATTGCCAAGGTGGTCGGATGGTCCCCTAGCACAATGGCGAAGATGGCCGCGCGCTATGGTCACTTCGGGATCGAAGAGCTACGCAGCGCGGTTGACGCCATCAGTTCCACCGCAACGCCGGAGATTCCGGCAGAGTACCCGCAAAAGTCACCGCAGTTGGACAGCGCGAAGAGAGCAAGCATTAACTAAGTTATTGATTCTAATGGTGGGCAGTGAGGGACTCGAACCCCCGACTTCCTGCTTGTAAGGCAGGCGCTCTAACCAACTGAGCTAACCGCCCACGCGCCGCACAGTTTCTTATGATATCAGCGCCACAGATTGGCTGCTCCCATTCACAGGCCTGAGCGGAACATCGTGCTCTTAATTGATACACTCACCCGGTGCGCCGCTTGATTGTGAACGCGGACGACTTTGGGCTGACGGCAGGTGTGAACCGCGCCGTGGCCGAACTGCACGCCGCGGGCGTCCTGACCAGCACCACGCTGATGGCAAGCGCCCGCGCCACGGACGAGGCGATCGCTACGGCCCTCTCCACCCCATCGCTCGGCGTAGGCTGCCACGTTGTGCTCACAGACGGCGAGCCGGTGCTGCCTGCGCGCGAAATTCCCACCCTCGCCGACCCGCGCACAGGGCGTTTCGAGCCAAAGCTCGGGCGCTTCCTCGTGCGTCTCTTCGCGGGCCGCATACGGCCTGCCGAAATCGAAGCCGAAGCCGCCGCTCAGATCGCACTACTGCAAAGCCGCGGCCTTAACCTGACGCACATCGACACGCACAAACACACCCACATGTTCCCCGCAGTGCTCCGCCCGGTGCTGCGCGCAGCGCGGGCCGCAGGCATCCGGGCCGTCCGTAATCCTTTCGAACCTTTATGGGCCATGCGGGCCACGCCGCGCGCGCCACTCGTACGCCGGGCAGAAGAAAGCGCGCTGCACTGGTTCGAGCCTGCCATACGGCGCATCATTGCCGAATACGGATTCGCAACCACTGACGGAACCATCGCGGTAGCCGGCACCGGCGTCCTCGACGCCGGCGCGGTGCGCTCCTTGCTCAAGCAGATGCCGCCCGGCGCCTGGGAACTGGTCACGCACCCCGGTTACAACGACGCAGACCTGCAGCGGGTGCATACCCGGCTCCGGGCTTCGCGCGAAATCGAAATGAACGCCCTCCACGCGATCGCGGAGTTCCCGGGAATCGAGCTTCGGTCGTTCGCCGCGCTTCAGCCCCCGCGCGCGCCTGCAACAATCCCTTAACTGGGCAACTGCATCTTCGCTCCCCGCTCCCGCGTCAAAACAAAAGACAGGCAAATCCACTCCCTCTTTCACACCGGCCTATTGAAGAAGGTTCCATGCGCATCGGGATCACGTGTTACCCCACTTACGGCGGCTCGGGAGTAGTGGCCACGGAGCTGGGCATCGAACTGGCCGCCAAAGGGCACGAGGTTCACTTCATCTCCTACTCGCAACCCTTCCGCCTGAACGGCCGCAACGAGGGCATCTTCTACCATGAGGTCCCGGTCTCCAACTATCCGCTCTTCGAGTTTCCGCCCTACGACCTGGCGCTGGCCTCCCGCATGGCCGAAGTCGCCGAGTTCTACGAGCTCGACCTGCTCCATGTTCACTATGCGATTCCCCACTCCGTGAGCGCGTTGCTGGCGCGGCAGATGCTGGCCGCCCGCCGGCGACGCCTGCCCTTCGTTACTACGTTACACGGAACCGACATTACGCTCGTCGGGCTGGATCGAAGCTACCTGCCCATCACCCGCCATGCCATCAACGAAAGCGACGGCGTCACCAGCATCTCGAGCTATCTGAAGGAAAAGACCATCGCCGACTTCGAAGTGCAACGGCCCATCGAGGTCATTACAAACTTTGTGAACTGCGATGTCTATGCGCCGGTCGAGGACGAAGCGGAGCGCGAGCGCAAGCGCAGGCATTTTGCCGCGCCCGACGAGGCCCTCCTCGTGCATCTCTCCAACTTCCGGCCGGTCAAGCGCGTAGTGGACGTGGTAAGGGTCTTCGCGCAGATTGCCCGCGAGCGGCCCGCGCAGCTTATCCTCATCGGGGACGGTCCCGACCGCTCGGCGGCCGAGTGGCTTGCCCACGAT
Organism: Occallatibacter sp.; assembly: GCA_050745765.1. GTDB lineage: Bacteria > Acidobacteriota > Terriglobia > Terriglobales > Acidobacteriaceae > Telmatobacter. The sequence goes on along the minus strand of JBOGLX010000012.1, from coordinate 3,509 downwards.
CTGGGCATCAATTGCCGCGTTCACTTCCTCGGCAAGCAGGAGAGCGTCAACGAACTCCTGCCGCTGGCCGACCTGATGCTGATGCCGAGCGAGTTGGAGTCCTTTGGCCTGGCCGCGCTCGAGGCCATGGCCTGCATGGTTCCGTCCATCGCAACGCGCGTGGGCGGCGTGCCGGAGCTGGTCGACGACGGCGTCACCGGCCTGCTCTACGAGCCTGGGGACATAGACGCGATGGCCGCCGGCGCACTGGAATTGCTCAGCAATCGACAGCGTCTTGAGGAGATGCGCGAAGCCGGCCGCCGCGCCGCAAAGAAGCGATTCTGCGCGTCGCTCGTGGTGCCACAGTACGTGCGCTACTACGAGCAGGTGCTGGTCTCCCGATAGAGTCGGCGCAGGTCGAGTCCAATCCATAAAGAAACCGGCTAAAGTCGTAAAGAAAGCGCAAGGACATCAGGCGCGAGCTATCGTCAACTGGGGCCGCGAGTTTCACCGCTGAATCCAGTACGTCAACAAGCGCGTGCGCTCTTAAACGCAACTCTGATACTTTGGGTGCGCGGCGGTTGAGGTGCACGCAGGCATTGCAACCTCCATACGTTTGCCGGTAGACTTGTTATGGTCGGAGTGAAATTGCGCACGGTGGCAGAACTGCTCGGACACAGGACGCTTCAGATGGTGATGCGGTACGCAGAGTTCGCATCCGAGCGCCAGGCTTCGGCGGTGGACCATCTGGTCAAGTTCTCTGGACAGAACGGACACCAGAGCGTTAGCGAAAAGGACCCTCAACAACCCTAAACGCTAAGTTGCTGAGAAAGGAAGTTAACACGCGGAGAGGTGGCAGAGCCCGGTTGAATGCACCTGACTCGAAATCAGGCATAGTCGCAAGGCTATCGGGGGTTCAAATCCCTCCCTCTCCGCCATATAAACATATTAAATAGATATATTTATGAGAAATATACCCAGGATCAACTGCCGCCCTTCGCGGTGGCCTTTTTTCGGCTGGTGGCTGTTGGTTCTCCATGCTCCCCGGTGGCTGTTTGGTGGCTGTTTTCTCCGCTGATCAACTCCACCGCGTTCTGCAGGTGCGACGGCGACAGATGGGCATACCGGGCCGTCATCTGAATGGTCTTGTGCCCCATCAACTCCTGAACCGTCTTGAGCGAGACTCCGGCCATGACCAGCCGGCTGCAAAAGGTGTGCCGGAGGCAGTGCCAACTGAAATCTTTGATCTCGGCCTTGACCATCGTCTCCTCGAACCAGCGCCGGATCGGTTTGCGGATAAACGGTTTCCCGTCATCCGTCACGAAGACCCGTTCTGATTGCCCGGAGACCTCCCACTGCCGTTCCAGGGCGGCCACTGCCACTGAGTTGAGCGGGATTGCCCGGTCGGAACCATTCTTCGTTTTCAGCAGATCAACCCGCTTAGCCTTCAGGTCGGTCTGCGCCCAATCCAGGTTGAATTGTTCTGAGCGCCGCATCCCAGTATGGAGGGCGATTTCAAACTCATTGAGGTAGCGGTTCTGGTAGTCCTCCGCCAGAACTTCACGCAGCCTCTTCTCTTCCTCATCGGAAAGAAAACGGATGCGTGCATTGTCCTCTTTCTTGGCCTTGATAAGGCGGGCGGGATTCCGTTCCGTCCACCCGTTGCGGATGGCCTCTCGAAAGATCATGCTGAGCGTAGCGCGGTAGCGGTTGAATGTCGCCGGACTTGTCCTCCGGGATTCCAAAAATGCTTCGAGTTCTTGCTGTGTCAGAGAAGACGCTGGCCGCACTCCGAACTCCGCGACCAGAAGGCCTATCTTCTGCTCGTCATCCGCCGGATTCGCCTTGTGTTTCTTGGCATAGATGATAGCATTGTTGGCAAATTCCTTAAAAGATCGTTCGCGCGCCCGCAGCGGCTTCGCCAGCTTCCGGCCAGCGATAGCATCAGCTTTTCGCTGTTGGTAGAGCTTGATCGAGTCAGCCTTGCGTCCCACCTTCTCTCGACGCCGCTTGCCCTCGGCATCCACATAGTGAATCCACCAAATTCCGCTGCCCTGAACTTTTTCCCATACGCCTCGGGGCATACTGACCTCCCGCTTGTTCGTGCATATAGTATATCTGATTATTATCTAAGAAATATAAGGATATTATTGGATATTTTCACAAAAGGTGGTTGTTTTTAACAGCCACCTTTGTCATCTAGTTGCAGCCGGTTGTAGTGCGATGCAGCGATTTGCAGTCTCGTATACAGCCACTTTGGAATAGAAAGGCCCCACACGCGATCTATTCCAAACGGTTATAGCCAACTTCCCAAAAGTTATTGGACGCAGGGCGTGAGTTGGGCTTACTTTCACGGCATATCGCGGCCTTCCGGGCCGCAGGAGGTGCCGATGAACATCCTGCTTACGCAAACCGCTCGGCGCTCGATTGCCTGTTGGCAATCGTTGCGCCGGTTCCGCCCCGTCTTCAGCCTTTTCATCTTGCTTGTTGTCTCGCCTGCTCTGGCGCTCGCGCAGAGCAGCTCGCCGTTCGATACCGGACTCACTTCGATCCAGACCCTCTTCACCGGAACGATCGCCAAGGTGGCCAGCCTGATCGCCATCGTGATTGGCGGCTACCAGTTCGCCCACGGCGAGCCCGGATCCAAGCGACCTGCAACGCCGCGACGTTCACCCACTGGACGAGGCAAACGGCTACGTCGCGTTGATGCGCCTTGACTACACCGTGGAGCAAATCGCAGCGAAATGTGGCAAGTCGCCGGCATACGTCACAGCCAGGACGCGCCTCGCGCAGCTTGCACCCGCCGTAACCGAAGCCTTCGCCAAAGACGAGATCGGCGTGGGCCACGCACTCTTACTGGCGAAGCTCTCGCAACCCGAGCAGCAGGAAGAGGCGCTTGCCGCCTGCTGGCAGGAGAGCTACACCAACGGCAGCAAGCCGAAACGAATCCTGCTGCCCGTCCGCCATCTCCAGCAGTGGATTGAGCATAACATCCTGCTGGAGCTTGCCGCCGCGCCGTTCCCCAAGGACGACGCGCAGCTTCTGTCCGAGGCGGGTTCCTGTCTCGAATGCCCCAAGCGCACCGGGCACAACACGCTGCTCTTTGCCGACATCGGAGCCAACCAGCCCGATTCGTGCTCCGATCCGAAATGCTATCAGGCCAAAGTGGACGCTTTCGTGAAGCAGACCGTCGCCGCAAAGCCGAAGCTGGTACAAATCAGCACCGCCTACGGCCAGCCCAAGGAGGGTAATGCGGCGATCCCGCGCAACAAGTATGTCGAAATCCGGCAGGACAAGCCGCAAAAGAAAGAGCAGCGCGACTGGCCGGAGTACAAGACCTGCAAGTACACCGCCGAGGCAATCGTCACCGAGGGCAGCGAGAAAGGCGAAATCCGCAAGGTGTGCGCCAATCCCGAATGCCCCATCCATCACGCGAGGAAGCAGCACCAGCTGACCCATGTCGCCGATGCAGGGTTCAAAGCGCAGCAGGAAAAGCAGCGCCGCGAGGAAGCGCTGGCTCAGGCCACCTG
>JBOGLX010000011.1:0-2215 GCA_050745765.1 Occallatibacter sp. | reverse complement strand
GTATAGATCACGCCGTTCTTCGACTGAAATGCTTTGATCAGAGCCTCGCCTTCGCTGGCCGCTTCCGTTCCCAGTTCAGGCTTCTCGACCGACGACCCCTCCTTGGCAAGAAAGTAGCGGGCGACCTCCTCGCTCTGCTGCCGCTGCTTGCGGCGACGCTGCGGTTCCGCCTGTTCTGCCGGCGCTTGCATCTCCGCCACTTTCGCGAGTGCGGTGTCCATCATCGGCCTCCCTGCTTTGTTGTGTCGTCCCCGCCCGGAATCAGATCGGGCGTGTTAAGAATCTGGTTCATCCGCTCACCATCGATTGGGCGCTCGCTGTACTCGGCAATCCACAGTCCGTCCGGATTTATGTCGGAGCGACGGTCTGGAATCAACCGTATGCGGTACTCGTTGACGAAGTGGTCGGTTGTCTCGGTTTCATTCGACAGGTGGTGGACATCCTTCACGCCGTAGGCGAGATAGGTAAGCGGCTCCCCGGGAACGGTGTCGATTTCGCGAAGATGGAACACCGACTGGATCTGGCCGTCGTCAATCTTGCCGCGCGTGTCGTCTTCCTCCATCGCCTTGAGCGTGTAGGCGCGCAAATTGCGTGTCATCATGTTGAGACTGCTCGCCCAGTGATCGTCCACGTCGGCCGGCGAGTAGTTGAGGTAGCTCGTGAGAAACCGTCTCACAAACGCCTCATCCAGGAATTGATCGGTCCCTCCGGTAGCAAGGTCGGATATAGCGCCCCTTGCCGGCTTGCCCAGCAGAGAGGCATCCCCGTTCGGGCCGATGCGGATGACGGTCGGCGGCTGCATCCGCACAAAGATCGCGAATCCAATCGCCGCGAGAGCAATCGGGATGGTCAGAAATGCGAGAAGCCACGCACGGTTCGCGTTCGCTCGAAGCGCTCCATCCATTTCGTAATACTTCGGCTTGGCAATAGCCGTTTCCTCAGCCGTAACTGTGCTCGTCCTCATGAGTCCTCCTACTCCTGATGGCTCGTGGCGCCCGCGATACTGCGCGCCGCAATCCGCGCTGCATGGTACGCGCTCCATGTGCCGAGGTTGTACCGGTGTACGGTCGGCCCTCTTCTGGCCGATGACGACGATCCGGCGGCGACCTTGGGCCTTGCTGCTGTGCCGCTCGACTGAATCTGTGGCGCGCCCGATTCTGCAGCCGGCACGCTGATGGCTCCGCTGCTCTCGTCCGCTGCACTGTCCACGCCCATGACATCGCTGACGGAGCTCCGGATCTGCTCAGCATGACCCTCCAGAGTGGGGCTGCCTAGCGAGAAACCGTTGGCAGCAGAAGATGCGGCGATCGGCGCCGGCTGTGGCGGTGCAGGCTGATTCCCTCCGGAAACAGCGGTAAGCGATCGCGCAGACCCTGCCGACGCTGCACCCAAAGTGGCCCCACTTGAGGCTGCGCCTGCGGAACTCCCTCGCGCCGCGGCTACTCCGGCCGCGGCGCCCTCGAAACCTGCCGCGCCCGCAGTCAATGCGGTGACCGCCGTGCCCACCATCGCAACCGCGGTGCTTCCCACGTCGCCGCTGACAATGCGCTTAGCGACGAACGGAATGACTGCGATCGCAAGCGAGTAGACAATACTCACAATGCCGATCAGAATTGAGCCTTCGAGGTTGCCCAGGCCGCCAAGGAAATTGTTCTGACTGAGCATCTGACCGATTTGGCCCATTTGAACCGCGCTCAGCAGCGCCCCAAAACCTCCGTAGAGGACGGGCCACGCATTCCAAATGAAGATATTCTCGACATAGGCCTTGGCGATGCGATTAGCTGCGCCCAGCGGCATGAGAGCGATTACGATCGGCCCAAAGATGTAGAGAATGCTGCCGTAGAAAATATAGAAAAAGCCGAAGACGACAATAACGATTGGATAGAGGAGATAGGCGACAAGAATCAGAAGGGCGTCTAATAGCCCAGGGATGTCTCCGGTTATGATCCCCCACAGTTTTTGGAAGCCCACCTGGTTGAATTGCGTCATCAAGTCGGTCTCCCAATTCTCGAAGAGACTACCGACTCCCGCGGCGTTATTGATCCAGTTGCCGGCGTTCACAAAGCCCTGATTGACTGTAGTGAACACGGTTCCGTAGTTCATCACCACAACCGCAGTGGCCACATATTTGATGAGACTCGTGCCGAGCCCCCGAACATCCCCGCCGTGCAGAGCCGACTGATAGACCTGCCATAGAAACCCAACGAGTAAGACC
>JBOGLX010000010.1:0-9527 GCA_050745765.1 Occallatibacter sp. | reverse complement strand
AAAAGCTGTCTCGCTGCCGACAGACACTGGAGCAGATCCAGCCGGGATGCACTCTGCCGCGCACTCGAAAAACCAAACAATCCGGTTGTCCAGTTATATAGTGGACACTACACTAGCGGCCTCAATCCGAGCGCATCGACGGCTGCCGGATCGGGCACCGACCTGCGGTTCTCCTCGATCGCTACGCCATAAAGGTTCACGCCGTCTGGCTTTCTTCCCGTGTCGCTGTCAAACGCTTGAGTTCCGCGTGAATGGCATACATGCATACTTCGATCGCTTCGGGCCCCCACGTCGTGTTGTGCGTAAAGCCAAAACCCACACGTTCGAGCAGCTTCCGCGAGTTCTCGTGTCCGATCCCATGTCCGGCGACAATCGTCGGCAAGCTCAGCGTATCGAATCCATACGCAAGCACCGCTCGCAAAGCCTCCTCGCCCAGCCGCAGTCCCCATGCGGATCGCATCAGGTGAACGCCCGCTTCTATCGTCTTCGGATCGATCTGCCACTCTCGCAGGCCGGCGCACCCTGCAAACTCGCCCGTCTCGCGCAAAAAAATCGGCCAGTATTGCAGACCAAGGCGATTCTCGCGTTCGATCTCCATGTTGAGCCGGTCATGCGCCTGTTCCGGGGTCATCGCGCCGCCGAAGTAGTGAGTGACTTCCGAGTCGCACCACAACGCTTCGGCAAGCGCGGCATCCTTGCCGGTCCAGCTTCGAAATGTTAGGCGAGCAGTAGAAGGAGGAGGCATGCGCAAGAAGGCCCAGGCACTTTGGACCAAGGTATCAAATTTGGCGGATCACGAACGAGCCGAACCGCACCGGCTCAAAGTCAGCGTGGCCGGTTGGGCGCGCGGAGCCCGGCGTCGAAGTTGTAATCTGATTTATCTTGAGGGAAACTTCCCGCGGAGGGCGGATGAAAGCGCTTTTTATCGGCGGCACCGGAAACATCAGCACAGCTTGCACCAGACTGGCGGCCGAACGCGGCGTAGAGCTGACCCTGCTGCGGCGCGGTCAACGGGCCGCAAGCATTCCCGACTCTGTTCAGACCATCGCCGCCGACATTGCCGACGAGGCGGCGGTTGCGTAAGCTCTTGGCGGCCGCAAGTTCGACGCGGTGGTGGACTGGATCGCATTCACTCCGGCGCACGTGGAACGGGACATCCGCCTGTTCCGCGACTGCGCCGGGCAATATATCTTCATCAGCTCGGCCAGCGCCTATCAAAAGCCGGTCAGTCACTACTCAATTACGGAATCGACGCCGCTCGCCAATCCTTATTGGCAATACTCGCGCGACAAGATCGCCTGCGAAGAGCGGCTGATGAGGGAATACCGCGAGACGGGTTTTCCCATCGTCATCGTGCGTCCCTCGCATACTTACGGAGACACGCAGTTCGTTCTTGCGGTCAATAACTGGGAGAAATCGTACACCGCGGTCGATCGCATGCGGCGCGGCAAAAAGACGATCGTTCCCGGCGACGGCTCGTCGCTCTGGGTGGTTACCCATAACAGCGATTTTGCCCAGGGCCTGGTCGGCCTGCTGGGGTCGAGCCAGGCCATCGGCCACGCTTTTCATATCACCAGCGACGAAGTCCTCACCTGGGATCAGATCTACTCGATCACGGCCCGCGCGGCCGGCGTTGAGCCGCGCATCGTGCACATTGCTTCGGATTTTCTGGGTGCATGTCTGCCCGATCTCGTTGGCAGTCTCACCGGGGACAAGTCCTCGAGCGTGGTCTTCGATAACAGCAAGATCGAGCGCTTTGTACCCGGTTACTACGCCAGAGTTCCATTTGCCGAGGGCGTGGCGCGAACCATGGCGTGGTTCGACGCCGCCCCCGAACGGCGGGTTGTGGATGAACAGGCAAACGCCGCCTGGGACAGAATCATTGCCGCCTATGAGAGCGGCCTTGAAGATGCGGTGCGCAGGTCGCAGTTGTAACGGCTTCCTTGCCGGCGTCCGGACATTTCGCCGCCCATGCTTCCATTGCTCATCGATAAACACTCTCAGACTGGCAAGCTCCGATTCAAATCGGGGGAACCCCGGCTTTAAGCTTAAACACCCAGGTTCAACGCCTACGCCGCTTCGCGCTGATAGCATGAAGCTTGCCGAGCCGCTATGCGCGAAAACCTTGCCACATTGATTCAGGATTTCAAGTTATATGGACGCGAGATTGCCGTGGTGCGCTACCAGGGCAACCGGCGCCGCGTAACCACCTATGGCGAGCTGGCTCGGCTGGCCGGGCGGTTTGCCGCACTGCTCGACCGGCGCGGCATAGGCCAGGGCGAGCGCGTGATCCTCTGGGCCGAAAACGGCGCCGAGTGGATGGGCGCATTTTTTGGCTGCATGTTGCGCGGGGTGCTGGCCGTGCCTCTCGATCCGGGCGGGGCAGCCGATTTTGCCGTGCGCGTGGCGGCCGACGTCAGGCCCCGGCTGGCAGTGGGCGACCTGGTGCTGCTGGACCGGCTGGGAGCCGCGCTCCAAAGCCGCGAACCGGGAACCGATCCTCTCGACTTTCCGCTGGTGGCCATCGAGGATTGGGGCGGGGATTTGCCTGACGTCGAACTCGGGCCGGTCGCCGGGCTCACCCACGACACACCGCTGGAAATTCTCTTTACATCCGGGACTACGGGCGAGCCCAAGGGCGTGGTGCTGACCCACGGCAACGTGCTGGCCAGCGTGGAGCCGGTCGCGGTGGGCTCGCAGCCCTACATGCGCTACGAGCGGCTGGTGCATCCGCTGCGCATTCTGCACACGCTGCCCCTGAGCCACGTCTTCGGCCAGGCTATGGGGCTGTGGGTTCCTCCCATCTACCGAGCCGAGGTTCACTTCGAGAGCCGGCTGGCGGCGCCGCGGCTCGCCGAAACGATCAAGCGCGAGCGCATCAACGTGCTCGCGGCCGTCCCCAGGATTGCGGCCATCCTGAAGAGCTACTTCGAGTCGCGGCACCCAGGGTTGGGCGAGCGCGCTGCTGCTTCCAAGACCAAGAACCCGTTCGTCAGATGGTGGCGCTTCTGGGCCCTTCACCGCGAGCTGGGAATCAGGTTCTGGGCGCTGGTTTCAGGCGGCGGCGCCCTGTCGGTTCCCGTGGAAAAGTTTTGGAACTCCACGGGTTTCGTGGTCATCCAGGGCTACGGCATGACGGAAACTACCGCGCTGATCACGCTGAACCATCCCTTTCACAGGGCCGAGGGAAGCATCGGCAAACCGCTCTACGGGCGCGACGTGAAGCTGGGGCCGGACGGCGAGGTGCTGGTCAAGGGAGCCACGATTTCAAACGCCAGTTGGCAGGGCGGCCGCATGATGCCGCGCGAGGAAGAATGGCTGGCCACGGGCGACCTGGCCGAGCGCGAAGCCTCCGGCGATCTGAAGTTCCTCGGCCGCAAGAGCGAGGTCATCGTAACCGCCTCCGGCGTGAACGTGCACCCCGAGGACCTGGAAGCCGCGGTCGAGGAGCAGGCGGGCGTCGCGGCCTGCGCGGTGGTCGCCATGGAGACGCCCAACGGGCCGGAGCCGTGCGCGGTGCTGGCGTTTCGCGGAACGGCCGAGCCGGCAGCGGCCATTGAAGCCGCCAACCGCAAGCTGGCCGAGTATCAGCGGCTGCTGCGGTGGGTGCTTTGGCCCGAGCCCGACCTGCCGCGCACTTCCACCGGCAAGGTGCGCCGCAAAGTGGTCGCGGAGTGGTTGGCGCGCATTCAGTCGGCGGCCACAACGGGAGGCGCCGGAGCGGCGCACACGGCCGGAACCGGCTCAAGCGGCGCCTCGGCCGACTGGCTGCTGGCGCTCATCGAGCAGACCACAGGTGAGGCTCCGTCGGGCGTGGGCGACGAGCTGCGCCTCGCCGAGGACCTGCACCTGGATTCGCTGGGCAGGGTGCAGTTGAGCGCGGCACTCGAGGAACGGATCGGCGGACTGCCCGGCACTGGAATGCTTGAGGGCATCGAGACGCTGGGCGACCTCCGCAAGCTCGTTGCGGGGGAGCACGTGGAGAATGAAGTTCAGCCCGCGCCCGCGGCAGAGAGCCAAGACGCAGGTCCCATTCGGCAGGGTCAGGGCGGGTTTTCAACTCCAGCCGCCCCGCCGGCCTCCGCTCAGGCTGACAGCAGGAGTCAGGCGCCCACAGCCGCGACGGGCCTCTGGCGGCGGGAGGAAGCGGCCGTCGAGCAGCAGGCCGAGTTTACCGGCCGGCGCTACATTTATCCGCGCTGGCCGTGGTGGGCGCCGTTTCAGTGGAGCAGGGTGGCGTTTGCAGAGGCCGCCATTCGGCCCTTCGTCTGGTTCCTCGGCAATCCCCGCATTGCCAGACCGCAGGTGTTCAAATCCGACGAGCCGATGCTGATCGTGTCCAACCACGTGACCGCTTACGACGGGGCGCTGGTCGAGTACGCGCTTCCCCCGGCTCTGCGCCGGCGGCTGGCCATCGCCATGTCGGGCGAGATGCTCGACGATTTCCGCCACTGGCGCGTTCCCCACGCAGGGCCTCGCTATGGGCGCTTTGAGCTTGTCGGGCCCATCGAGTATCTGCTCCTGACCTGGTTCTTCAATGTCTTCCCGTTGCCGCATCTGAGGAGCTTTCAAGCGAGCTTTGCCCACGCGGGCCGCGCCTTGGACCGCGGGTACAACGTGCTCGTCTTTCCCGAGGGGACGCTGTCGAAGGACGGCTACCTGGCCCGGTTCCGGCCGGGAATCGGGCTGCTGGCAAAGCAGTGCGGGGCGCCCCTGCTGCCGGTGGCGCTGGCCGGGGTGGGCAAGCTGAAGCGGACGGGAAGCCGCTGGTTCCGGTCCGGCAAAATCGAGATGCGCATCGGCGAGCCGATTCGATTCTCGCCGCTCGACAGCGAGGCCGCCATCACGGAGCGGTTGCACGACGAGGTCGCGCGACTGCTCGACGAGAGTAGGGACTAGGGACTAGGGAGTAGGGACTAGGGACTAGGGAATAGGGAACAGGGAACAGGGAACAGGGAATTGGGAACAGGGAATAGGGAACAGGGAACAGGGAACAAGGAATAGGGAACAGGGGATAGGGAACAGGGAACAGGGAACAGGGGATAGGGAATTAGAGAGGCTCTGGCGGGCGGTGCCGAACTCGTCATCTGCCAGCCCCAGGTCCCAAAATCGGGACCTGGGTCACCCACTCAAGTACAACAACGACGGCCGCAAGCCCTAGCTGCGGAGCGTCGAGGCGCGGGCGACCAGGTGGGAGGCCACGAGCACGGTCTTCGGCGGCGCAGGCTCTTTTTGCCCCACAAGCGAGAGAGCCAACTGCGCGGCGCGCTGGCCGATGGCCGCGCTATCCTGGTCGATCGAGGTCAGGGGGACGCGCAGGAAGCCGGAATAAAGCACGTTGCCGCAGCCGGCGACGGCGATGTCTTCGGGGATGCGCAGGCCGGCGTCGATAATGGCACGCATGGCGCCCAGCGCGATGGGGTCGTTGAAGCAGAAGATGCCGTCGGGCCGCGGAGTCGATTCGAGCAGCTTGACGGCGGCGTTGTAGCCGCCCGGCTCGCCGCGGTCGTCGCCGGACGAACCTGTGGAGACGATGTGCTGGGGGAGCGCCGCGAGATGGTGCGCGGCCAGCGCGCGGCGGAAGCCTTTAAGGCGCCCGATGGCGGTGCTGGTCTGCGACCCGCGCAGATGCGCGATGGTCCCGCAGCCTTGCTCGATAAGGTGCCCGGTGGCCATAAGACCCACAGCCTCGTCGTCCACGCCGACAAAGTTGGCGTCGAGGCCGGCGATCTTGCGGTCGATGAGCACGTAAGGGATTTTTCGTTCTTCGATGCGGCGGAAGCTTTCCAGGGAGCGCTGCGTCGAGGCGACGATCATAACGTCGACGCGGCGGGCAATGAGCTGCTCGATTTCCTCGCGCTCGAGAGCGGGCGTGTCTTCAGCCGTAGTAATGATGAGCGAGTAGCCGTGCACCCGGATAGCGGCCGAGACAGCCTTGGCAATCTGCGCGAAGAAAGGATGGAGCAGATCGGGAACCACCAGGCCAACCGTCCAGGTGCGGCCGGTGATGAGCGCCCGGGCGGCAAAATTCGGCTGGTAATGCAGCTCCTTCATGCGCTTGAGAACGCGCTTGCTCGTCTGTGCGCTGATGTCGGAGTGGCCGCGGAGGACCTTGGAGACGGTGACCGTGGAGAGGCCCATGTCGCGCGCGATGTCTTTCATGCGCACCGGAGCGCCCTTGCGGGACTTTTGCTGCTTTCCGTTTCCGCCCCGCACTTTCGTCATTCCATTGGCACCGTTCGAATGAAATTCCCGAGGACCCGACGTTGCGGTTCGGGAAGCTACGGCAAGGCCGGGAACAAGAAGCGAGTCTGTTAACGAGCTTCCCGCAGGGGCTAAAGCCCCCGTCTTGACTCTCGCGATTTCGGCATGACGAAAGTCGTGCCCTTTCAAAACAACGACAATTCACAAGACTATCGCGCGGGCTTACGGGTTGACTCCATCGCGATCGGGCGCGTATTCTTCGGAGGTTCCTAGTTACCGATAACTTCGCCCCCGCGAAACAGCAAGTCCAACGCGCAACTCCAACCAGCAAGCCCAAAGCAGCAAGTCCAACGCGGCAAGTCCGGAGCAGCCATGACCGCAAGCAACGCGATTTCAACTCACGGCGTGGATCCTGCGGCCGTGCCTCGAAGGAGATTGTACACCGGGGCCACGATGCCGGCGATCGGGCTGGGCACCTTCGGGTCGGACAACGTTACGGCGGCAGAGATTGCGGAGACCGTGCAGGGCGCGGCGGCGGTTGGCTACCGGCACTTCGACTGCGCTTCGGTTTATGGCAACGAGGCGGAGATCGGAGCCGCGCTCGAAGCGATCGTGAATGCGGGCGTAAAGCGCGAGGAACTCTGGATTACTTCGAAGCTCTGGAACGATAAACATGGCGAGGACGATGTAATCGCATCATGCCGCAAATCGCTGGCCGATCTCGGGCTCAGCTATCTCGATCTGTATCTCGTGCATTGGCCGTTTCCCAACTTTCATCCGCCGCACTGCGACGTGACCTCGCGCAGCCCTCATGCGAAGCCGTATATCCACGAAAATTACATGAAGACGTGGCGGGCCATGGAGAGACTTGTGGACATGGGCCTTGTGCGGCACATCGGCACGTCGAACATGACCGTTCCCAAGCTCAAATTGGTTCTTCGCGACGCGCGCATCCGGCCGGCGGTGAACGAAATGGAATTGCACCCTCACTTTCAGCAGCCGGAGCTGTTTCGATTTGTGCTGGAGAACGGAGTGCAGCCGGTGGGCTACTGCCCGGTCGGTTCGCCGGGCAGGCCGGAGCGCGACCGCACGCCCGAAGACACCGCGCCGACCGAGGATCCGGCGATCGTCGAGATCGCGCGGCGGCATGGCGTACATCCGGCGGTGGTGTGCGTCAAGTGGGCGGTGCAGCGCGGGCAGACGCCGATTCCGTTTTCGGTCCATCACTACCGCGCGAACCTTGAGGGCGTCGTCGGCGATCCGCTGACCGGCGAAGAGATGCGCGAGATCGCGGCGATTGACCGCGATTGCCGGCTCATCAAGGGTCAGGTGTTTTTATGGAAGGATGGACAGAGCTGGGAAGCGCTCTGGGATTTGGATGGGACGATTACGCCGCCGTAACCTGAGCTTCAAAACCAGCTTTGGATCGGCTCACGACTTTTGAAGGGTACGCAAAAAAACAGCGGATTCGTGGCGAAATTCCGTAAAACATTCCTCAGGGGCTAAAGCCCGTCGTCTATTCTGTAGCATTTTAGGCACGACTGAAGTCGTGCCCTGACGCTTTTCCCAGTACCGGGACAGGCTTCAACCGTTCAGGTTGACGGAGAGAATGGCGATGCAAGAGACGATGACCGCGGCTTATCTGCCAGGCAATTCGACAGCCGAGCTGCGCCGCGTGTCTGTGCCGTCGCCGGGGCACGGCGAAGTGCTGCTGCGCATGAAGGCGTCGACGATCTGCGGCTCCGATATTCGCTGCATTTATCGCGAGCATCTTGGCAAAGGTCCGGAGCGCTACCAGGGCGTGATTGCGGGGCACGAACCGTGCGGGCAGATTGTGGCCGTGGGCGAGGGATGCAGGCGGTTCAAAGAGGGCGATCGCGCGATCGTCTATCACATCTCCGGCTGCGGCGTGTGCAACGACTGCCGGCGCGGCTACATGATCTCGTGTACCAGCGAGAAGTACCGGCGCGCCTACGGATGGCAGCGCGATGGCGGCATGGCCGAGTATATGTTGGCCGAGGAGAAAGATCTGATCGCCCTGCCCGATGAGCTTTCGTACGCCGACGGCGCGCAGGTTGCGTGCGGGTTCGGCACCGTCTACGAGGGGCTGGAGAAGATCGGGATCAACGGGAACCATGCGGTGCTGGTGACGGGCCTCGGGCCGGTGGGACTGGCCACGGCTGCGCTCTGCCGCGCGCTGGGCGCGAACAAGGTAATCGGCATCGACGTGGTCGAGGAGCGGATGAAAATTGCGCTCGATCTGGCCCTTTGCGATGCGGTGCTCGCTTCCGGGCCGGACAATGTGGAGCAGGTGAAGGAATTGACGGGAGGACACGGCGTGGAGCGCGCAGTGGACTGCTCGGCGCATCCCGCCGCGCGCGCGACGGCGATCCGCGCCACGCGCAAGTGGGGCAAGATCGCGTTTATCGGCGAGGGCGGGACGGTGGAGATTCAGCCGTCGCCGGACATGATTCACGATCAGAAGACGGTTTATGGATCGTGGGTGACTTCGACGTGGCTGATGGAGGAATTGGTGGAGCGGCTGGTGCGCTGGAACCTGCACCCGGCGAAGATAATCACGCACCGGTTCGCGCTGGAGCAAGCGGGCGAGGCGTATGCGCTGATGGCTTCAGGCAAATGCGGCAAAGTGGCCGTGTGCGCGGACGAAGAGCTTGTGTAGAGTTGAAAGGGCGCGAAAATTCGGCCCCAGGAGATTTGACGGCGCATGAGGGAGTGGGAACAGCATCTGAAATCGACTTTGCAATTGTTCGGGCATCGCAACTGGATTGTGGTGGCGGATTCGGCTTATCCGGCGCAATCGAAGCCGGGCATTGAGACGATGGTTGCCGGCGGCGATCAGATCGACGTTTTGCGCAAAGTGCGGGAGGCGATTGCGGCGTCGAGTCACGTGCGCGCCAATGTTTATGCCGATCTGGAGATGGCGTTTGTGGATGAGTCCGATGCGCCGGGGATTGGCGAATATAAGACACAACTAAGTGCGGCGCTTAAGGGCGCCAGGCTGAGCTACGTACCGCATGAGGAGATTATTGCCAAACTCGATCGGGCGGCGCAGGTCTTTCGCATTCTGATCGTGAAGACGGCGATGGCCATTCCTTACACTTCTGTCTTTTTCGAGCTCGATTGCGGTTACTGGAGCGCGGAAGCGGAAGCGCGGCTGCGATTGGCTATGAAAGCTGCGGAATTGAGCTAGTGTAGTGTCCACTATATAACTGGACAACCGGATTGTTTGGTTTTTCGAGTGCGCGGCAGAGTGCATCCCGGCTGGATCTGCTCCAGTGTCTGTCGGCAGCGAGACAGCTTTT
>JBOGLX010000009.1:0-91569 GCA_050745765.1 Occallatibacter sp. | reverse complement strand
GGCCACCAGCTTCTGGATGATGGTCTCGCCCAGCTCGGTGACCTGCTCGATGGGCGTGGAAGGTCCGCCGGCCAGTGCCTGCATCTGCTGCTCCACTTCCTGCCGCTTCTCTTCTTCGCTCTTGATATCGATCTTCCAGCCGAGCAACTTGGCGGCAAGGCGGACGTTCTGGCCCTTTTTGCCGATGGCCAGCGAAAGCTGCGTGTCGTCGACAATCACTTCAAGCTGTTTCTCGCCCAGGTCGGCGATGGAAACGCGGCTGACCTTGGCCGGCTGCAGGGCCTTTTCGGCGAAGGTGGTGATTTCCTCGCTGAATTCGATGATGTCGATCTTTTCGCCGCGCAGCTCGCGGATGATGTACTGCACGCGCATGCCCTTCATGCCCACGCAGGCGCCTACGGGGTCCACATCCTTATCGCGGCTTTGCACCGCGAACTTGGTGCGTTCGCCGGCCTCGCGGGCGATCGCGCGGATGACCACCGTGCCATCGTAGATTTCCGGAACTTCGGACTGGAAGAGGTTCTGGACCAGCTCGGGCGCGGCGCGCGAGACGATCACCTGCGGTCCCTTGGCCGCGCGGTCCACCTTAAGCAGCACCACGCGCACGCGCTCGCCCACGGAGAACTGTTCGAGGCGCGACTGCTCGCGCTTGGGGCTTCGGGCTTCGGCCTTACCCAGGTCGAAGATGACGTCCTGGCCTTCGATGCGCTTGACGGTGGCGTTCAGGACTTCCTTTTCGCGGTGCGCGTATTCCTGGAAGACGGTATCGCGCTCGGCTTCGCGGACCTTCTGGAAGATGACCTGCTTGGCCAGCTGGGCGGCGATGCGGCCGAGGGGGCTGGTGTCGCGGTACATGCGGATTTCGCTGCCCGCCTCGGCGCCGGGGGCCAGTTCGCTGGCTTCGGCCAGGGTGATCTGGTTGACGGGGTCTTCGACCTCCTCCTCGCCGGCTACGACCGTCTTATAGATGTAGGCCGTGATCTCGCCTGTTTCCTTGTTGAGCTCCCCGCGCATGTTTTCCTGGGTCTTGTAATACTTGCGCGTAGCCAGGGCGATGGCTTCCTCGACGGCGCCGACGACGATGCCGGGGTCGATGCCTTTTTCCTGGCTCAACAGCTCGATGCTCTGATACAAAACGCTGGACATGTTCGGCTCACTCACTATCGCTGATGTTGACGCCGCGTGGGCGACGCCACGAGTTATTCGATGCCGGAAAGCCAGGGACACAGGGACTAGGGACATAGGGACTAGAGGCCGAAAAACTTGGATGCCAGCCGAACGGCCCCCTGTCGATTTTCTCTTTGTCGTTTCCCTCTCGGCTTCTCCTAGTCCCTAGTCCCTATGTCCCTAGTCCCTATGTCCCTAGTCCCAATGTCCCTGGTCCCTGTCTTCTTCAAATCTCCGGGACAAGTTGCGCGAGTTCGATGTTCGGTAACTCAATCTCAACAGTTTGCACGCCGGCTTTTCTGCTCTTGCTGTTCTGCTTAACCGCGGCCAGGTCCAGCACAATTTTCTTCGCATCCGCCGGTTTGCCGGCCTCGGACGAGTTCTGTTCCACTGCGATCAGTCTTCCCTGCCAGTGACGGTTGTTGCGCACCGGCTCCAATGTTCTTACTTTCACCAGACAGCCCTTGAAGCGTTCAAAGTCCTCGGGCCGGGCGAGCTTGCGGTCGAGGCCCGGCGAGCTGGCTTCAAGCGTGTACGCCTCGCCCGGAACCAGATCCTCCACGTCTAACAGAACGCCGAAGTCGCGGCTGAAGGCGGCGCAATCTTCGTGGGTCACGCCGGAGAGCTGTTCGACGCTCAGCGTGCCTTCTGCCAATCTTTCCGGCAGACCCTCCGAGCCTGCTTCGATTTGCGCTTTGAGCCGCGCGCGCCCCTCGGCGTTTTTTTCAAGGAAAACACACAGCGCGCGCTGTTTTGCCGTCCCGCCGAACTCGATGTTCACCACGTCGAGCCCGTGCGAGGCGGCCACGCGCTCAGCCGCCGCCCGAATTTCCTCCAGCTTTACTGCCATCGTTCCCTGGGCCCCAAACGAGCGAAAATCACTCGCTGGGAGCTCGCCCCGCGCCGCCCTAAGCTGTCGGCATCAATAGGCTTGGGGGTGATTGACCCCCGGAATTTGCCGCAAATAAAAAGTGGGCTGTGAGCCCACTCATCTCTCCGCCAGCCGGTGCGCACACGGTCAAATTCTGGCGGACAAACGCGTCTGCATAGATAGAATACGGCGAAACGGCGGGAAATTCAATGGGAGGGCATAAATCCAAAGGTTGACAGCATCGGCGATTCCGCTAAGCTGAAAGTATGTCGAGCGGCACTTCGTCCAGGCCCACAGCAAGGCCCACAGCAGTCAGCAAGATCGGCCAGCGGCGCCAGGTGGTCATTCCCAAACGCGTTTTCGATGCGCTCAAACTCCGTACCGGCGATTTTGTCGAGGTAAGCGCGGAGGGCGGACGCTTGCAACTGCGCCCAAAGCGGCTCGTGGACGTTGAGGAAACTACGCTTACAGCAACTGAATCGGCCAAGGTGCGCAGGGGCGAGGCAGAGATCGAAGCCGGCCATTCAAAGGCGTGGCGGACGGTACGAGATGAACTGGGCCGTTGAGCTCTCTGCTTCGGCTGCCAAGGAATTGAAAAAGCTCCCGCGCGACCGGCAGGCGCAGATCGAGCGCGCCATCGATGAAATGGAGTCCGATCCTATGACCGGGGATGTGATTCCCCTCAAAGGGCCGGAATGGAAGGACCGCTTCCGGAAGCGCGTCGGGTCTTACCGGATTGTTTTCGTTTTGGACCGCAAGGCCAGGACGGTGGCGATCTCCGCGATACTCATCCGTTCCGAAAAGACCTACCGATAGGCGGTCGGGCGCAGCGCCGGCTGAATCAGGCGGACAAACGCGTCTGCATACTTAGAATGCGGCGAAATGGCGGGAAATTCAACCGACCGCAGACGGCGCAACCATCATTTTCGTTTAGCCGAAGCAGGGCTTGCCAGATTCCCGCACGGTTCGGGCGGACCGGCGCCCGGCGGCCAGCACCTATAGAAAACGTGGCTCGCAGACTGGACGCACACCATCTGCATCACCCCCGGCTGACTCTTCGTGAAAGGGCAAACCTCGAAATCTCCCCAGGCCTCAAGGTTCCAGTTCATGCGGCGGGCAAGCTCCGCAGGGAGCGGCCAGTCAAGATGATCGCCAAGGATGCGCTTCGTACCTACCCGCCAGATTCGGAGAGATGGCGAGCCATTCCAGGCCGAAAGGCGCCCGTGGACGGTGAAGCAAGCGCCAATGATGTCCGGGTCTGTCCTGCAAGCCTCCCTTTGTGGCGCCAGCTCCCTGCCGAATCGCGGAACCTTGAAGTCAGCCGGCAGTCGCTTCGGAGGGCCGACAAGGTCAGTGGCGTAGAGGCCCCAGTCGGAGACGCAATTCGGCCGTGGATGGTCGTAAAGGGTGGAGGGACGCGCGGAGAGAAGAACGCGACCATCGGCGGTAAATCCTTGTGGCTCGACCGTCGCACCGCATTGACCCCAATGGAAAATGTCCCAGGCGTTCACCAGCTTTACGCCGCCACGGCCAAGGGCAACGACCGCAATGTGCACATCCGGAAATCGTCTTGGCCACCGTCCGAATCCAGCAGAAGCCTTTTGCCGTCGGGTGAAAAGTCAGCGATGTCGAATTCCCGGTTTTCGGGATGAGGCAGTGCAATGGACCGATTCTCTGCGCCGGAAAGAACAAGATCTGCCTTGTAGTTGCACTTGTTGCGGTTCACTCGAACCGCGGTCCCGGCAATCCACGCCTTCGTGGAACCATTTGTGATGGTCTCGCTGTACAGGGTTCGGGCTCCGGCGTGATCGGGGCACTCCGGGACGCCGCCCTCAGCCAGAGGCGGCCTCCAATCGGGCTCTTTGGTCTTTTGGCCGTGCACCAAAGGCAGGACGAGCAGAAGGAAAAGTAGGGCGGAAGTTCTGCGGACCACGGTTCTGTACCTTTTGCACTTTGAGCGAATTCTACTCCAGTCCCAAACGCGCGAGACAGGCAACAGCAGCTTCGCCAGCCAGTTCAGGGATACCAACACGGGGCTGTTTGCCGCTTCACCACAGCCGCCGCACACCAAATTGATCGAGCAGCGTATCCGGGCTGACGACGGGGACATCCAAGGCAAGCGCCTGCGCGGCAATCATGCGGTCGAAGGGATCGCGATGGTCCGCAATTAAGCGGCCGGCGCGGAGGGCGGATTCCGTGTCGATGGGAAGCAGCGTGTAGCCGGCCTCTTCCATCACGGTCAGATAGTTCTGTTCCAGTTTTTCCGCGCCGGGGAGTTTGCCGAGACGGACTTTTGTGGCGATCTCCCAGGCTGAGGCGGCCGAGACCAGAACTTCGCTGTCCTCGCCGGCGATAGCCTGGCGCGCGGCTGGGCTGAGCGCGGCGGGAGCAAGCGTGGCCCAGATTACGGCGCAGGTGTCGAGCAGGACGGTCATGCCACAACCTTCACGCCGCAGTCGTCATTGTGGGCGTCATTGTGGGCCGCCGTTCCAAAGGCGCAGTTCTTCCTCCGGGAGCGGCTCAAAGAACTTGCCGGTCAGAACGAATCCGGGCGTTTCAAGGGCGCCGAGGCGCTTTTTCTTTGCCGGCCGGATCGCCTCAAGGCGCGCGACGGGGGTTTTCTCGCGGCCGGAGGTGATGACCACAACTTCACCCTTCTGCGCCTGCTTGACAAGCTGGGAAAGATTCGTCTTGGCTTCGAAGATGGTGGCGCTGATCATGGAATTCGTTTCCTGCTAATCTAGCCTAGCCAAGAATCGGCGCGAAGGCAAGCTTTTTTCGCTGTCGGCGTAGAGTGGTAGGTGTGGGGATTGAGCGGCTGCCCGGCCAAAATCCGGCTGCGATTGTGACCGACGTCGAGAGCGAGGCGCTGATCGAGAGCGTTGCGCGGCGCGCCGCCGGCAAGGATGCGGGCGTCTTCGGGCCGGAGTCGCTTACGTGGCGGATCAATCGGGAGTCGGCGCTGTTTCTGGGGTCGGCGCGGGCGGCACTGCTGCAGGTGGCGCATCCCTGGGTGGCGGCGGCGCTGGTGGACCACTCGAAGGTGCTGGACCAGCCGATCAGGCGCTTTCACAATACGTTCCGGGTGGTTTTTACTCTGGTTTTCGGGGGCCTCGACCAGGCGCTGAACGCGGCGCGGCACTTGCACGCGCTGCACAATCGCATCCGGGGGCGGATGCCGGAGGACGTGGCTGGCTACCGCAGCGGGTCGGGCTACGAGGCCAATGAATTGGCTGCGCTGCGCTGGGTTTTTGCGACGCTGATCGAGACCGCGGTGATGGCGTACGAGTGCGCGATGCCGCCGCTGACGGCAGCCGAGCGGGAACGGTACTACGGGGAGACGAAGACGCTGGCCGCGCTGTTCGGGGTGCGGCCGGCCGCGCTGCCGGAGACCTGGGACGATTTCCTGGCCTACAACCGGGCGATGCACGAGTCGGACGCGCTGGGCGTGAGCCGCGCGGGGCTGTCGATTGCGCGCAACCTGCTGGCCGGGGCGGGGTCGTGGATGCGATTGCCGCATTGGTACCTTGCTTTGACGACGGCGTGGATGCCGGCGAGGTTCCGCGAAGAGTTTGAGCTGAAGTTCGGGGCGGAGGAACGGGACGCAGCCGAGCGGGCGCTGCGCTGGCTGCCGCGGATTTATGGACGGCTGCCGGGAGCGGTTCGGTTTGCCGGGCCGTGGCACGAAGCGCAGGCGCGGCTGGCGGGACGGCAGGCCGGCGCGGTGGCGCGGTGGAGCAACCGGTTCTGGATCGGGGAAACGCGGATGCCGTTTGGCGGGGTTGCGGCTTTGCTGAATAATTCTGTTTCGCCGCGCAAAAACTCTGCTTCGCGAGGGGATTCTGCTTCGCAAGGGACGCGGTGAGGAAGGAAAATAGGAGTAGATTCCGCGCCGCGCGGAGCATATTTTGAAGACTATGGAAACTTCAGGCCCTGTCCATCCCGAAGAGCTTGACGAGTTGGGCCGCGTTTTCAGCGAGCAACTGCTGGCCTGCCTGGACGAGTGCGCGCGCGGGCGCAGAGGACTGTTCTCGGAGTACGCGGAGGGGGACGGAGAGGATGGCGCGTGGCCCGAAGCGGCGCGGCTGCGGGAGCTGGCGCTGGCCCTGCAGGGCGTGTTTGCGCAGGAGGGGGAGCGCAATGCCCTGGCCGACGAGTTCCTGGACCTTTGCTCGATTCACGGGGAGAGCCATCCGGGGGAGCGCAAGCTGGCGCGGACGTTTCTCGAGCGGATCGAGCGGGGCGAGGTGGGGACGCCGACGCAAGGGGAGTGGAAACCGTGGCGATGAGGCAGTTTTTGCGACCATTGCCCGTCCCAGGTTTCAGAATCGAGACTCCCTTCGACAGGCTCAGGGCAGGCTCGGGGCAGCTCCGGGGCGGCCAGGTTGGCGGCGGTGCGACCGGATCGAGCGGACTTCAGGCTTCGACCGGGAGCTCGGCGGAGAGGATGTTCATGGGCGTGAGGCCGCGCTGACGGAGGGCGCGGAGGCTGAGCGAATCGTGGCGCTTGGCGAGGCGGCGGCCGTTGTGATCGACCACCAGCCGACAGTGAAACCAATCTGGGTCGTTGAAGCCGAGGGCGCGGTTGAGGAGAATCTGGCGCGCGGTGGATTTAAGCAGATCGGCGCCGCGGACGACTTCGGTGATGCCCATGGCGGCGTCGTCGGCCACGCAGGCGAGCTGATAGCTGGGCGCGCCGTCGCGGCGCCAGACGATAAAATCGCCGAAGTCCTCTCCGGCGACGAAGCGCTGCGGGCCGAGGTTGCGGTCGATGAACTCGACCGGCTCGCCGTCGCGGACGCGGAAGCGCCAGTTGATGCCGTCGGGCGCTTCGAGGTCGACCGCGGTGGGGCCGGGCAGGGACGGAATGTTGCCGATAAAGCGGCGGCAGGCGCCGGGGTAAACGGGCTCGTCGTCGAGGCCATCGAATTTTCCGCCGCCCTGGCCTTCGCCGTGCCCGACGCGCTCGTGGGGCGCGCCCAGCGCGGTTTCGAGGTCTTTGCGCGAGCAGCGGCACGGGAACAGACGGCCGGCGCGGAGCAGCTTGCGCCACGCGGCCAGATAGACGCCCTTGCGCTTGCTCTGCACGTAGGGCGCTGACGGGCCGCCTTTGTCGGGGCCTTCCTGCCAGCGGATGCCGAGCCAGCGCAGATCTTCGATTGCGGCTTCGGCGTAGGCGGCGCGGCTGCGGTCGGGGTCCAGGTCTTCCATGCGCAGAACCAGCGTGCCGCCGGCGTCCCGGGCGCGCTGGCTTGCCGTCCAGAAGGTGCGCGCGTGGCCCACGTGCAGATAGCCGGTGGGCGAGGGCGCAAGGCGGCCGCGGTAACCGGATGCGCGCATTGGAGGTGTGCCGGCCATTGCTGAATCAAGTTTAGCCAGCACCAAACCCGCCGTATATGGCGGGTTTGATTCCCGGCCGCTCAGACCCAAACGCCCCGAGCGACTCAATTCAAATCTGGCAGTTGCCATTGCCAGGTCTCAAAAGCGAGGCCTGGGGCACCCACTTTCGTACAAGAATAGGCGGTATGGCCTAGTCGGAGATGTCGTGGCGATCGCGGCGATGCTGGTATTGCGCAATGCTCTGGTTCAGGTGATCGGGATCGACGGAGACCTGGACAACATCGAGCTCGCCGTGGTCGAGATCGAGGACGAAGAGGCCCATGCGGCTGCCTTCCGGATGGGAAAAGATGAAGGTCTGCTCGCGGTTCTTGCTGCTGAATTCGCGGACAATCGGCGACCAGCCGCCGCCGAGCTTTGCTTCGACGATCCGGTCCAACTCTTCGCCATCGACGGGCGCGGAGAAGTTGTCGAACTCAGCGACGTGAACGCCGGCGACGCCGCCATTGGTTGCCCTGTCGGCCACAAAGCTCACGAGGCCGAGAAATGGAATGCGCGTGGCGTGAGTGTGGTAGCGAACTTCAATGGAGCGCACGACGCCGTCGAATCCCCGGCCCGAGCCGCCCGCAAGCACTGCAACAGGAATCAGCAGCGCCAGGATGCAAAGAGGAATCCAAAACCGGGGTCCCCAGCGATAGGTCTTCGTCGCTGGGGTGGAGAACCACGGCCTCATTGGTCGCCACCTTTCTTATCCTTGATTTTGCCTTTGCCTTGCGCGCCATCGGTAAGGTTGCCGAGCGAGCCGAGTCCGCCGAGGCCCTTCAGCGCACCAAGTTGGTCCATGCGGATGGGGCCGAGAATGAGCACGATCGACAGCTCCTTGGGTTCGGCATCCAGGACGAACATGCCTTGCGACTGGCCGTTGACCAGCTTCATGAGCACTTCGGTGGTTTCGCCGTTCTTGCGGTCGGCTTCATGCACAAGCGGCTGCCACTCCGGGCCTTCAAACCGGCTGCGCAGGTTGTCGATCTCGTCCATCGAGTACTCGCCCGGCTTGTCGAACTCGTAGTCGCGGACGTAAATTCCGTCGAGGCCCTCGATCAACTGCTGCACCGCGGTATCGTCCGGGTGCTTTTCGTTCATGAACTTGGCGGCAAAGCCCAGCATGCTTTTGTTGAGCGTGACCTCGGTGACGTCGGAGGCGCGCGCGGCCAGTTCTTTTTCGACGGCCGGCGGCAGCATCAGCGGAGACGGCGCGGAGGTCTGCGCCATGGCCGGCGCAACCAGCGTTGCTGCTCCCAAAATCAAGACAAATATTCGTTCTTTCATTGCCATCTCTCCTTTTTATTCCTGCGAATTGCTGTTGCTTGCCGCCAGCTGGGCTTCCATCCGGTTCAAGGCGCGGCTGGTGATGCGCAGCGCGGTGAGCACCTGCCGGCGGGCCTCTTCGCCCCTGCGGCGCTGGTCGGCGTTGCGCCAGACCAGCACTGCGGCAATCACCACCGCCAGCGTGACGGCGGCCGTGAGCCGCCGCCAGAAGACCAGGCGCTTGTGCGCACGCTCGTCGAGCTCGCGCCGGCGGCGCTCCATCACTTTGCGCTTCAGGCTGGGCGGCGCCGGCCGGCGCTCCAGACTCTGGCGCAGCTCCCGTTCCAGGTCGTCGATCGCTTCAGGTCCCACGCACGTACTCCTTCAACTGGCTGGCTGCCTTGGCGCGGAGCAGCTTGAGGCCGCGCTGCAGATGGCTTTTTACCGTGGCTACCGGCGCATCGAGCGTGGCCGCAATCTCCTCGGGAGTCAAATCCTCCTGGTAGCGCAGCACCAGGGCGGCGCGCTGCGGCTCGGGCAGCGTGGTGAGCAGATGCTCCACGCGGGCGCCGAGCGGCGAGCTTCGTTCCTCAAACTGGGTTGCGGGCTGCGCGGCGTGATGCTCCTCGATCTCGACCCACAAATCCATGCCCCTCACCCTTCGCCGGCGGAGCGCGTCGGCTACGCGGCTCATGGTGACCCTGCGCAGCCAGAAGCGCGCGTGCAGCGGAGACTCGATCCTGCCCAGATGCCGGTCGAGCTCGAGAAAGATGTCCTGCGCGATCTCTTCCGCCAGCCCGCGGTCGCCGGTCATGCGCAAGGCCAGCGAGAAGACCATGGACTGGTGCTCGTCCACGAGTTGTTCAAAGTCCGGGTGCCAGTTGCGGGCCATGGCGATCGCTTCTACTCTCTTATCCGCAAAAACGCGGAGGCGGGGATGCAGAAGTTACGCGCGGAAGCGAAAAAAGTTCATCCAGGGACGGGATGGGCAGGATCGGGCCGGAGAGTACGGGCCGGATGTTCCGCCGGCTCGACGCACGCATCTTCATAGGGCGCCGCCGATGCCGGCGAGCGCATTGGCCTGCTGGGAAGGATTGACGCCTGGTTCCCAATTTGTCCATTATCGAAAGGCGATTGGGATCTAAAAGCGATCCGGATTGCGGAGGCGATCGATGGATTTCTGTGCACTTTCGAAGCTGCCAGAAGAGGAGCGGCAAGAATTACTGGAAGATCTGAACTATTTGAACCTTGCTGAGATTAAGACATTCTGCAGGCGTCATTCAATTCCCTGCAGAATTGCAGTCGCAACTCCGGATGGAAGCAGAAGAGTAACGCGGGATGACGATAGGAAGGGAGTGATTCTGGACAGAGTTCGGCGTTTCCTGGAGACGGGCGCGATTTCGAAGGAGACCTGCCTTCAGGCGTCGGTGGTCTGCTTCGATCCGCTTCCGAAACAGCTCACAGCGGACGATCGGTTGTTTTATGGGCAATATGACAAAACTCACCGCGGAATGGTCGAAATTCTGAAGTCTTTGACCGGCGGACGATTTGAGAGTGGAGCCATCGCCAGAATTCTTGCCAGGAACTTTTGGTCCGCAGGCATAGCGCCTACGTTTGGAGAATTTGCCTCCGCGTGGCTCCGGGCATCGCGAGAGCACACAAAGCCAAATCCCGAATGGGCATTCCTGTCGGACAGAGCGGGCAAGAAGCCCATCGCCGACTGGAAGCGCTTGCGGAAGGAGAAGGCTTTAAAAGTGTTGAAGGCGCTCGACCGAATCACCTGAAAACAGCCCGCGCCAATTGGAGGGCCGCCTGCAATTCCGAGGGGCTCGGCCGGATCGTAAAGAAGATCGGACAGAAATCTTCGTAAACGGCGACGGGAGTTTTCCGGCCGTCGAGTTGCATCAAGATTCAACAAAACTCAGTATTCCGGATCGGATTGCGATGCGGTGGAGGCGTAACTCGGGCCGGTTCCATTCACCTGCTGCAGGCTGTAGCCGTCGCGGGTGCGGATGCGATATTTCTGCAGGTTTTTGCCGACCAATTCCACTTTGATGGCGCGCCAGCCGCGGTTGGGGTTGGGTTTTGGATAGTAGCTCAAGGTGTAGAGATGGCCGAGGTCTTCCTTGATCGAGGAGAAAGCTTGGTGCTCGTCGCGCCAGTTGCGGGCGAAGTAGGCTTTTCCGCCGGTGGCTTTGCTCATGCGCTCGAAGGCGGCGGTGGAGACAGGCTCGTTCTGGGCCGCGCTGGTGCTGATGATGTAAATGATGGTGCCCGTGGACTGAGCGAGCTCGGCTACGTCCTCGGGCGGAATGGAGCTGGCGTTGTCGGGTCCGTTGGAGAAGACCACGATGGCTTTGCGCCCCCTGAGAGACGCGGCGTCTTCAACGGTGAGGAGCAGGCAGTTATAGAGGGCGGCATCGTCGCCGGCGACGGTGCTGCGCACGCCCCTGACCAGGTTGAAACGGTCGGTGGTAAGCAGCGCGCCGCGCGAAAGATCGCGGCTGTAGGAATAGAAGGCAATGTTGTCTTCAGCCGCCATGGAGCGCACAAAGTCGGTGATGGCGTCCTGCGCGTACACAAATCCGCGGTACATGTAGTTGCTGGTGTCGAAAAGGACAAAGACATTGGCGCCGATGGGCCGCGTAGCCGGCAAGTTGGCCAAGCCGGCCGACGCCAGAGCAGGCGGCGCCGAAGCCTCAGCCCCGCTGCCGGCGTTGCCCGCCTGGTCAGCTTCCGAATCGGACTGCGAACCGTTGACCGGCGCTCCGCCTTCATCGAAGGAGGCAATCTTCTCGGGGATTTTGTCCTCGGTGATCCGAAAATCCTGGGGGCGAAGGCCCGAGACATAATTTCCCTTGCGGTCGGTGACGGCTACGTTCAGCTCGACGAGATCGACGTTAAGGTGGAGGCGTCCGGAATTGTCCTGCGCCGCGGGCCGCCGGGGCGCGGCCAGCACCAGTAACAGTCCCGCACAAAGTAAGGATCCGCCGGCGATTTGTTTTACTGTAACTTTTCCGATGCGCATGGTCTTCCTTTCGATAGTTACCGGTAAACTTAACGTTCTGCGACCAGGCCCCGGCTCTCGACGCCGAACTTGCCGGCGCGGAATTCCGCGCCCGTCTGCCGCATGGCGCGCAGCAGGGCGGGCCAGTCGTCGATGCTGGTGCCAAAGATGTTGGCCACCATGTGCCGCGTGAGCATGGGAATAAGTACATTGAGCATGGGCGGCGGGTCGCCCATTTCATCGGCGAGGCGCGCCCAGTATAGATTCGTGGACTCCCACGACTCGCCGAACAGGCGGTTGGCGTAACCGCCGGAGATGGGGAAGATGCCGGTGAAGAGCAGCGTTGGCCCGTCGCTGCCGGCCATATAAGGATGGGGCACGCCGAAGTCTTTTTTGATCCGGTCAATGCTGAGGGCGGAGGGATCCCGTTGCGCCAGCTCTTCAAGGTCACTTCCGGCGTTTACATAGCGGCCGATCTGGCCGGGAAATTGTTTGCGAAACTCGGCCGCGAGGTAGAAGGACTCGACGGGGAGGAACCGCGGGACGAACGCGGCAGCGCTCCCGGGGTCGACGAGCGCATCTTCGATCTGGGCGAGCCGGCGGGGCGTGGTGCAGCCGGCGAGAATGGCGGTCACTTTCCCGCGCAGTTGCTCATTGGAGGCCGAAGCCGTCAGAAGCTCCTCGCCGGCGCGCTGATAGAGGGCGACGGCGTGCAGTTCATCGCGGCTAACGTTCCAATAGCGGGGCACCACGGCATCGGTCAAGAGGACGGGCACGGTCTCTTTCCAGATGAGAGCCTGGACGTGGGTGGGAGCGATGAAGTCGCCTTCCATGGAAGCCAGGGCAAAGGGCAAATCGGCCAGCGAGCCCATCAGAAAAGCTCCGCCGCCGGCGGTGACGCCCACGCCCACGGGCATCGGGGCGTCCCACACATCCTTGACGCCCTGCACGGAGGCGGCAGTGAAGTCGTGTGCGCGCACAAAGAGGGGGTTGTTGCGCAGGACCTGTGCGCCGGGCGGCTCGTAGTAAGCGTAGTTGAAGCCGACGAGGGTGTCGCGCAGGAAGGGCGCGAGCCGGCCGCGCGCCTCTTCAAGTTGCGCGGCCGGTGCGCCGGAGCGGAGCACTCGGGTGAGGTCGGTGCGCACCTGCAGCTCGGCGTGGCGGCTGCTGTAAACGACGGGCGACCAGGAGGTTCTCTCGCTTCCGGAGAAGATGGGCCGGGGCAGCTCGAATTCGCGGAGATCGGCGGCAAGCTGGAGCAGATTATCGCTGACCTGCGCACCGTGGGCCCGGCTGTTGAGTCCGTCGTAGAGGCCGTAAAGCGTGTCCAGGGAGACCAGCCGCTGGTTGTCGAGCACGGCGGTGATTCTGGCGGCAATTTCAGCGTGGGCGCGGCGTCCGGCTTCGGTGCTCTGCAGGGGGCCGGCCAGCATATCGACGAGCTCGTCCTGGGAAACGTCGGGGCTGCCGCCGGCGGCGACCACGAGCGATTGTAGAGAATTGCGCGAGGCCTGGAAGAGGGTCAGAGACGAGGAAACGTTGTGGAACGGATCGACTGTGCTTTGCCACGAAGTATTGAGCGCCCGCGGGGAGATCTGACCCTGGCGCGCGAAGATCTGCCACAGCCCCACGTTGGCCTGGAAGGAGCCCATGGCATTGGCTCGCAGGGATTGATTGGAGATACCGCTAACGCGATCGGCGGTCTGAATAAACTGGGCGATCGAGGTGTCGTCGAGCGAGGGAAACTCGCCGAAGATGGTGCACCACTGGCTGTATTTGGCGAATTTATCCGCAATCAGGCTAGCCGTGGCCTGGGAAAGTTTTGCATCGGGGGCGCGGCCGTTGTCGATGTCGTTCAGCGCCAGATAGAGCTGCAAGGGGCCGCTGTCGGTTTCGAGATTGGCGGAAGAGACGATCTGGTCGAGGAGCTGGCCGGGAGTGTTGACGCCGCGCACGCCCCGCGCCCAGTCACGATCGCCGATCGAACGGGTCTCGCGGTAGAGGACGTCTCTCCACATGGCCATGTCTCCGGGGACGCGGGGCTCGCCGTCGGGCTGCCATTCAAGCCGGGTGAAGAGCAGAAGCAGATCGGCGTTGCGCGGGAAGACGCCGGACGCGGCGCCATACTTTGTGCCGGTGGCGCGCCAGGCATCGTAGAGACGCCGGATGCGCGCCGGGCTGGTGAGGTGAACTTGCTGGTCGCGGTTCACGCGCGCCAAGGCATCGAAATAGGCGGCCAGCCAGCCGTGGTCGCGGCCCAGCAGGTGGCTGACGAACTCGCCCGGCGACCTGGGGCTGGCGCCCACCAGTTCGCGCCAACCGCGCTCCGCGTCCGCGCCTCCCGGCAGAACGACCTCACCGGAGCGAATCGAAATCTGGCTTCCGTAAAAGTCGAGGACATCGGCGACGGGCAGCAGCCTGGCCAGTCCCGGCGCGCGGACAAGCTCACGGGCGGTTTCGGGATCGATGCGGGCCATGGCCGAGTAGAGCCGGTCTGTTTCGGAATCGAAGAGCAGGATGTCGAGCATGTCTTCGCCGGCGCGGCGTCCGCGGGCGCTGATCGAAGCCCACTGCTTCTCAGTGCCGAGGACGGGGACCTGGGTTGCGGGAAAGGGGTAACTGAAGGGCTTGCCGGCCTGAAGGTCCTGCTCGAGCAGGGTGAGCGGGAAGCCGGAGTCGACGGCGAGGAACGCGCGGCCTGCATTGGCGGTGACCAGGTAAGAATCCTTCTGGCCGCAAGTGTTCTGGAAGGCGTACCCGAGGATGTGGACCAGTTCCTGGGCATTGCTGCAGTTGGTGACGTGGATGGCGCCGTCGGGGCCGGTCAAATCCCGCAGCTCGCGCGCCATGTGGACGTACCGGATGACCAGGCGCAGGAACTCCGTTTCTCTGCCGTTCTCGTAGCCCCAGAGAGAGACGTTTCGGGCCAGCATGGGCAGCACATTATTGGGGGGAATTTCCTGGCTGATCCCAGCCATGCGCAGGAACGACCGCAGCGGGCCGGGAATGGTAGCCACGCCCTGCTGCATCGCGGACGAAGCGGGAGCCTGGGACGAAACCTGGGCCAGGGCGGCAGAGCACACCAGCAAGCAACTCCCCAGGCATAGCGCTCCCGAGGTCCATTTGGCGATAGAGCGATGAAGGAATTCCATTACAAATACCCCTTCCGATCTGCAATTGTCCGGCCTCTATTGTGGATTTTCCAGGGTCAAAGCCGCCCCGGCGCAGTCACTGGGAGAGTAATGGTGCTGCGAGTCGGTCAAATGCCCCGCCGCGTTTATCCGGCGGATGCGCAACTCAAATTATCAAAAGATGACGAAGCTAAAAGGGGTTGAAGCTATTTGCAGGTCACTTCTGGTTCTGTGATGTTGCCTGCCGTACAGATGTTGCTTTCCAAAGCCGGCGGCCAAGCAGCTCTGGCGGCCCGCGCGCTGGTCTCCGATTTTTCAGATAGTTCCGGGGAGGCCCCGCGCCGGTGAATCATTGTCGCAAATACCCCATCGCGCGGCAAGTGTTTTCTGGGGTTTATCTTTTCAGGCGTTTCGGGCGGCCCTTGCGTGCGCGGTGCCGGGCGGTACGGTTCTGCAAAGGTATACATCCAGCCGGATGCGGAGGTAGTATTTTTAGCGATGAGAATTCATGATGCTCCCACGGGGCTTACGCGCAGAGAGTTGCTTCAACTATCCACCGGGGGGGGGGTGGCGCTGGGCGTCCTTGCTGCCTTTCCCAGGTTGGCATCGGCCGCTGAATCTCTTCACAATCCTTCCTCGCCGCAGGAAACGTCCGAAGAGAAGCTCTATTCGGACCTGCTGGCGGCGTGGTGCGACGGGATGGTGGAGCGGCAGATCGGGGCTCAGCAAGGCGGGGCTCAGCAGGGCGGGGCGCTTCAGGATCCGGCGTTTTATGGCGGGCTGCTTTGCCCTTCGTGCGTGCTGATCCACGGGCGCTGCGGGGATTCGGTGTATCCGCTGCTGCGCATGGCGCACTCGACCGGCGAGGCGAAGTATGTGCGCGCGGCCATCCTGGTGAACGAGTGGTCGCAGGCGATGGTCAGCCGGCCGGACGGCAGTTGGGTGAACGACGTGACGCTGAGCACGTGGCAGGGGATCACGGTGTTTCACGCGATTGCGCTGGCCGAGGCGCTGAAGCACCACGGCGAAGTGCTGGACGCGGCCACGCGAGCGAAATGGAAGGACCGGCTGGCCGCGGCGGCTAAATTTCTCGACGGTTTTATCACCATCGAGACGGGGAACGTGAATTACCCGGTCACTTCGTCGCTGGCGTTTTATCTTTGCGGTCAGGTGCTGGGGGAAGATCGCTATCTTAACCGCGGCCGCGGCATGGCGCACCAGGTGATGCAGCAGTTCTCGCCCGACGGATTTCTCTTTGGCGAGGGGCATCCGCTGCAGGGGGTGTCGCCGAAGGGCTGCCGGCCAGTCGATCTCGGCTACAACGTCGAGGAGTCGCTGCCATCGCTGGCGATGTATAGCGTGCTGGCCGACGACAAGCCGGTGCAGAAGCAGGTTGTGGCCGCCATGAAGACGCACATCGAGTTCATGCTGCCCGACGGCGCGTGGGAGAACAGTTGGGGCACGCGCAACTATAAATGGAGCTGGTGGGGCAGCCGCACGGCGGACGGCTGCCATCCGGGGTTCTTCCTGATGTCGAAGTTCGACCCGCGGTTCCGCGAGGCGGCGCGGCGCAGCGCGGAGCTGATGGCCAGGTGCACGCACAACGGGCTGCTCTACGGCGGGCCGGATTACGAGGTCCACGGCGATCTGCCCTGCATTCATCACACGTTCACGCACGCGAAGGCCATTGCGGCGGTGCTGGACGAATGCGACTTTACTCCAGTGGACCGGCCCAAGCTGCCGCGCGACGAGCCCTACGGGTTGAAGACTTTTAAGACGATTGGGACGCGCCTCGCGGCCATCGGGCCGTGGCGGGCGACGGTGACGGAGTACGACTGGGGCTACTCCGAGCATGTGCAAGCGGGCAGCGGCGGGCTGGGCGGCGGACACGTGTCGGGCGGCGCGCTGAGCGGCCTCTATCACATGGATCTCGGGCCGGTGCTGACGGCGAGCATGACCCACTACGAGATGATCGAGATCTCGAACCAGCAGCAGTACCGCAGCGACGTACACATGCCGCTGACGGCGCGCATCGAGTACACGGCCGGAGCGGACAGCTACTCGAACCTGAACGACTTCAAGGCGTTGCTGAAGGCGGAGCAGAACGGCGGCGCTATTGTCTTCGACGCGCAGGGACGGATGCTGGACAACAACCACAAACCGCCGAAGGGCGGCGAGGTGCTTTACCACGTGACGTATACGCTCAGCGAAAGCGGTGTGGAGTTGACGGCGAGCGCCAGCGGCGAGGTTACCACTTCTTCGGGCCTGCAGTTTATCGTGCCGGTGCTGGCGCGGAGCAGCGAGCCGTTCGAGCAGCCCGATGCGCAGACGGTGCGCGTCACCAAAGCCAAAGGCGCGATCGCGGTACACACGGATGCGGCCGCGGGATTTGGCAGCGTGCCGAAGGAGCGGACGTTCAACCTGGTTCCGGGGTTTGAGGCGATTCCTCTTGCGGTCGCGATGGAGCCGGGCAAAGAGGTGAAGGTGCGAATCGAGGCGGCGAAGGCGTAGGCAAGAATCGGCGAACGAGGGCGCACCGTTTCGCCGCGTCGGCTGCTTCTGCTCCTGACGGCGGTTTCTCTATTGCGCATTGTGGGGAGCAACTCTCTTCGCGTTAACTGCCCTTCAAACGGGAGCGCCGATC
Source organism: Occallatibacter sp. (assembly GCA_050745765.1). Taxonomy (GTDB): domain Bacteria; phylum Acidobacteriota; class Terriglobia; order Terriglobales; family Acidobacteriaceae; genus Telmatobacter. The sequence goes on along the minus strand of JBOGLX010000009.1, from coordinate 74,104 downwards.
TGCTCCACCGCTGGGCGGAGGAGGAACACTTACAACTTATCCGCAAATAGTAGCGCCGGTCTCCCGACCGGCTGTGGTGCGGGTCTCCTGACCCGCGCCCATGCTTGTGCTGCCACTCAATTCCCCTGGCGGCGAGGACGCCGCCAGTACAGCCGGTCAGGAGACCGGCGCTACTCATCGCCAAGCTCGGAACAGGCTCTTTTTGCACGGAAACCTTGGAATCACATCAATCTGAATCGCCCCGCCGATTGCCGAATCGCCGCTTTCGCTGCAATCTTGACTAAATGCCCGAGCTCCCCGACATCGCCGCCTACATCGCCGCCCTGGAGCCCCGCATTCTCGGCCAGTCGCTCGAGCGCATCCGCATCGTCAGCGTCTTCCTCCTCCGCACCGCCGATCCTCCCCTCGCATCCGTCGAGGGCAAACCCGTCCGCGCCCTTCACCGCATCGGCAAGCGCATCGCCATCGGCGTCGATCCCGGCCTCTGGCTCGTGCTGCACCTGATGATCGCCGGCCGCCTCCACTGGCGCCCGCCGCAGGCCAAGCTCTCCGGCCGCCAGGCCCTCGCCGCCTTCGATTTCCCCAGCGGTTCCCTCGTCCTGACCGAAGCCGGAAGCCAGCGCCGCGCCTCCCTCCACCTCCTGCGCGGCGAACAGGCCCTCCGCGACATCGACCCCGGAGGCATCGAAGTCTTTTCTTCCGATCTCGCCGAATTCCGCCAAGCCCTCACCCTCGAAAACCGCACTCTCAAGCGCGCCCTCACCGACCCCCGCCTCATCTCCGGCATCGGCAATGCTTACTCCGACGAGATCCTCCACGCCGCCCAGCTCTCCCCCATCGCCCTCACCCACAGACTCACCGATGAGCAGTGGACCCGCCTCTACGCTGCCGCACGCGGCACGCTCTCGCTTTGGACCGAGCGGCTCGTCTCCGAAGCCCGGAAAAAATTCCCTGAAGGCGTAACCGCCTTCCGCCCCGGGATGGCCGTGCACGGCCGTTTCGGCCGGCCCAGCCCGCGCTGCGCCGCCCCCATCCAGCGCATCCGCTACGCCGATAACGAAACCAACTACTGCCCGGTCTGCCAGACTGGCGGCAAAGTTTTAGCCGACCGCAGCCTCTCCCGCCTTCTGGGCTCCGACTGGCCCCGCACCCTCGACGAGCTCGAAGCCCTCAAACGAAAATAGGCGCCCCCAGCCCGCCGCCCCCCAAATCCGACAATCTTTTAACCAATTCCTCGATTCTTCCACCCTCAATCCCGCATCCAACTTTGGACATGACTCCAGCAGCCGTCTCTGCTGTCCCCGCGCAAATCGAATCTCCCCTAGCCGCCGCCGTTCGGCAAGGACTCCAGTCCGCACCCCGCCGCCTGCCCGCCTGGCTCTTTTACGACGACCGGGGCTCGCTTCTCTTCGACCGCATCACCGAGCTGCCCGAGTACTATCTCACCCGCACCGAGCGCGCCATCTTCGCCGCTCACGCCCCGGCCATCGTCGCCCTCGCCGCCGGTCCCGGCCCTCTGCGCATCGTCGAGCTCGGCGCCGGCTCCGCCGCCAAAACCTGTCTCCTGCTCGCCGCCGCCGCCGCCCGCCAGCCTTCCCTCGTCCCTCCCCTTGTTTATGAGCCCATCGACGTCTCCGGGAGCGCCCTTGACGCTGCCGTCCGCCGCATCCAGTGCGAGCTCACCGGCGTCGCCGTCGCTCCCCGCGTCCTCGACTACACCAACGGCCTGGTCTTCGCCCAGCCTCGCCCCGGCGAGCGCCGCCTCGTTCTCTATATCGGTTCCAGCATCGGCAACTTCGAGCCTGCCGAAGCCCTGCGCATCCTCCGCCGCGTCCGCGCCCGCCTCAACCCCGGCGACGCCATCCTCCTCGGCGTCGATCTCGTCAAGGACGAATCCATCCTCCTCGCCGCCTACGACGACGACGCCGGCGTCACCGCCGCCTTCAACCGCAACCTCCTCATCCGCCTCAACCGCGACCTGGAAGCCGATTTCACCCCCGAGTCCTTCGCCCACCGCGCCCTCTGGAACCCCACTCATTCCCGCATCGAGATGCACCTTGAAAGCCAGGCCCCCCAGCGCGTCCATCTCCGCGCCCTCGATCTCACCGTCCACTTCGCCGAGGGCGAAACCATCCACACCGAGAACAGCTACAAATTCGCCCCCGGCGGTCTGGAGCGATTGCTGACCGAAGCCGGCTTCGTCCCCGCTTCCACCTGGACCGACGAAAAAAACTGGTTCGCCGTCTCCCTCGCCCAGGTGGAATAACGCGCAAGGCTCCAAGCTTCGTATCGATGCACGGATGAACAGCGCGCGGAGAGTCTCCAGATTTTAAAAAGCATGGCCTCAGCCGTGTCCCCATGAGCCTGCGGCCCAACAAGTGGATGAAATCCGGTTTTCGTTCCCCGGAGGGAAAACAAAATGTAGAAACTCCAGGTTCCCCCGGAGGGGGAACACGAGGATAGCCCAGGACAAGTCCGCCTCGGCGGACGCAGTCCTGGGTAAGGATGCCAATAGAACCATGCGCCCCGGAGGGACGCTGCGAATCGTTTCGGCGGTGGGCTTTCGACCGTGGTACAAGAGCACAAGTGCGGCCATCGATGCTTACGAGTCTCACCCAAAGCTCTGCCGCGCGCAGCGCACTTCGATACACTTGAATTGACCTATGTTTGAGAACCTCACCGACAGACTCCAGCGCGTCTTCAAGACCCTCCGCGGCCAGGGCACGCTCACCGAAGAGAACATCGCCGAAGCCCTGCGCGAAATCCGCGTAGCCCTGCTCGAAGCCGACGTCAACCTCAACGTCGCCCGCGACCTCATCGAGCAGATCCGCTTGAAAGCCATCGGCACGGAAGTTCTAACCGCTCTCTCACCCTCTGAGCAGGTCATTAAAATCGTTCGCGACGAGTTGATCGCCCTGCTCGGCAAAGATACGGCCCGCTTCAAGTTTGCCTCGCAGCCGCCCACCGTCATCCTCATGGCCGGCTTGCAGGGCTCCGGCAAAACCACCACCAGCGGCAAGCTGGCCGCGTGGCTCAAAAAGGGCGGCCATCGCCCCATGCTCGTCTCGGTCGACGTTTACCGGCCCGCCGCCCGCGAGCAGCTCAAGGTCGTCGCCAAATCCATTGAGGCGCGCCTCTACGAAGGCGACCAGAAGGGCGACCCCGCCGGCTCCGCTCTTGTCGAACGTTTGGCCAAGGAAGCCCGCCGCGAAGCCGTCATCATGGGCTGCGACACGCTCATCGTCGACACCGCCGGCCGCCTCCACATCGACCAGGACCTGATGGGCGAGATGGAGCGCCTTAAAAAGATCCTTTCGCCCACCGAGATTTTGTTCGTAGCCGACGCCATGACCGGCCAGGACGCCGTAAATTCGGCGCAGGAATTTCACACTCGTCTCGGCCTGACGGGGGTTGTACTGACCAAGATGGACGGCGACGCCCGCGGCGGCGCGGCCTTGTCCATCCGCCACGTCACCGGCCAGCCCATCAAGTTCCTGGGCGTTGGCGAAAAGCCTGACGCCTTCGAGCCGTTTCATCCCGACCGCATCGTCGGCCGCATCCTGGGCATGGGCGACATGCTCTCCCTCATCGAAAAAGCCGAAGAGAAGCTCGACCGCAAAAAGAGCGAGGAGTTCGCCAAGAAGGCCCTGTTAGGCGACGGCTTCACGCTAGAAGACTTCCGCGACCAGTTGCGCCAGATCAAAAAGCTCGGCTCGATGGAATCGATTTTGAAGATGATGCCCTCGGTCGGTCCCTTCGCCGGCATGAAGCAGGCCGCCAACAGCATCGACGAAAAGCAATTCGTCCGCCTCGAAGCGATCATCGACTCCATGACTCCCAAGGAGCGCCGCAACCACCAGATCATCTCCGGCACCCGCCGCAAGCGCATCGCCGCCGGCAGCGGCACAAGTGTCCAGGACGTAAACCAGCTTCTGCGCCAATACGCGCAGATGAGCAAAATGTTCAAGCAAATGGGCAAAGGCGGATTAGGCGCCAAAATGATGCGCGGCGGCATGGGTGCCATGGGCATGGCCCCCAAACAGCGGTTCGGGCGGTAAGAGCCTATGAGTTGGCGCGATGCAACCGCTTACGGCATCTACCGCCTCTTGTCCTATCTCGTCAAAGCGTGTCACAGCGCACGAAAGCCGAAGCCATGCCACCATGGAGTAGTTGGCCATTGCGAATCGGCGTCAAAATCGGCTCCGCGCTGGCCGCCCTTGGCGCGCGCTACGGAGGAATCGAGATCGACATCCGCCGTGACTCCTCCGGCACGGAGAAAGCGCGATTCGAATGATCGTCCTCGATACCAACGTGCCTGGGGCTGCTAAATCAATTTTCCGATAAAGCGGACCATCGCTCCCGAGCTTCCAGGCGATTCGCGACTACCGCTGCAGGGTGTAATCCGCTTTCGTCGTTTTGCCGCCTGCCTGCGCCGGCGTGGGAAGCTGCGAGCGGTCCCATCCGCCGCCGAGCGCCTGCACAAGCTCGACCGAGGACAGCATCTCATCCACCTGCAGCGAGTTCAGCGTGGACTGGTCGCCGAGCAGCGCGGTCTGCGCAATCGTCACGTCTACGTAGGGATCGACGCCAGTGTTATAGCGCTGCATCTCCATGTCCAGATACTGCTGCCCGGAGGCGACCGCATCCCGCTGGCGGAGAATCTGCTGCGAATAAATGCGCGTCGTTGACAGTGCATCTTCAACCTGCTGGAAGGCGACGAGCACCGTCTGGCGATAGTTGGAGAGATCGGCGTTGTATTCGGCGACGTACTGATGCAGCTCCGCGCGATAGAGTCCGCCGTCGAAAATGACCTGGGACGCGCTCGGGCCAACCGACCAGAAGCGGCTGGGCCAGTCGAAGAGGTGCTTGAATGTTGCGCTTTGAAATCCCCCGTCGGCAGAGATGGTGATCTGCGGAAAGAAGGCGCCGTAGCCGATGCCGATGGTGGCGTTGGCCTCGGCCAGCGTGCGCTCAGTAGCGGCCACGTCAGGCCTGCGCTCGGCAAGCTGCGATGGCACGCCTGTGGGAATCGGCGGCGGCGTGTAAATCATCGGCTTCACTGGAATTGAGAAGTCCGTGGCCACTTTGCCGAGCAGCATAGCGATGGCGTGCTCGTACTGCGCGCGCAAAAGACCCACGTTGACTTGAGACGACTGCGCGGCTGCGAGCGTAGCCTTGGCCTCGACCACACTTATATAATCTCCGGTGCCCGCATCGTATGCGCCCTGGGCGGCGTTCAGGGCCTTCTGGTCGGCGTCAACCGTTCGATCCAGGATTTGCTGCAACATGTCCTGGCCGCGAATCTCGAAGAAGAATTCGGCGAGATCCGCCTGCTCGGTGAGCTTCTCCACTTCAAGATCGGCGGCGCTGACCTGCGCGGCGTATTCGGCCGAATGCACCTCGTTGCGAATCTTGCCCCAGAAGTCGGGCGTCCAGGAGACATCGAGCGGCAATTGCCAGAGCGAGGAGGTTGTTCCGGTGGTTGCCGTGGAGGAGACGCGCTGGTTGTTTGAGTTCCGCGAACGGCTCCACGAGGGACCGGCCGTGATCGTGGGCCAGTACTGTGCGCGGGCCTCGGAAATCACCGCGCGGGCTGCCATAAAGTTCTGGAAGTCAGTCTTGATGTTCTGGTTGTTGACGTTGAGCTGCTCTTCGAGCGAGTTCAGCTCCGGCTCGTTAAAGATCTCCCACCAGTTGCCGCGGATCATGGCCGCCTGCGGGCTGGCGACCTTCCAGCCCGGAGCATTCTGGAAGTTGACGGTCGATTCCTTGTAGTTGGGCGCGGTCACGGCCGGGGGCGCGGGCGTACGGTACGGCGGCCCCACTCGGCAGCCTGCTGCGAATGCCAGCGTGGCCAGTGCGATCGCGGCGACGATCAGAGGTGAGGGCTTGCCTTCCCACTCATTCCGCGAAAAGCGCGGAATGAATGGGGCACGGGGCTTTCGCGGCAATTGGCGCGCAGGCGCTGCCGCGGTTGAGATTCGCATTTTGGGTTCGAGCATAGTCATCGTCCCTCTCGTGTTACATTGCCGGTCCTTCGTCGTGTTAGATCGCCGATCCTTCGGCCGGAGCCGGCAATCCGCCGTGCGTCCTGTTGATGGCGCGCACGCGCAGGCGGTCCATGTAGAGATAGACTACCGGCGTGGTGAAGAGCGTGAGCAACTGGCTGAGCAGCAGGCCGCCCACGATGGTAATGCCCAGCGGGCGGCGCAGCTCCGAGCCCATGCCGGTTCCGAAGGCCAGCGGCAGCGCGCCGAAGATCGCCGACCTGGTGGTCATCATCCTGGGCCGGAAGCGCAACATGCAGGCCTCGAAGATGGCGTCGCGCGTATTCTTGCCCTCAACCCGCTCAGCCTGCAGCGCGAAGTCGATCATCATGATGGCATTTTTCTTCACGATGCCGATGAGCAGAATGATGCCGATGATGGAGATCACGTTAAGATCGATGTGGAACAGCATCAGCGCCATCATCGCGCCCGCGCTGGCCGAGAACACCGTGGAGATAATTGTCAGCGGATGCACCAGGCTCTCGTAAAGAATGCCCAGCACGATAAACACCGCGAGCAGCGCCGTGACTATGAGAATCGGCTCGCTCGAAAGCGACTGCTGATAGGCCAGCATGGTCCCGGAGAACAGGCCGTGGATCGTCGATGGCAGGCCGAGTTGTTCTTCCATCTGGTCGATCTCGCGCGTGGCGTCGCTGAGGGCAAGCCCGTTGCCCAGGTTGAACGAAACCGTCACCGAAGGAAACAGCCCGGTGTGATCGATCTCGAGCGGCGTGGAGCCGGATCGCGACTTCATCACGCCCAGCAGCGGGGAGACGGAATTGATCCCCGCGCGGCCCGACGAGGAACTGCTGGTGGGCGCGAAGTAGATGTCGTTCAGGCCCGAAGGGTTTTGCCAGTACTGCGGCGCCACTTCCATCACCACGTAGTACTGGTTCAATTCCGTGTGGATGACGGAGACCTCGGATTGGCCGAATGCGCTGTACAAGGAGCTGTCGAGCGTCGAAGGCGTCTGGCCCAGCCGCGCCGCCGTGGTGCGGTCGTAGGTGAGCATCTCTTCCAGGCCGCCGTTCTGCACGGAGGTGTTTACGTCCGTAAGGCCGGGCAGATGCTGCATGTGCTGCAACAAGATCGGTTCCCAGTACGCCAGGTCGTTAATGTCGTCCGACTGGATGGTGTACTCGTAGAGCGCGTTGCTGGAGCGGCCGCCGATGTGCAGTTCCTGTCCGGGCCGCATGAAAGCCGAGGCCAAAGGCAAGCGGTCCAGTTTCGGCCTCAGCCGATTCACAACCTGCATTGCCGAAGCCGTCCGGTCGCCCTTGCCGTGCCCGAGCGGTTTGAGCGAGACGAAGAGAAAGCCCCCGTTGCTCGACCCCCGGCCGCCCGTAAACGCCATCACGTGGGCCACCGCGGGGTCCGTCTTGATCACGTTCACCAGTTTCAAAAGCGAGAACCGCATAATCGGGAACGACGCATCCTGCGGCCCCTGGACGCCGCCCATCATCAGCCCGTCGTCCTGCTCGGGAAAGAATCCTTTGGGAATCTTGTAGATCACCACCACATTGAGCGCGATGGTGAGCAGCAGCACGATCAGCGTGAGCCCAGGATTGTCGAGCACCCAGAGCAGGGAATGCCGGTAGACGGAAAGCATGCCATCGAAAAATTTTTCGCTGGCGCGGTAGATCCAGTTGTGCTTCGCGCCCTCCTTTTTCGTTTTGAGCAGGTGCGCGCACATGCAGGGCGTGGTGGTCAGCGAGATCATCAGCGACACCGCGATGGCCGTCGAAAGCACGACCGCGAACTCGCGGAAGAGACGGCCTACGATGCCGCCCATCAGAAGGATGGGGATAAAAACCGCCACCAGCGACGTGCTCATGGATAAAACCGTGAATCCGATCTCCTTGGCGCCCTTCATCGCCGCGGCAAACGGCTCCATGCCCGCTTCCAGATGGCGGGTGATGTTTTCCATGACCACAATGGCGTCGTCCACCACGAATCCCGTGGCGATGGTCAGCGCCATGAGCGAGAGGTTGTCGATGCTGTAGCCGAACACGTACATCACCGCGAAGGTGCCGATCAGCGATACCGGGACGGCCACGCTGGGGATGAGCGTGGCGCGCGGGCTGCGCAGGAAGAAGAAGACCACCAGGATCACCAGGCAGACGGAGCCCAGAAGCGTCAATTCCACGTCGTGCACCGAAGCGCGGATGGTGGTGGTGCGGTCGAGAACGACGGTGGTTTCGATTCCCTTGGGAAGGACCGCCTCGAGCGACGGCAGTTGCTGCTTGATCCGGTCGACGGTATCGATGATGTTCGCGCCCGGCTGTTGGCGGATGATGATCAGCACCGCCCGGTGGCCGTCCAGGAACCCCGCGGTGCGGATGTTCTGCGTGGAGTTGACAACTTCGGCGACGTCGGAGAGGCGCACGGCCGTACCGTTGTGATAGCCGATAATCAGGGGCGCGTACTGGCTGGCGTCCGAAATCTGGTCGTTGTCCAGAATGTCTTGCGAGACGCCGTCTTCGGTGAGCTGGCCCCTGGGCATATCGGAGTTCTGGAGGCGCAGCGCGGAAGCCACGCTGCCCAGCGTGAGTCCCATGTTTTCCAGCTTGGTGGGATCCACTTCCACGCGAACCGAAGGCGTGGCGCCGCCGCCCACGTCCACTTCTCCCACGCCGCTGATTTGCAGGATTTTCTGCTCCAGAATGGTGGAAGCCAGATCGTAGACCTTGGTTACGTCGTACTTGTTGGAAGTGAGGCCGAGAACCAGGATGGGCGCGTTGGCGGGATTCGACTTGTGATAGGACGGATTTGAAGGCAGATTCGCCGGCAGGTAGGTGCGCGCCGCGTTGATTGCCGCCTGCACGTCGCGGGCCGCGCCGTCGATGTTGCGGCTGAGATCGAACTGGAGCGTGATGGAGGTGCTTCCGAGATTGCTCGACGACGTCATCTCGGTGATGCCGGCAATCTGGCTGAACTGGCGCTCCAGCGGCGTGGCCACCGACGCAGCCATGATCTGCGCGCTGGCGCCCGGCAGGCTGGCGGAGACATTGATGGTGGGATAATCCACCTGGGGCAGCGGCGCCACCGGCAGCACCGTGAAGGCCAGGGCGCCGGCCAGGGCCACCGCCACGGTGAGCAGCGTGGTGCCCACGGGCCGCCGGATAAATGGGGAAGACAGGCTCATGCGCTCTCCGTGCCTGGCTGCGGCGTGGCGTGCCTGGGCGCTTGCGAGAGATGGCGGCCGGTTACTTTATGGCCGAGCCAGTCGAAGAAGATGTAGATCACCGGGGTGGTGTAGAGAGTGAGGATCTGGCTGAGGAGCAGGCCGCCGACCATGGCGATGCCCAGCGGATGGCGCAGCTCCGATCCCAGGCCCGTGCCCACTGCCAGCGGGATGCCGCCCAGCAGCGCCGCCATGGTGGTCATCATGATGGGCCGGAATCGCAGCAGGCTGGCTTCGTAAATCGCCTCCGACGCGGTCTTGCCGTGCTCGCGCTCCAACTCCAGCGCGAAGTCCACGATCAGAATGCCGTTCTTTTTCACGATGCCGATCAGCAGGATGATGCCGATGATGGCCACCACGCTCAAATCCTGGTGGAAGATCATCAGCGCCAGCAGCGCGCCCACGCCCGCCGAGGGCAGCGTGGAAAGAATGGTGACGGGATGGATGAAGCTCTCGTAGAGAACGCCCAGGACGATGTAGACGGTGACCAGCGCGGCCAGAATCAGCAGCCACTCATTGGACAGCGAGGCCTCGAAAGCCTCCGCGGTGCCCTGAAAGCCGGATTGCAGGCTGACGGGAAAGTGAAGGCTCTTGACCAGTTGATTGATGTGGGAGATGGCAGTGCCCAGCGATGCATTGGGAGCGAGGTTGAAGGAGACGGTGACCGCCGGAAACTGTCCCTGGTGGTTGATCGAGAGCGCCTCCGTGGTATTGCTGAGGTGAGCGATGGCGCTGAGCGGAACAGCAGCGGCGCCGGTGGATGCGGTCTGGGTGTTGGGCGATGCTCCCGCGACGCCGGCGCTTCCGGTCAGCGCGGTGGCCGGCGCTGTGGTCATGCCGGACGAGGGAGTATAGCGCACCCCGGCGGTCAGCGCGTTCGAACCCGCCGAGGATGAAGCGGAGGACGAAAAGGACGTGACCGCGCCCGCGCCCGTGGCGTTTGCCGACGCGCTCGATTGCAGATAGATGTCGCTCAGGCTCTTGGGATTTTTCTGCCATTGGGGCGCGGCCTCGAGCACTACGTGGTACTGGTTGGTCTGGGTATAGAGCGTGCTGATCTGCCGCTGCCCGAAGGCGTCGTAAAGCGTGTTGTCGATGGTCGAGGGCGCAATTCCCAGCCGCGACGCCGTCACCCGGTCGATCTCCAGTTGGATGGCGCGCGCTCCGGTCTGCTGATCCGTGGCCACGTCCTCGAGCTCCGGCAGCTTCTTGAGCTGGCCGACGAACTTCGCCGTCCACTGGTTCAGCTCGCCGGTGTCCGGATCGACGAGCGTGTACTGGTATTGCGTGCGGCTCACCCGGTCGTCCACCGTGATGTCCTGCACCGGCTGCATGTAGAGATGGATCGCCGGCACCTGCGCCAGCCTCGTCTGCAGGCGCCGGATTACGTCGGAGGCGCCGATGTGGCTGGGAACGCGCTGGTCGAGCGGCTTGAGGTCGATGAGGATGCGGCCGCTGTTGAGGGTGGTGTTGGTGCCATCGGCCCCGATGAACGACGACAGGTTCTGAACCGCCGGATCCTGAAGGATCAGCTTCGCCAGCTCCTGCTGCCTGGCCGACATCTCGCTGAATGAAATCGACTGCGAGGACTGGGAGATGCCCTGGATCACGCCGGTGTCCTGCACCGGGAAAAAGCCTTTGGGAATGTAGATGTACATGACCACGGTCAGCACCAGCGTGGCCAGCTCCACCAGCAAAGTGATGGTCTGGAAGCGCAGCACCACGCGCAGGGTGCGCCCGTAAAACGCGATCATGCGGTCGAAGACGTGCTCCGACCACCGGTAGAGGCGCGTCTGCTTCTCTTCCGGATCGTGGCGCAGGATGCGCGAGCACATCATCGGCGTCAGCGTCAGCGAGACCACGGCGGAGATCACGATGGTCACCGCCAGCGTGACCGCGAACTCGCGGAAGAGCCGGCCCACCACGCCGCCCATGAAAAGCAGCGGAATGAGCACCGCGACCAGCGAAACCGTCAGCGCCACAATGGTGAACCCGATCTGTCCCGCGCCGGTCAGCGCCGCTTCGATCGGCGGCATTCCTTCTTCGAGAAAACGGCTGATGTTCTCGATCATCACGATGGCGTCGTCCACCACGAAGCCGGTGGAGATGATCAGCGCCATGATCGATAGATTGTCCAGCGAGTAGCCGAGCATGTACATCGCCGCGAAGGTGCCGACGATCGACAGGGGCACGGCGACAGCGGGAATGATGGTGGCGCGCAGGCTGCGCAGAAAGAGGAAAATGACCAGCACCACCAGGCCGACGGTCAGCAGCAATTCGAAATACGCGTCGTGTATCGATGCCTGGATGCTGGTGGTCATATCGGTCAGCGTGGTGACTTTAAGCGATGCGGGAAGGTTGACCTCCAGTTGCGGCAGCACTTTCTCAATGCTGTTGACCACGGTGATGGTGTTTGCGCCCGGCTGCCGCTGTATGTTCACGATGACCGCCGGCGTCAGGTTCGACTGGGCCGGCTGCGATGAGTCGCCCATCCACGCGGCTTCTTTGGTGTTCTCCACGCCGTTCACCACGTTGGCCACATCCTTCAAAAGGACAGGCGCGCCGTTCGCGTAGGAGACCACGATGTCTTTGTACTGGCCGGCGGTGGTGATCTGGTCGTTGGCGTAGATCTGGAAGTCCTGGCGCGGGCCGTCGAAGTTGCCCTTGGCCGAGTTCACGCTGGCGTTGGTCAGCGCCGTGCGCACCGTCTCCAGATTGATGCCGTAGGAGGCCAGTTGCACGGGATTCACTTGGATGCGGACCGCGGGCTTCTGGCCGCCGCTGATGCTCACCAGGCCCACGCCGTTCAACTGCGACAGCTTCGGCGCCAGCCGCGTGTCAACCAGGTCTTCCACCTGCGAAAGCGGAATGGCGTTCGAGGTGACGGCCAGCGTAAGCACCGGGGCGTCGGCGGGATTGGTCTTGTTGTAGACCGGCGGCACCGGCAGATCGGACGGCAGCAGCGATTGGCCCGCGTTGATGGCCGACTGCACTTCCTCCTCGGCCACGTCCATGCCCAGCGAAAGGCTGAATTGCAGCACGATCACCGAAACCCCCCCCGCGCTGGTCGAGGTCATCTGGCTCAGCCCCTGCATTTCGCCGAACTGGCGCTCGAGGGGCGCCGTGATGGTGGTGGCCACCACGTCGGGGCTGGCGCCCGGATAAAACGTCAGCACCTGGATGGTGGGGTAGTCTACTTCAGGCAGCGCGGAAACCGGCAACTGCGTGAACGCGACAATACCCACCAGCAGAATGGCGGCCATGAGCAACGAAGTTGCCACCGGCCGCAAAATGAATGGCCGAGACGGACTCATTGAATGACGCCTTCGCTGGCCGTGGTCGTCGGCAGCATCATGGTGGACTTTGCCACCTGCGACCCATTGATGAGCTTCTGGAAGCTGCTGTTGGCCACCACGTCGCCGGGGCTGATGCCCGTCACCGCGGTTTGGCCCTGGTTTGCAACTCCGGACTTCACATCGCGCATCACCGCCTTGGCGCCGCTCTTGCTGGTGGGATTCTCGATGAGGTAAACGTAGTCCTCGGTCCCGTTGTGCTGGATTGTGGAGGTTGGAATGAGGGTCTGGTTGTCGAGCGTCTTTACCAGCAGCCGCATATTCACGAACTGGTTGGGGAACAGCATGCCTTTGCGGTTGGCGAACTCTGCCCGCAGCAGCACCGTGCCCGTGGTCGTGTCGATCTGGTTATTCACCGTCATCAGCCTGCCTGTGGCCAGCAGGGTCTGGCCGGTGCGGTCGTAGGCCTGCACCGTCAGTTGCTTGCCGGGGCGCATCTGCTCGAGCACTTGCGGCAAGCTGTCCTCGGCGAGCGGAAAGATGACCGTGATGGGCGCCATTTGCGTCACCACCACCAACGTGGTCGTCGAGTTCGCCGTCACCAGGTTGCCCGGATCCACCAGCCGCAGCCCCACCTTGCCGGCAATGGGCGACGCGATGTGGCAAAAGCCCACCTGAACCTTGTCGTACTGGACCGTCCCCTCGTCGTTCTTTACCGTGCCTTGGTCGATCAGAACCTGCTTTCCCTGGTCGTCGAGCGTCTGCTTGGGAATCGCATTCTTTGCCCACGCCAACTGGTAGCGATTCAAATCCATCTGCGCCTCGGCGAGCATGCTCTGGTCGCGCTGCAATGCGCCCTGGGCCTCGGTCAGTTGAGCCTCATAGGGCCGAGGGTCGATGTCGATCAAGGGGTCGCCCTTGCGCACGTACTGCCCCTCGCGATAGTGCACGGCCGCGATCGTGCCCGTCACCTGCGCGGTCAGCGAATCGGTGTAGACCGGCGTGACCGTGCCGATGGCCGGGAGATAGACGCCGATGCTGCCCAGCGTGGCCGTCACTTCCGTTACCGGCACCGCCCCGCTCATGCCGTGATGCCGTCCCATGCTGGCCGTCGAGCTCGCATAATGCTGGTGCAGAACCCAGTAAAACAGCAGTCCGAAGAGCACGAGAACCACCGCCCATACCCAGCGGTGACGCCTCTTCTTTGGCGGTTCGTGGGTGAGGTGAAAGGGTTCAGGCTGAGAATCGGAAAAAGGCTGGTCCATGTTCTTTTTCTGTCCAGTTCAAGAGAGTTACGGTCGGTTGAGACCCTGTTTTAAAAAAATCGGCATTCCGAATGCGAAGTTCTGGTTGTTTCTCAAGTCCGGCAAGGCAGCGGCCCGGCAATCTCCGGCTGTCGGCCCCGAAGCCGGTCAAGATTCGTATCGAGCCAATCTCTCCATCGCTTGCACGTCGAAATTCTACAGGCACACGTGTAGTCTGATTGACGAGTGAGGGAGCCAATTTGTTGCAGCATCGGAATCTTCCTTCCGGGGCCCGCGACGACCTTATCCGAGTTCGTCATTACCGCCGCCGCCGTGCGGAGACGCCGTGCTTCACGGTAAAGAATCGAGTATTCGAGCCGCGTTCGAGGCTAAGACTCCCCACGCGCGCTTCTTATTTCGGGCTCTCGAATCGCGATCCCGATTGATGAGATGGGTGCTCCTTAGGGCGATTCTACAGTGCCGGCGTCGCGCCCGGCCGGGCCGCGACCCATGCTATAATTCGCCCACGTCGAATGCCATGAACGATAGTTCCCCGCACTCTGAAACCGTCCTCGAAGTTGTCGCGCCCGATCAGTCCCGCCAATACGTTCCCATCTCGGAAAATCCGTTCTTGATTGGCCGCGGGGGATCGGAAGAAAACAATCTTCAACTCGCCGACGGCCGCATCTCCCGCCGCTGCGCCGCCATTGTGACCGGCGAAACCGGCTACCGCCTCGAGGACCGCGGCAACCGCTACGGGGTGTTCGTCAATGGCGCCAGGGTCGAGCAGAAAACCCTGGAAAACGGCGACGTAATCAACTTCGGCGTCGACGCCTGCTACGAAATCATCTTTCGCAGCCCGTCGGCTCCTTCAACCGGATCGCAGGAGTCCGTGGCCAACCTACTGACGCGCATCGCCAGCATCCCGGACATCACGGGCACGTCGTCTTCGGGCGGGTTGAGCAAGCTCAACCTTCTGCTGGAGGCGACCTCGCTGCTGCACTCGCAGCTCCCGCTCGACTCGGTGTTGAGCACGATGCTGGATCACGCTATTTCCATCACCCACGCCGACCGGGGCATTCTGCTGGAGCCCGACGCGGAAGGTACGCTGCGCGTACGCCTGGCGCGGAGCAATGGCGGCCGGAGCCTGCCTCCGGAGACGCTGAGCCCCAGCCAGACCGCGGTCAACCAGGCCGTCAGAAGCCAATCGAACGTGGTTACTGCAGACCTTAAATTGGCCGACGCGGATCTGAAGTCGGCCGAGAGCGTCGTACTGCAGAGCCTGCGCGCCGTGGTCGCCATCCCGCTTTACGCTATGCCGCGCGCCCACTCCGACCAGTCGGCGGTGTTGCCGCGCGGCCAGCTCCTGGGCGTCATCTATCTCGACTCGCAGCGCATTGCGGCGTTCTCCGCCATGGACCGCCAGATCCTCGACGCACTGGGCATGGAAGCGGCCAGCATCCTCGACAACGCGCGCCTGGTGGCTCGCGAGCGCGAGCGCCAGCGCCTGGAGCAGGAGCTGAGCATTGCCCGCCACATCCAGCAGGCGCTTCTGCCCCACGGCCTCACCGACTTTCCCCATCTCGCCGTTACCGGCGTGCACACTCCGTGTCACGAGGTCGGAGGCGACTATTTCGACGTCTTTCCGGTCAGCGACGGCCGCACCGCCTTCCTCATCGCCGACGTCTCGGGCAAAGGACTGGGCGCCGCGCTCTTGACCACCATGCTCCAGGGCGCTCTTTCCGGCATGACCATGGGCGCCGATCCCGTAAAAGTCTTCAATCATATCAACCGCTTCCTCTGCCGCCACGCCGAGGTGGGCCGGTACGCTACCATGTTCATCGGCCTGCTCGACCGCGACGGTGGCTTCGAATACATCAAGGCCGGCCATCCTTCGCCGCTGCTGCTGCGCAAGGGCGAGGTGAGCGAGCTCTATACGGACGGCTCGTTCCCCGTGGGCCTCATTCCGGAGGCCGAGTACTCGGCCGCGCACCTGCAGCTCGAACCCGAGGACACGCTGGTGCTCTTCAGCGACGGCGTAACCGAGGCCGAGGACCCCGATCACAAGCTCTTTGAAGTCACCGGTCTCAGCCAATCTCTTGCCGGCAGGGAGAATGTCTCCCTTGAATCGCTGCAGCAGGCGGTTCTCGAATCGGTGCACAGCTTCACGCGAGGCGCCGACCAGTCCGACGACATAACGCTGCTGGTGGTCCGCTACCGCTCCGCCGATGCCGTCCGCGAGCGCTCAACCAACTAGGTCTCCGACCGCATGAATTTGATCCGGTTTGAATCTGAGCTAGCCCAGGTTAGGCGCAAAAACAAAGGCGCGCCGAACCTGGGGCACCCAGGATCTGGTGGATCGTTAAGCGGTCGGAGCCTGGGATTCCCGGCATGGAATCGGGTTTCGTCGAAATCCATTCGGGCGCGCCTCGCCGCGTTGGTACAATCCACCTCATGAGCGACTCCCCGATCATCGGCCGCTACGAAATCGTCGAGGAGTTGGGACGCGGCGCCATGGGCAGCGTCTACAAGGCCCGCGATCCCGCCGTGGGCCGCACCGTCGCCCTCAAAACCATCCTCTCCAGCGCGCTCACCGGCCCGCAGGCGGCCGAGTACCGCGAGCGTTTCTACCGCGAGGCGCGCGCCGCCAGCAGCCTTGCCCATCCCGGCATCGTCCCCGTCTTCGATATGGGCGAGCACGGAGGCCTGCCTTACCTGGTGATGGAGTTCGTTGAGGGCTCTACCCTTGCCGACGCCGTGAAAAAGGGCGAGCGATTCACCCTCGATCGCGTCTGCGAGATCGGCCAGCAGCTTGCCGACGCGTTGGGTTACGCGCACCGCCAGGGCGTGATTCACCGCGACATCAAGCCCGCCAATATACTGATGACCTCGCGTGAGGTCTACGGCAGCGAGCGGCCCCGCATCGCGGATTTCGGCATCGCCAAGTTCATGGCCAGCGAGATGACCTCCACCGGCCAGTTGCTGGGCACGCCCACCTTCATGCCGCCGGAGCAGTTCACCGGCGCTCCCGTCGACGGCCGCGCCGACCTCTTCTCGCTGGGCGTTATCCTTTACGCGCTGGCCACCGGCGAGCAGCCCTTCCACGGCGAAACCATGACCGCCGTCTCCTACAAAGTCGTCCACACCGATCCCATTCCGCCGTCGAAGCTGAATCCCTCTGTCCCGCCGCAGTTGGAGGCGGCGATACTCAAATGCCTGGCGAAGAATCCAGCCGAGCGCTACCAGACAGGCGAGGAGATTGCGCGCGATCTTGAGGCGATCCGGGCCAACACCGGCGCCACGGCGACGCGCGCCTCACCGGCGACCGTTCTGACCATCGGCGACTCCGATCCCACGCTGGTCGCGATCCCCAGCGCCTTTTCGCTGAATGCTGCCAAAGCAACTGTGCTTCCGCCGCGGCCGCCGGCTCCCAAATCCTCCAAAGCAGGCGCCACGCCGGCCCGGCCCACCGCGATGATTGCTGCCGTCGCCGCGGGCGCGGTACTCATCTTTGCCGTTGCAGGCTGGATTCTCTTTCGGCCCCATCGCCAGCCCGCACTCGCTCCGCCACAGGCGCCGGCCACTGCGCCAGCGCCCGCTGCGCCACAGCCCGCTGGGTTGCCCAAGCCCGCTCCCACGCCGGCCGTTGAGCCACGGGCCGCTGGGCTGCCCAAGCCCGCTCCCACTCCCGCCGCGGACATTGCCGCCGCACCCGTCCCGGCTGCGGCGCTAACGGTTTCCCAGCCGCATCCGCCTCCGCCGGCCTTCAACCCGCGCTCCCTCGATCCCAGGACCAATGCCCGGCTCAGGATCGTGCTGAGCCACGTTCCCGGCGGACTGCCCTTCACCGTGGAGATGAACCAGAGGACCTACCTGCGCGGCGTAACCGGCGACAAGAGCGATCTCGAGCACCTCTATGTTCCGCCGGGCGTGCAGCAGTTTCGCGTCGCCATAAGCAGCGGCGGCCGGGATCGGATCTCCAACATCGTCAGCGACGAATTCAAAGCCAGAAAGCGCAAGACCTTGAAGATCGAGTTCCTGGCGCATGGCAAAGCCGCGGCCGTCGTCCATGGAGCGATCAGCAGAGACGCGCAGGTCTTCCTTTCGCTCAATTAAGCGGGCCAGCAAGCGGGTCGGTAAGCGGGCATTTAAGCGGTTCGGAAAGCGGGCCGGTAAGCGGGAGGTAAGCGGCCCTGGGCGCGTTCGGCCAATTCATCCCGCGCGGCGCGCCGCCTTCAGTAGTGCTTGTAAGCCTCGTTGAACTTCTGCCGCTGCTGAAGAATTCGGAGAATCCTTCCAGGTTCGCGCCCAACGGCAAGAAGCGAGTCAGCGCAAGAAAGCCTCGCAGAGATTCCAGGTGATGCGTATCCGGGCAGGAACGTCTTGAGAGACTTCGCCGGCCATGTTTTGGCGGGGAAAAATTGTCGCGCGGGTTTGCATATAATTAAGCCCGGTTGGCGCACAATAATGAAGTAGAGGGTTTCAGGCAGGTGCAGGGGGTCACGAAACCAGGGCGCTATACCAGGGCGCTAAACCAAGGCGCTCAGCCAGGCACTAAACCAGGGCGCTAAGCCAGGCGCTAAAGCAGGGCGCCGCCGGCAGCAATGGAATCACATTTCTGGCTTTGTAAAAGGGCACGACTTTAGTCGGGCCGCAAAAGCGCCTCAAAACCGACGGGCTTCAGCCCCTGACGCGCTCACCGTTGCCCGCATCGGTCCGCCGCGGCCCGGTAAAGGCGCGGACCCCACCCCCCCTCCCCCGAAAACCTGCCCAATTCAGGTGCATAAAAATAGCTAGTAGCTCATAATAAGCAACTTAAAAAACCAAGCCCGGCGCGAAACGCCGAAAATCAAGCGGATTTCTAAGCCTTTTTAAGCCGAATTAAGGCCCCTCGAAAGCCGTTTTAAGCGGAAATAGGGCCGTTTTAAGGGTAGATAACGACCTGACCGCCGCGATCAATACCGTTCAAGGAATTCCGGCGCCACGGGGTTTTCAAACAGCGAAGCGTCGCGGGTCACGATCGTGAGCCCCGAAGGTGTAACGAAGTAGCGCCGCTTGTCCTCGGCCGCATCGTAGCCGATCACCGTGCCCTCGGGAATGTGTACGTCGCGGTCGATGATAGCGCGGCGGATGCGGCAATGGCGTCCGATGTTCACGTGCGAGAAGACGATGCTCGAATCCACTTCGGAGTAGGAATTGATGCGCACGTCCTGCGACACCACCGAGTTCGACACCATGGCGCCGGAGATGATCACGCCCGCCGTTATCACCGAGTTGACGGCCATGCCGGACCGCCCCGGCTCGCCGAAAACAAACTTCGCCGGCGGATACTGCCGCACCCGGGTGCGCACCGGCCAGCTCTTGTCGTAGAGGTTGAAAATCGGCGAAACCGAGCACAGGTCCATGTTGGCGTCGTAGTAGGCGTCCAGCGTGCCCACGTCGCGCCAGTAGAGCGCCTGCTTCTTGTTCTCGTCTACAAAACTGTAGGCAATCATCTTCTTCTTGCCCAGCAGGTTGGGCAGGACGTTGTGGCCGAAGTCGTGCTTCGAGCCGGGGTCTTCGGCGTCGCAGATCAGCGCCTTCAGCAGCGTCTCGGTGTTGAAGATGTAAATCCCCATCGACGCATCCACCGCGTCCGGGTTGAAGGGCGACCGGATGTCCGTCGTTGCCGGCTTTTCCTGGAATCCGACGACCTCGCCGTTCTGCGCCACTTCCACCACGCCAAAGCGCGAAACCTCATGGGGCGCGATGGGCAGCGTGGCCAGCGTTACCTCGGCGTGCGTCTCCTTGTGGTGGGCGAGCATGCGGCTATAGTCCATTTTGTAGATGTGGTCGCCGGAGAGAATGATCATGTGCGCCGGCTGCTCGCTGCCGATCGAGTAGATGTTCTGATAGACCGCGTCGGCCGTGCCCATGTACCAGTTGGCCCCGGTGCGCTGCATGGGCGGCAGCAGTTCGAAAAACTCGCCCAGTTCCTGCGCCACGATTCCCGTCCATCCCTCGCGGATGTGCCGGTTCAGGCTCAGCGCCTTGTACTGCGTGAGCACATACACCCGCCGCAGGCCGGAGTTGATGCAGTTGGAGAGCGTGACGTCGATGATGCGGTAATGGCCCCCGAAGGGCACCGCCGGCTTGGCGCGGTCGCGCGTAAGGGGAAACAGCCGCTCGCCTGCGCCGCCTGCGAGCAATACGCCCAGAGTATCCTTCATATCCATTGGTCCCGCTCCCTTGGTCCAGCTCCTTTGGTCCCGCTCCCTTGGTCCAGCTCCCTCGATCTGTTATCGAATTCCGTGGGGAAGATTCAGCCCCGAGCCGCAACGCGCCGCCATCCCGAATGGCGGATTTTTCGGCGCGGCGTTTCCTCGGCCCCGGTCGAACGGTGGAGAATACCACACGCAGAGGAACTTCACAGTCCACCCTTGCTTATCGACGGGTTTTACGGCGAGATGGTTGGCCCGAACCGCAGAGATGGGCGCGGGCCGGCTTGTGGACAGGCCGGGAAGCGTCGGCCTCAGCGCTTTCTGCCCAGGAACTTATACTCGACGCCTACGGAGAAGGCGGCGTTGATGTCGATCTGGCGGCTGTGATTGCCCCAGTTGACGCCGTAATCGGTCAGCACCGCGTCCGGGGTCATGCGAAAGACCCAGTGCGCAGACCGGTTCAGGTCGAAGTGCCCGCCCATGACCATCGCCAACGCCGTCTGGTTGTTATAAAAGCCAACCACGGATGGCGGATTGCCGCGCAGGTCTTGCTGGAAGTTCCCGGTTACGCCGCCGACCAGCACGTGGGCGATGAGGTCGCCGTGCTGGTTATGCGGCCCCAGCCATTCCGGGCCCCCGGTGTAGAAATACTCGCTCACAAACGGGCCGTTGATACTCTGATCGTTGGGAGCGGCGCCGCTGGTGCCCACGTAGGGGCGGAACGAGCCCTCGACGCCCCACCGCTTCGTAAGCCAGTAGGAGCCGTCCACCACGAGGCCGCCGAGGTTGGAGCCCTGCAGCAGGTTGGGCCCGGCCTTCATGTGGTCGTAGGCCATGCTCACCGAGACATCGTAGCGGTTGTTATAGCGCACCCCGGCCAGCGGATTGACGGCGATATAAGCCCCGTTTCCCGCCGTCTGGGCGGCGGCCTTCTGGGCCGGCGTGACCTGCGGACTGGTCTGGGAAGAGGAACTCTGGGCGCTTGCCGCCACGGCGCAGAAACAGGCAAAGAAACAAAGAGCGGCAGCGGCGGCTAAAAAGGCGGAAAACCTTGCTGTTGGGCGCATCACCAACAAGCTTACAAGACGCGGCCAAGGGCGGACAATGCGCATCGGCGGCGCCATTGGCAGCGCTAGGGCTGGCAGCGGTCCACCTCCTGCGCCCATACAAGATAGCGGGCGGTTTTGAGCGTTTCCCAAGCTGTTCCGATCTCCTCATCCATTGACGAAACAGGACCCGGAGGGGGAGCAGCGTGCATGCGCCATTCCAGGGGCAGATGGCTGAAAATCATGCCCGCGCGGGGCAGGTGAGTGGGGTTTGCAATCACCTCCGCCGACTGCCATCCGTGCGCCTTCATCGTGCGGACCGCGTAGCACGCGTTCTGGATGGTGTTGCGCGCGTGCGTTTCCTCGAGGATGGCCGATGACGGTATGCCCTGCGCCTCGGCAGCGCCGGCCATCACCTGCGCCTCCACGAAACGGTTGCGCACCGCGGCGCCGGTAAAGAGGATGCGGGGCGCAACCCCGCGTTCGTACTCGTGTACGGCCTCGGTCACGCTGGCCAGCTCACGCGGAGTCGGATCGCCGTCGGAGTCGGCCGGATAGCCGAGCACCACGATCGCATCGAAGTGGTCGAGCGATGTGTTGGAGGTGGGCGCGAAGCGCCGCGCCAGAGACGCCCAGCCGAACAGCCCAAGCCCAACGGCAACAGCGGCCACGGCCAGCCGCAAACCCAGGCTCCGGCCCGCGCGCCGCCGCGCGGCAGCTTTCCGCGGCCGCCGCGCGGCCGGCCGATTCGCCGACCGATTCGTGGAGCGGGAGCTTGGCAAAGAATGAGCCTCCAGACTCCACTCTATCGCGCCGATCGGACCGCTATCGCGCCGCGCGCTTCAGCCGAGCTTCGCCGGCTCACCCCAGCCCGCAAGCACAATCTGGCTGAGCGGCTTGCGCTGGCGCGGCGCGGTCTCCTGCTTCAGCATTTGTTCGCTCTTCAGCTTGGACGGCTCTCCCTGGTAGCCCAGGGCGATGGCGGCGCCGACAATGTAATCCTCGGGAATATCTAGGTTCTTCCGCGCCTTATCGAGATCCACGCCGGCCATCTGGTGCGTGGCCAGCCCAAGCGCCGCGGCCTGGAGCGTCATGTACGAAGCGGCTGCGCCCAGATCGTACAGCGCGACCCGGTTGGGCGAGCCATTGTGGCTGAACGTGCTCTTGGCCACACCCAGGATCAGTACCGGTGCGCTGCCGGCCCAGGCCCGATTGTGCTCCGTAAGCGAATCGTAGATCTTCCGGTAGATCTCGGAGCCGCGCGGCCCCAGGAAAAAGCGCCAGGGCTGTTCATTGAAAGAAGAAGCGGCCCAGCGCGCGGCCTCGAACACTTTTGCGAGCAGGGCGGGGTTCACTTCGCGGTCCGCGAACGAGCGCGGGCTCCAGCGGCGGTGAAAGACCGGTAAAACGCCTTCAACCTGGGGCGCATGCTTCAACCGATCCACTTCATCGGCGGATAACGTTAAGGTTTCATAAGCGGTCGATGCCATTGTATTTGCTGCTCCTCGAAGAGAAATCCTCTCCCCACTTTCGATTCCCGAAGGACTATTGAGGATTCCTCGCCCTAAAAAGCACTTGTGAGATTCCGGACAGAGGTTTACAGAGGCCGATGCGGGGCAGATCATTCGATTCGGGCCTGCCGCAGGCCGCGGACGGCATTGGCCAGGTAAATGGCATCCGCTGTTCGCAGGTCTTCGAGAGATAGGATTCGCTCTTCGATTTCGGGCTGGGTTTCGAGCAAGTGGCGGCGGTAGACGCCGGCCAGCAGCCCGCACTCGATAGGCGGCGTACACCAGCGGCCGCTCTTCTCGACAAAGATGTTGTTCGCGCCTCCCTCGGTGACCTCGCCGCGCAGGTTGAGGAAGATCAGGTCGCCGAAGCCGTTCAGGGTTGCCGCGTCGAGGGCCTGCGCATAAACGGGCCGGTGGGTGGTTTTGTGGAAAAGCATCCGGTCTTCCGGATCGGTGCGCTGCGCGGCGATTCGGACCCGCGCCGGCTCCGGATTGGCGGAGATTGCGGGCAGGATTTCGCTCGTGACGCGGAGCGCGCCGTCGGCTTCGAGCAGGAGGCGGACTTTGCGCGGCGCCGCCGCGGCGGAGGGGTCGAATTCTCGAATTTTTCTCGCGTGGTCGAGGAGCGCAGCCTTTGCGGCTGCGCGTTCGCAGGCGAAATCGAAATAGCTGGCCGAATCGACGAGCCGGTCGAGGTGCAGGTCAATGAAGGGGTAGGGGAACGGATTGGCGCCGTTCCAGAGCAGGCTCTCGATGAGCGAAAACCGCTCCGGCCAGCGTGCAGCGGGCGCCGTCAGGAACTCCGCTTTGAGCAGGCACTCCCGGAACTCCTGGTGCGCGCGGGAGTCGATGACGATGCCGCTGCCGACGCCCATTGTGCCGCTGCCGCCGTCAAGCTCCAGCGTGCGGATGGCCACGTTGAAGACCGTGCGCTCGGCAGAGAAGTAGCCGATGGCGCCGGTGTACAAGCCGCGCGGCCCGTCTTCGATCTGCGCGGCAAGCTGCATGGCGCGGACCTTGGGCGCGCCGGTAACGGAGCCGCAAGGAAACAGGGCGCGGAAGACCTCCTGAAAGCGCGCGTCCGGGCGCAGATCGCCAGTGACAGTCGAGGTCATCTGCCAGACGCTCGGGTAGCGTTCGACGGCGAAGAGATTTTCGACGCGCACGCTGCCGAAGGCGCAGAGGCGGCCCAGATCGTTTCGGACCAGATCGACGATCATCAGGTTTTCGGCGCGGTTTTTGGGGTCGTTGCGCAGCCACTCTGCGCGCTCGCGGTCTTCGCGCGTGGTGCGGCCGCGCGGCGCGGTTCCCTTCATGGGGCGCGACACGATGCGCCGGCCGGAACCTTGGGGGTCGATGCTGGGCTCGATGCGGAAGAACAACTCTGGCGAGAAGGAGAGGATGCGCCGGCCAGGTTCCCAGTGAATGAATGCGCCGTACTCGACCGGCTGGCGGCTGCGCAGGCGCGCGTAGAGCGCGGATGCGCAGCCCGGCGCGTGTACCCGGTAGGGAGCGGTGAAGTTGAGCTGATAAATATCCCCGGCGCGAATCCACTCCTGGATAACCTGGACCCGGCGTGCGTACTCGGCCTCCATGAGGCTGAATTCGGCTTCAATCCGCGGCCCATCCTGCGCGCCTGGGGCCGGTTGGGCGTCTGCGGTACGGAATTGCCCAAGCTCCGGCGGCTCGCCCTCTGCGAAACTTCCCGCGAGGTGGTCGAAGGTCCAGCACCGCTCGTAGATGCCGATCCATGCGAGAGGTCGGGCCAAAGGTTGGGCCAGAGGTTGGGCCAGAGGCTGAGCCGGCGGCTGGCCGGCGCGGCCGGGCCTCATCGCGGCAGTCGGCTCGAAAAACTGGCCGCACTCGTAGGCGAAGAATCCGGCGGCGAAGCATCCGCGGGCGGCCGCGCTCTCGATCTCAGCGAAAAGCTGCGGGATTTCGCCCGGCTCCCGCGCCACGCACACGCGGCTCGGAGCTATAAAAAGCCGGCTCACGCAATCCGCTGGCAGGGCAACAGACGCGCCGGAGGGCTTAGCGGTCTCCAACAGAACCGCGGCCGGCGTCTGCTCCACCAGCGCGTAGAGCTCGGCGGGAAGGGAATGCCAGCGGTTCATGCGTGCCAGGACTGAAATCTACTTCACTGTCAGGGCCACGGTGGTCGTGTTGGTAATGGCGGTGATGCCGTTGCTCGATTGCGCGGTCACGATTACGGTATACGTGCCCGCCGGCGTGGGAGGGTTGGTTGGCTGGCCGTGGTTGTAGTAGTAGTACTGCGGATTGCAGCCCGCTGTGCCCAGCACAGTGACCACGCCCACCGCCGCAAGCAGAAACAAGCGGCTCAGCCAGCGCCGGCGCCGGGAGCTCCACGCCAGACCGCCAAGGCCCAGCGCGCCGGGCAGCACAAAAGCCCATGCTATTGGGCTGGGAGCTCCGGGACGAGGGGTGGGGCGGAGCTGCACCGCGGGGCCGTTTCCGGTCGCGGTGCCGGGTCCTTGCGTTTGAATCACCATCGAGCTGGTGGGTGGGCAGGCGGCGGGCAGCGCGCCGGAAGGGCAGCTTGTGGGCGTTGTCGCGTCAATCTCCACCGTCTCCGGCGTAAAGGTGCACGAAGATTGATCGGGCAGACCCGAGCAGGAGACCGTGACAAACATGGGCGCCGTGAGCGCCGCATTGTTCACCGGCGTCAGGGTTACGGTGGCCGTTCCAGCGGCGCCGGGGTTGAGAGTGCTGCTCGGTGAAAGCGCGGAAACCGTCACCCCAAAGTCGGGCGCGGAAGTGGTAGTGGCCCCCGCGGCTTGCGGGTCTGAGGCCGAGCCCCGGTGGTCTGCGTCGCCCTCGTAGACCGCGCGCAGCGAGTGCAGGCCGCCGGGCAGATCAAAGACGGCGACGGCCTGGCCGGCTGCATTGAGTCCGGCGCTGGCCAGTTGCCGGCTGCCTTCCCCGCTGCCTTCCAGAATGGCGACGATTCCCCGCGCAGGATTGCCGTCTTCGTCCGCTACGTTCACAGTGGCGCGGACCTGGGTTCTTCCGCCCTCAGTGGCCGCGCTTACTGTCAGAGTGGTCAGGGTGGGCACGCTCTCGGCGCGCGCCGCGCTTGACCACCCGAGCATCGCCATCGCGACCCCAAGTGCTGCAACCAACTTAAGCCGCAGAGCGCGGCAGCTCATCCATCTCACGTGCACCAGCTCCAGATTCAAAAGAAAAAATCGCGTATCGCCGTTCGCCTGTTGCGCAGAACCCTATTGTATCCGGCGGGGGCGCACCGGGGCTATTGGCTGGACCTTCATTGGACGGACGGGCGGCAGGAATGGTGCGGGCTGGGGAGTTGGTCCGGGCCGTTTGTCGGGTTTACCGGCGGCGACCGGAAAGTCTGTCCTGCCCCCGTTCCTCTCTAAGCCGCGCTATGCTTCTTTGTTGAGGAGCATCGCCATGACCGAAACCGCCGCGCGTCCGCAACTTGCCTACCTTACCGCCGCGCTCGACGATCTGCGCGCCAAAGGCACCCACTTTACGCTGCGCGTGCTCGACGGCCAGCAGGCGCCGGTTTGCCATTACGATGGCCGCGAAGTAATCAACCTGGCCAGCAACAACTATCTCGGTCTCGCCAACGATCCTCGGCTGATCGAGGCGGCCCTTGAGGCTACGCGCAAGTTCGGCGTGGGCTCGGGCGCCGTGCGCACCATCGCCGGAACCATGCGCATCCACATGGAGCTCGAGGAGAAGATTGCGCGCTTCAAAAATGTCGAAGCCTGCGTAGTCTTCCAGAGCGGCTTCGCGGCCAACGCCGGCACGGTAAGCGCCATCCTGGGCAAAGACGACTTCATTCTCTCCGACGAGCTCAACCACGCCAGCATCATCGACGGCGCGCGGCTGTCGCGGGCCAAAATCAAGGTCTTCCGCCACAAGGACGTGGCCCACTGCGAGGAGCTGCTGAAGGAAGCGGCCGGCGAGCCGGGCCATAAGCTGGTCATCACCGACGGCGTCTTTTCGATGGACGGCGACATTGGTCCCGTGGACAAGCTGGCCGGCCTCGCGGAAAAATACGGCGCCATCATGATGGTGGACGACGCCCACGCCTCGGGCGTGCTGGGCCGCAACGGCCGCGGGTCGGTCGACCACTTCGGGATGCACGGGCGCGTGGATGTGCAGGTGGGTACGCTGTCAAAAGCCGTCGGCGCTCTGGGCGGCTACGTCTGCGGTTCGAAGGATCTGATTGACTATCTCTACCATCGCGCGCGGCCGTTTCTCTTTTCCACGTCGCATCCGCCCTCGGTGGCGGCCACCTGCATCGCAGCATTCGACATTCTGGAGCGCGAGCCCGAGCGGATCGAGCGGCTGTGGGCGAATACTCGTTACTTTCAAGGCGAGCTCAAGCGGCTGGGGTTCAACATCGGCGGCGTGACCACGCCGGCCACCGAGACGCCGATTACGCCGATCATCGTAGGCGAAGGGCGCGCGGCCATGGAGTTCTCGCGGGCGCTGTTCGACGAGGGCGTGATGGCTACGGGCATTGCATTCCCCACCGTCCCCGAAGGCAAGGCACGGATTCGCGCCATTCTCTCCAGCGAACATACGCAGGCGCAAATGGACCGGGCGCTGGAGACGCTGGAGCGCGTGGCACGCCGCATGGCGCTGCTTTGACCCCAGGCTAATCCGCCGGAGTGCAAGCGGGCGTCGATTGTTCCGCCACTTGCGCTCCCGCGGCAATCCCCGAAGGTAGCTGGCCTCCGGTCTTAAAAAACGACCCGACCCGCGCATACTTCTTCACGTTGTCCGGCAAGTCTGCCGAATTCACAACCTCCTCCTGCTGCTTCGGAGTCAGGGACCAGTTGAGCGGATCGGTGTGTACATTCTGCACGGAGCACTCGTCGGCGATTACGATATGCGCAAGCATCTTCAGACGGCCCTTGTAAGCGCCCTCAAGCAAGACCAGATCGTTGCGGTTGCGCGCAGTCACGCTCTCGTGGCCGGCGCCGTAGAACGCTTCAAGCGGCGCCACAAGCTGATCGACCAGGTTCCACGGGCTGCTGCTGGAGCCCGGTGCCGAACCCGCTGCGGGACTGTTGCGAATCTCGACGAGCACGATGCGCACGGGCTTCGAATCCGCCGGCAGGCCGTCCAGAGCCGAGCGAAGAAACTCGATCGCCGATCCGGTTCCGTCGTTGTCGTAGTAGCCTCCATCGACAAAGTGCATGTGGCGCGCCCCGGCGGCGTTCGGAAATGTGGCGGCCGAGGAGACGTAAGGAAATGTCGCCGAAAGCTGCGCGCCGGTGGCCAGCGGCAGATCGGTGTAGAGGCTCTGGCCGCCGCTCGGGAAGCGGAAGCCTCCGTAGATTTGAAGGAACGACTCCGCGGGCGGAGGAACGAGCGGGCCGTCATGGTAGGGCGGCACCGCGTAGTTGGCCAGCAAAAAGCGGTCGCCGCCCTCCACAGTTGTCGTGTTCATGGTGAAGGCGGGAAGAGAATCCGCAAGCGGATTCAGGTTGCCGAGGGTTAATGCGTGCCGGTTGGCCACGTTCGCCTGCCCGGCCTGCGTCAACTTCCTCAGCGGCATCAATCTCTTGTTAGCCGGTTGCAGCCCGCAGTAAGGGTCGTTGAGGTTGCGGGCAAAGGCCCTACGCAGCGTCCAGGTGCGATCCTTATCCATGGGCGAGCGGTCCAGGTCGTCCACGCCGGAAGAGGGCGGCACGAAGTAGGGCAGGAACGGCACCAAGGCCTTGGGAATGTCGTAGTAAACCAGTCCCCAGCCCACGGCTTCGAGGCTTGAGCATTGAGCCGCGAACTCCATGCGTTGCCAATCGGCATGGCCGCCATCGGTTTCGGGGTCGATCTCTCTCATGTACGCATACAGACCGCTGCTTCCCCCGGAAACAGTGCTCAGAAGCAGCACATGGGCGTGAAACGACTTGAGGGAGCCGTCGGCGGCAAACACATTCTCAAGATGCCCGAGAACCGCGGCCGTCCACGCCGCGGCGTGAATGCCTCCCCCCGTTGAAGTCACCACGACCAGAGGCTGGTTTGGATCCCCGGCGAGCTTATCTTCAAGAATCTGCGACGGCGTAGGGAGCGTGGCCTCCGCCGGGCGCAGCGCGGTCGAGAGATAGTGCTCCTCGTGCCCGCCGGTCATGTGGAGCACGCGCGGAAGAATCGTGACCAGGATGATGGCGGTGAGCACCGGAATGCGGAAACGGTCGGCAAAAAACGCAATCGCTCCCAGTGCCCAACTGAGGGAGATGACCAGGATGAGCACCAGGGCGAGGATGGGAAACCGTTCGGCGTCGGAACCGTAGTAGAGCAAAGCAATAGCCGCCGCGAAGCCCAGCGTGGCGGCGGTGATAAGAATCTTCCAGAAGAGCAAATTTCTCGCGTCAGCGGCCCTGGCCGGCCGGGCCAGGAAAACCACGATGGCTACGGCCGCTCCCATGCACGCATAAAGAACGATAGACACCAGGGACCAGAAACGAACGGGCACGGGCGCCGTCAGCGGCCACAGCATCCAATAGAGCGCGAAGAATCCGCAGGCCGCCAGCAGCGAAAAGTAGTGGCCTTCGTAAAGATCCCCGAGCGGCGGCCAGCGATAACCCGGCACGGGAAAAAATCTCGAAAACCAGCGCAGTATGGGCGGCATTTCTGCGTCTTCAAGGGCGTCGCCATTTTGGTGGCCTTCGCCGTTGGCGCTGAGCAGCAGCCAACTGCGCGGAAACAGCAGCGTGCGCGCGGCTGCGGCCCCGGCCCCGGACGCGTGGTCGTGGCTGGCCGGCGGCTGGTAGGTGAGGTAGTAGAAGGCGGTCATCGCGTACCAGAAGGCGGCGGCCAGCGCGACTCCCGCGGCGAGCCCCCACGCAATCTGGGCGAAAACCACGCCTTCCTTTTGCCCGTTCCAGAAGAAATACCAGAACACGATCGCGTTATTGAGCTGCGAGAAAACCGGGGCGATCCATTCGTAGCGTCCGCGGCTGTCGGCAAACAGCCGCTGCAAAAGAACGGGCGGGTGGTCGCCGAATCTCTCCTTGCCGTTGATCACGACGATGTGAGCGAGGATGAGCGCGACAAAGCTGCCGGCAACCAGAAAGAAGCCGGCGCACAGGTACTGGACCCATCGCGTGGGCGTGACCATGCCGCTCACCAGCGACCGGGCGGCGCTGGGACTGTTGGCCCCGATCAGCACCAGCGGAAACCACCACAGGAGAATGCTGAAGCGCAGGAAATAGGCGTAGCGCACCCACGGCGCCAGCCAGGCGCCGAATGCCTTGAAAAACTTCCGAAGCTTTTCCCACATGATCTTCACTCCCCATCGGACCGTGCACCGGTCGGCCCGGATTCGGGACAGGATGCGAAACAACTGCAGGAAACGCCGACAATCGTGGGCTACGCGATCTGGTTCTGAGGTCTTATGGACCGCCCGTTGCTCTGCCAGGACGACAACTGGGAAAAAGTGAGGCACGGAAAGCATAACGCAAAAGGGCCGGGCGTCAAGCGCAGCCGGCTCGGAAACCGAAAACAGGAGTAGAATCTTTCCATCCACGTCACGCTCGGAAAAGCGGAATGAGTTCGACTGCCTGGGGTTGGTTGCTGGCGATTGTTGGGACTGCGGCAAGCTTGGCCGGAGTTGTCTTCAGTGCGCTGGCGTGGGTGCAAGCGGGTAAGGCGAAGGATGCGGCGAGGGGAGCCGCGGAGGCTGTACGAAAGCGGAACGCCTCCCAAGAGGTTTTGAGGCTGGCTGGAGATGCAAAAGAATTCCTTGCAGCCGTCCAGCAAAATCGGGCCGAGAATGCCATCTCTACCGCGAATAATCTGGTGCACGCACTCGCGATGATTCGTACCGGCAGCGTCGCTCGTGTCTCCGACGCAGACATGCTCAAAACATGCGAAAGTGAGATTATAGGAGTGATCGTCGGTCTCAATGTCGATGGTATTCCGGCCGACCAATCCAAATTTTCTGACCTGCTGGACCATTGTCACGCGATTCACCGTACCATCTGCGAGTTGGCAGGACACATGGAACGTCTAAGCGAAGGAGCATTTCTATGAACACTGCGTACGATATGACCGAATCTGCGACTCTGATTACCAAACTCCTCCGCCTAACGCGCGACAACAAGATCGAGTGGACTCAAAAAACTTCTATCGGACTTCCAGAGATGGGACAGTACCAAACGACGATCGATGGGGATTTGCGATCCTTGGTATGGTCGACCAACAAGGCTGCTGGCTTCCGACTTTCGGAAAAAGTGCCCGTCCCGCCGGTACCGGCCCGCGCCGACGTCGTTGTGGGAGTTCTCGGTTCAATTGCAAAAATGGCCGGGCCTCCAGAGCGGGATCTGATTGCAATCTCGATTGACCATGACGACGGATCATCGCGCGGCGAGTTGTACGTGAACCTAATGAGCCTTTTGGAACTCGCGCGACGTTCAGCCGATAAGATCGAGCCAAAGATTGAGCGATTGAAAGAGTACCTCGACAAGCTGGCCGTCTAGTCCAAGCCATGATCGCTCACCTGCGCGGCAAACTCATCTACAAGCAGCCCAGCCAGGCTATCGTCGAGGCCGGCGGGGTGGGCTACGACGTGGTCATCTCGGTGCCGACGTTCACGGCGCTGCCCTCGGTGGGCGCGGAAGCAGCCTTGCACATTCACACGCAGGTCAGCGACGACCAGATCGCGCTCTACGGCTTCCTCGACCGCGAGGAGAAGCGGCTCTTCGAGCGGCTCATCACCGTGAGCGCCGTTGGACCCAAGCTGGCCATCAAGATCCTCAGCGGCCTTTCGGTCGAGCGCGCCGTGCAGGCCATCCGCGCCCAGGACCACGCGCAACTGACGCGCATCCCCGGCGTAGGCAAAAAGCTGGCCGAGCGCCTCGTGGTCGAGCTCAAAGACAAGCTGGACGATTTCGCCGTCGCGCCCGTGGCTGCGGTGGTGCGGGGCGCAGCGGCCGAAGACGTGCTCTCGGCGCTCGTCAATCTCGGCTATCAGCGCGTTGCCGCGGAGAAAGCCATCGAACAAGCCGTCGCCAAAGACAAATCGCTGGCCGGCGATTTCGACGGCCTGTTCCGCGGCGCGCTCAAGGTGATCCGGTAAACTGGCAAGGTAATGTCACGCACCGCAAAGCCCTCTCCCGCCGCAGCCCTTCCCTACTTCCGCCCGGAAGCCCTCAAGTTTCTCCGCAACCTGGCCCGCCACAACGACCGCGAGTGGTTCACGCCGCGTAAGGCCATCTATGAGGCCGAGCTCAAGGAGCCGATGCTGGCCATCGTGCGCAAAATCACGGACGCCATGGTCGATTTCGCCCCCAGCCACGTGCGCCCGGCGGAGAAATGCGTCTTCCGCATCTATCGCGACACGCGCTTCAGCGCCGACAAGCGCCCTTACAAGACGCACGTTGCCGCGTGGTGGCTGCACAGCGGGCTTGAGAAGACCTCCGGCGCGGGCTACTACTTCCACATCGACCCAAAAGAGGTGATCGTCGCCGCCGGCTCCTATATGCCGGACAAGGACCAGCTCACTGCCATTAGGCACTGGCTTCTCGATCACCACCAGGAGTTCAGAAGACTCCTGCATAGCCCTGCCGTCCGCAGGACATTCAAGGAGTTCGAGGGCAACGCGCTCACGCGGCCACCAAAAGGTTTCCCGCCCGACCACCCCGCTCTCGATCTGATCCGCTGCCGGCAATGGGGCCTGAGCGCCACGTTGCCCGCCGAAGAAGCGCTGAAGCCCACCATCGCGGCCACGGTCGTCCGCCACTTCAAACTCGCCGCGCCCATCGTCGACGCGCTCAACACGCCCATCGCCGCCGCCCAGGCGCCGAAGAAGAAAGTGCTCTTCGGACTACGATAACGCGGAAACGGAGGGAGCTGGGGCCTTCAGGCCCCTGGATCGAAGCGAGAAGAAAGCGCGGGCTTTAGCCGCGGGCATTTTCTCCGGGCCAGACCCCGCTCATGGCGCGCATTTTCCTGGAGCCGAAGCTCCACGCTCCCTCCACGCGTTCACGCAACCGGCTCGAAGCGGAATAAGGCGGGATTGACACGGACTGCGGACCAAAAATCCTCTAAAAACCTACAAATATAGGCAAAATCGGTACAAATTCCAAAGAAAACTGTGGAAATCGGGCTTTTCCCATTGACTTTGCCCGCCCAAAAGCCGCATTGTTACCAACGACAGGGTTCCAAGAGCCGCATGAATACAGGGGTTTCGTGCAAACGTTGCCTGCTCGCACTCTCTCCATGCGGCGCCCGATCGGGCTACGGAACCCCGGCAACACACCGGCCCCACGGGGCTTCGATCCTTAAGGAGAACATCGCATGGCGACTGGAATGACCAAGACTGCCCTGACACGGTTCATGGGCGAGAAGCTCGAACTCACTAACAAACAATCCGCGGCCTTCCTCGACCTGCTGGCCGAGACCGCCATCAAGGAAACCAAAAAGAACGGCGTCTTCGTGATCCCCGGCATCGGCCGGCTCGTCAAGGCCGAGCGCAAGGCCCGCATGGGCCGCAACCCGCAAACCGGCGCGGCCATCAAGATCAAGGCCAAGACCGTGGTCAAGTTCCGCGTCGCCAAGTCGGCCAAGGACGTCATCGCGCCGGCAAAGAAGTAGCTTCATTCCGGATTCTGGCGGAGGGGAGAGGCGCTCGCGCTTCTCCCTTCCGCGGTTCTGGTTCTGCCTGTCGCCAACGCCAGCCTGATTGCGGCTGCAGGCGTCGCTGCGGAAAATCGAATTTTTCTGCACTCTATGTTTCGTCCGGCTCATCCTACCAGCTATGGCGATGGCTACACCCATCGATTCGCGCCCCGCGCCGGCTGCACCGCAAGGCGGCTCCGTCCGCGTGCTGCTGCGGCTTGAAGGGTTGGCGGTGGCCGCAGTCTCCGCCATGCTCTATGCGCGCACGGGCGTGAGTTGGTGGCTGTTTGCGGCGCTGTGGCTGGTGCCCGATCTCTCCATGCTCGGCTACCTTACCGGCTATCCCTGCCGCGGCGCGCGTGTTTACAACGCCTTCCACACCTATTTTTTGCCGGCGATTCTGGCGCTCCCGGCCTATCTGCTGCACGCGCATGTCCTCCTCGCGGTGGCGCTCATCTGGGTCAATCACATCGGCGTAGACCGGCTGCTCGGCTTCGGCCTCAAATACTCAGACGGTTTCGCGTTTACGCATCTGGGCACGCACCAGAAGCGCGGCAAGCCTATCCCTCAGACGGGCGCTCAATAGGCGCGCCTAACACAAACGCCCGTGCCCCGTCCTTGCGACTTTTTTCTGTCGCAAGGGTGGGAAGCCACGATAGTCGGTTACAGTTTCTCTGGGACCGCTGGCGGCGCACCTGACATAAACGCCAGCGCCACAAGCGAAAAGCCGAAGCCGATCAGAACCACGCGGCCCATCAGCCTGTTGTTATAGCTCCACGAGAAAAACGCCAGCGCCACGAAGACGCCGATCGGCGTGAGCTCTGACAAGAAGCCGCGCAGCCACTGCGGCTTATGCCCGGCCGGCGCGGGCGCTCCGCGAAAGCGCGGAAGCAATCTCGGCACGGCGCGCCGGTACGCGAGATAAGGCTCGCCCAGCTCCCGCTTGAGGAATGCCTCTTCGCCCAGGATCAGGCGCAGGTCGAAGATCGTGACCAGAATCATGGCCACGAGCGCCCCCGTGGGCGGCATGATGAAGGCCAGTGCGAGCGCCATGAACCAGAAGCCAAGGTAAAGCGGGTTGCGCACAAAGCGGTAGGGTCCATCGGCCATCACCGCGCCGGCTTGCATCTCACCGCGCTGCACGACGCCCGGACCCAGGTAAGCCGCGCCCCATACGCGCAGCACCGCTCCCACCGCGGCGATGAGCGCGCCTGCCACAATCACCACTGGCGCCGCAGCGAAAAAGCTGAGCACTCCCATCCGGCTCAACTCGAGCGCAAACCACTCGAGCAGCGAGATGCGCCTGCCCACGTCCGAGTACCCGATCCACGGCGCCCAAAAACCCAGCACGATGATGATCGCGTGGATCACCATGCGCAGACGAAACTCGATCGCGCTAGCCCGCATTCACCTGCTCCGTTAAGCCCAATGCCCGGAGTGTAGCATCCGGCGCAATGGGCGATACGAAGGCAAGCGCGCTCTGGTTCGATCTTTTCGCGCGCAGCGCCTGCATGAGATCGACCGAAGCTGCGCGGCGCGCGGGCAAATACACCGCGGCCAGCCCGCACATGGTGGGCAGGATCGCGCTTTATAATCGGCGGTCAGCAGGCTGGAGCGGGGAGCAGGGCCAGGGTGGAAAGCTCGCGGACGAGACGGACGGTTGATCCGGACTTGACGCTTCCGATTCGTCAGGTACGGATCCTTCGGAAAAAATGAGTATCGGGTCAACCAAAAGAGATCACGCGGTTTTGCGCTCCGCCCCGAACCGAATTGCTCCAAAGCAGACCGCGCAAGCAATCAGCAGGTACATCGGCGCCGCACCGCCTTCCGGCACGGATACCATCTCCTGCGGTTGCCCTAACCCCTTATCTGATTCGCTGCCCACTACAGCTGTATGGAAATACAGGTCCGAGAATGAGCTCAAGTTGATTGAGCTGCCTACCAGGCTCTCGACATAACTAGCGAGATCGGAAGGCCCCCCCGAGAATGTTGTAGAACTGCCGCCTTGAAACGGAGAAGTAAGGTCCCAGATGGCCTCGTTCACTTGCGCCGCTGTCCAGTTCCCGCTGTCAACGTTGGTTAGGACCGTCGCCGTTGAGTTATCAGTCAATGGCTGGCCAGGGGCGGTGAGCAAGGCTTCTGACAGATACGCAATCGCCGTATAGACGTTCACCATTTCTTGTGCGGTCTCGTGGTAATCATTGACCCCAAGACCACCAAAGTAGGTTTGCGTTATGTTGGAAGTCGTCAACTTCGAGGCCTGGAGCGTGGTGACATCCCAAGTCTCGCCTGTTTCCACATGGTCAGCGTAGTCGTCGCACACAACCAGAGTGTTCTGACCGCCTACCGTCGCGGGGTACGGTCCGGATTCGGCGGACCAATTGCCGAAGGTTATTTTGGTAGTTTGACCCGCCGCGCCCATTGCGGAAAAGAAGAGCGCTGCCCCGGAGATCGCCGCCGCAACTGAAATTCTCATCTTCATTCTTACTTCCTCTTTTCCGGCACCCCTACACCTATAGCGACTCATCTAACTTTGCGTATCGCCGGCTGGCATCTGCCTGAAAGCTAACTAATAAAATCAATGCTACAACGCCCCGCAAGGAATTGGAGTTATCTCAATTAATTGAATTGACTGAAGGTAATGGCAACCGGCGCCTTGGGTAACTTCCTCGTCAGAGCCTTAGGCTTTTTCTCGCCGACTTAGGCCATTTTTTCCCTTGAAACCTCGTTTCCGATGGTTTCAGCGTGAAGTAATCCAGCAATATGTCGCAAAAAGCTACAAATTCCCAGAGCCGTGGCTCCCACGGACGGCTTCTTATCCATGAGGTGAAGAGCCTGTCCTGAGCCTGTCGAAAGCCCGCCCCGAGCCTGTCAAAGTGAATTCCGATTTTGGGACAGGGAGCGATGAACACAGCTCAACCTCCAAGGTTGCGCCAACCTTCGCGTACCCGGGGTGGCTGAGCGAAGGGCGGGATCGGCCTAATCTTTCAATAAGTCGCTCGTGTATCTAACTTTCACTTAAATTGCTCGTGTTTCTAACTCCGTTTGAAATCTACTTATCCCCAAACCACCACCCGACCAATCGCCCGATCGATCCGCTCCAACGCTTCATCCGGCAGTTGCACTCCAACCGCGCGCACATTGTCCGCAATTTGCTCCGGCCGCGAAGCTCCGATAATTGCCGAAGCCACCTCAGCACGCCGCAGCACCCACGCCAGCGCCATCTGCACCAGCGTCAGTCCAAGCTCTGCGGCAATCGGCTTCAACTCCGCAACCGCCGAAAGCAAAAAGTCCGAACGATAATGCCGCCCCGCCGTCTCCATAAACTGGTTCATCTCATCGCTGGCTGCGCGGCTCCCCGGCGGGGGCGGCTGCCCCGGCGGATACTTTCCCGTCAGTACCCCGTGCGCCAGCGGCGAAAAAGCAAGGTTCCCGATGCCGTGCCGCGCGCACGCAGGAAACGCGCCGGCTTCCGGCTTGCGCCACAGCATCGAATACTGCGGCTGGCTCGACGAGAATGGCGTCAGACCGACGGCGCCTGCAGTCGCCGCAGCCGCATCGGTCTGCTCCACCGTCCACTCGCTGAACCCGATGGCCCGCACCTTGCCTTCCGTCACTGCACGATCGAGCGCCGTCAGCGTCTCTTCGAGCGGCGTCTCTTTGTCGTAACGGTGGCACTGGTAGAGGTCGATGTACTCCACGCCCAGCCGTTCCAGCGAGCGATTCAGTTGCTTCTCGATCTGCCCCGCCGACAGCCCCCAATCGCGATCGTTGCCCGGCTCATCGCCCACAGGGAAATAGAGCTTCGTCGCAATCATGTAGCGGTCCCGCGGATAACTCCGCAGCGCCTCGCCCAGCGTCCGTTCCGCCTCACCGGCTCCGTACTGGTTGGCGGTGTCGAAGAGCGTGATGCCGCAGTCCAGCGCCGCGTGAATGCACCGGATCGCCTGCTCGCGCCCGATCCCACCCGCCACCGTGAGCCAGGTGCCCAAGCTGAGCTCCGAAACTTCCAGCGGCCCATTGCCCAATCGGCGGTACTGCATCGCATTTCTCCTTTCTGATGCATTTATAGAGTATATGCATCATTCGAATCGCTCTTGCATAATTTAGACCTATGGCGCATCATGAGAAGTGTATGAACAGCGCTTCCAAATCTGGGGCGGCGATCCGAGACGCATCTCCCCGCGCCAAACCGGGACACGACTGCCGTACGGAGTCCCGCTCCCGCAGAACCACAGTAACGCTTTCCCCTGAATCGCAGGAGATTGTGGAAAGATTCAGGGGCGCAAACGGGTCCTCTGTCAGCGCCGCCATCGATGAGATCATCCAGCGCAGCGAACCCAGACCTTCCCGGCTCTCAGAAGTGAACGGGTTTCTAGTGCTGGACCTGCCTGCCGGAGACCGCCACTTTACACTTGAGGACATAAAGCAAGCCGAGGATGACATGGACCGGGAGTACGTCGAGGGAATCTTGTACCGTGATCGCAAAACTGCGCCGCGGAAGAAAAAGACGGACAGACGGCAATGACCTTCCTCCTCGACGTGAATGTGCTCGTCACGCTCCACGCCCCGCGCCACCCGCATTACAAGCTGGTTTCGAGCTGGTTCAAGCATCGGGTGAACATACAATTCGGTACCTGTCCCATTACCCAATCCGGTCTGTTACGTTTGCTCGTTCAGGGATTGCCTGGAGTGGCTCCTTTCCAGATCGACGAAGCGCGTGAAGCTCTTGAGCACCTCATCCAACGCCCTGGGCACATCTTCTGGCCCGACACGCCGCCTTATCTGGATGCTGCCGATCGCTTGTTCAAGCGCATCCAGGGCCACCGCCAAATCACCGACGCCTATTTGCTCGGTCTGGCCATCCGGAACAGCGGCAAGCTGGCAACTCTTGATGGAGGAATTCGGCACTTAGCCGGCAGCGAGTTCGCCGCGAACGTCGAGCTGATCCAGTAGCCGCTTTATCCCAGCGCCTGCACCGATCCCTTGCCCACCAATTCCTCAACCCGCTCCACCCATCCGCGATCGGCCGCCACGCTCATGCCCTCCGGCTCCAGAATCGCCGACCACTCGCCTTTTTTTTCCATGCTCAGCATCACCTTGCCCGGCCCTGGCGCGGCGTCCGCGGCGCTCTTCAATTGCGCCAGCATCTCGTTGGTCGCCCGGTCAAGATTGATGCGGATGCGCACCGCCGCCGGCAGCTTCACCTGCACATCTTCGAGCGCCTGCACCTGGCTCACCGCGATCTTCGACGCCGCGTCCTCGTCGCCCATCAGCACGCCGCGCACCAGCACCGGCGCCTCGATCTTCAACTGCGCCGCCAGCCGTTCGTAGTCCCGCGAAAAGCAGATCAACTCGATCTTCCCCGTCGCATCCTCGAGCAAAGCCTGCGCATACAGCTTCTGATCCCGCCGGCTCTTCTGCACCCGCAGCCCGTGCATCATCCCCGCCACCTGTATCTCGTCCGCCGGATCCGCCTGCCCGCGCCGCCGTTCCGGAGGCTTGCGCTCCAGCGCCTCGGCCGTCGTAATCACGCCGGTCAAATTGTGTATCTTCTCCGCGTACTTATCCAGCGGATGCCCCGACACAAAGAATCCCAGCACTTCTTTCTCGTTCGCCAGCCGCTCGCTCTCTTCCCAATCGGCCACGCGCGGAAGATCGTCCCCGCCGCGCACTTTCGCCGGCCCCTCGTCGAACAGCCCGAACAACCCCGTCTGCCCCTGCGCCGCGTCCTTCTGCGTCTTCTGCGCGCGCTCCATTGCCTTATCCACTGCGGCCCACAACTGCCCTCGCGTCCCCAGCGAATCGAGCCCCCCCGCCTTGATCAGCGACTGAATCACCCGCGAGTTCATCACCCGCAAATCCACCTTCTCGCAAAACTCCCAGAAGCTCGTGAACCGCCCGCCACCCCCCCCGCCCATCTCGTTGCCCGCCAGTCCGGCCCGCGCCTTCAAAATCGACTCGATTGCATTGCCGCCCACGTTCTTCACCGCCGCCAGCCCGAATCGAATCGCCCCTCCGTCATCCGTCCCGCCTTCAGCAGATTGCACCGGCGTAAACTGCGCCCCCGAAACCTGCACGTCTGGCGGCTCCACGCGAATCCCCATCTCCCTGCACTCGCCGATGTACTTGACCACAGACTCCGGCTTCGATGTCTCCGAAGTCAGCAGCGCCGCCATAAACTCCACCGGATAATGCGTCTTCAAATAAGCCGTCTGGTAAGCCACCAGCGCATACGCCGCCGAGTGCGATTTGTTGAATCCGTACCCCGCAAACTTCTCCATGTACTCGAACAGTTGCGCGGCAATCGCCTTCGGGTGCCCGAGCGCCGCCGCTCCGTCCAGAAACCGGTCCCGCTGCTTCGCCATCTCCGCCGGGTCTTTCTTGCCCATCGCTCTGCGCAGCAGGTCCGCCTCGCCCAGCGAGTAGCTCGCCACCACGTTCGCAATCTGCATCACCTGTTCCTGGTAGACCATCACCCCCAGCGTCTCTTTCAACAGCGGCTCAAGCTCCGGCAGCATGTATTCGACCTTCCGCCGTCCCAACTTGCGGTCGATAAAGTCGTCGATCATGTCCATCGGCCCCGGCCGATAGAGCGCGTTCAGAGCCGTCAGATCCTCCACCCGGTCCGGCTTATACCGCCTGAGCACATCCCTCATCCCGCCTGACTCAAACTGGAACACCCCCGATGTCAGCGCCGGATGAAACACCTTCTTGAACGTCTCCTCGTCGTTCATCGGGATCGTTTCAATGTCCAATGCTTCGCCCCGGCTCTGCTCGATGAGCTTCAAGCAATCGGTAATAATCGTCAGCGTCGTGAGCCCCAGAAAGTCCATCTTTAAGAGACCCATCTTTTCGACGGCTTTCATATCGTAGGCCGTCACAATTTCGTCATTCTTGGTGCGCGCCAGGGGCACCAGTTCGGTGAGCGGACGCGGCGCAATCACCACCCCCGCCGCGTGTACACCCTGCCCGCGCACCAGGCCCTCGAGCTTCTTCGCCGTGTCGATCAGTTCCTTAATCTGCGCATCGCCGTCATAGGCCTTCCGCAAATCCGGCGAGTCCCGCAGCGCCTCGTCGATCGTCACCCCGATCGTCGCCGGAACCAGCTTCGCAATCCGGTCCACGTCCCCATAGGGCATATCCATGGCGCGCCCGCAGTCCTTGATCGCCGCCTTGGCCGCCATGGTATTGAACGTAATAATCTGCGCCACCTGCTCGCGCCCGTACTTCCGCGTCACGTAATCGATAACTTCGCCGCGGCGGTTCATGCAGAAGTCCACGTCGATGTCCGGCATCGACACCCGCTCCGGGTTCAGGAACCGCTCGAACAAGAGCACATTCTGCAGCGGATCAATGTTGGTGATCTCCATCGAGTACGCCACCAGCGACCCCGCCGCCGATCCGCGCCCTGGACCTACGGGAATCCCATGGTCCCGCGCATACTTGATAAAGTCCCACACAATCAGGAAGTACCCCGCGTACTTCATCTGCTTGACGATGGCGATCTCGTGTTCCAGGCGCGTTTCGTACTCCTGCCGCGGCGCGCGCAGCACGCCGCGCGCTTCCAGGTTGCGGATCGAGGTATCCAGCCGCTTCCTGAACCCCTCCCGGCAAACCTGTTCAAAGTAGCTGTCCGCAGTGTGCCCCTCCGGCACCGCAAACTCTGGAAACGGATTTTCGACCGGATGCAGCTTGAAGTTGCACCGCTCGGCAATCTCCATGGTCCGCGCCATCACCCCTGGCGCATCCGGAAACAGCCGCGCCATCTCGTCGGCGCTTTTGACAAAAAACTGGTCGCTGTCAAACCGCATCCGGTCGGCGTCGTGAATCTTCGCGCCCGTCTGCACGCACAGCATCACGTCGTGCGCGTGCGAGTCCTCGCCGCACAGATAATGCGAATCGTTGGTCAGCACCAGCGGAATCTCCAGCTCCTTTTCCAGGCGAAACAAATCCGCCTGAATCTTCCGCTCCTGTTCGAGTCCCTGGTCCTGAATCTCGAGATAAAAATTTCCCCGCCCAAAGATGTCCTGGTACTGCGCAGCCGCGGCTTTGCCCTTCTCGTAGCGCCCGGCCAGCAGCTCCTCGCAAAGCTCCCCGCTCAGGCAGCCCGAAAACCCGATCAGCCCCTTCGCATGTTCGGCCAGATACTTCTTGCTCACGCGCGGTTTGCGGTAGAACCCGTGCAGCGACGCCTCCGAAGTCAGCCGGATCAGGTTCCTGTACCCCTCCTCATCCTGGGCGAGCACCAGCAGGTGGTTATAGTCGTCCCCCTGCGCCGGCGCGCGATGGTCCTCGTTCTTGCACACATAAAGCTCGCACCCCAGGATCGGCTTTACGCCCTTGGCCTTTGCCGCGTTGAAGAAGTGTACGGCCCCATAAATATTCCCGTGATCCGTCATAGCGACAGATTTCTGCCCCAGCGCCGCCACGCGATCGACGAGCTTGTAAACGTCGCAAGCGCCATCCAGCAGCGAGTACTCGGTGTGCAAATGCAGGTGTGTGAATTCGGACATGGCTGGACTAATTTTAATCGTAAGCGAGCTGCCGTGGGTCGTCTTGAAGTTGCGGAAACAGTATCAATATGCGGAAAACACGCAAGTTAATAGACTTCGCGTCGGCCGAGCACCGATCAGCGGCTGCGAATACGTCCAACTTGTTCACCGAATTGAGGCGAGCGGCTGAAGAATGTCTCGCACCCCGCCCCCGCTCGGACTATTATGATCAATGTCGTAACCCGCAAACAGGCCCCAGCACCGAAGCGAGCAAACGCGCCTGGAGAGCTGCCCGGCCAAAATAGCACAACGAGTAAGGGCGATCTCGGCATGAACCTCGAACAGGCATACTATGAGCTGAAATTCGAAAACGAGTTCCTGACTAGCAAAGCAGACGCGTTCCAGACTCTTTTTGAGAAGCTGATGTCGATGGCGTACAAGGCGGACTTCATGCCATGCAGACCATGGGGAAAGGTGGGCGACAAGAAAAACGATGGCTTCCTCAAATCCGAACGGCGCCTTTTCCAGGTCTACGCGCCGAACGAGATGGAGGCATCAAAAGCTATTAGAAAAATCACCGATGACTTTGAAGGGGCCAAAGAACACTGGGGAAAGCTGTTTGATAAATGGACATTCGTTCACAACGCTATCGATGGACTGCCACCTCACGTGCAGAAACTGCTGCTCGAATTCGAGAACGCCAACACGGGTATCGAGTTAGGACCGTGGTGCATGGTGGAGCTCCGCGAAATCTTCCGTAGGCTATCCGACGAAGATAAACAATCTTGGTTCGGGTTAGCACCGACGGAAGAGACAAAGGCCAAGCTTGGGCTGAAGGACCTCCAAATTGTGCTTGAAAGGATAGCGGGTGATGCTACCACTGAACTAACACCCGTTAAGGATGTACCAGCGCGGAAGATCGAGGCAAACGCATTGTCCGAGGCTGTCTCAACCTTGCTGAAACAGGGGATGGTGAAGGCCTCGTTGGTCCAGGATTTCTTCGACAAATGGTACGATGGGACGCTTGGCGAGCGCCTTGCAAAGACTTTCAAGGATAAATACGTTGCCCTGCGCAAAACGCACCCTCCCAACGTCATTTATCAAGAGATTCAATCTTGGGCTGGCGGCGATCAGCGCGGCACACCTGAGCACGAGTTGGCTGTTCTAACTGTGATCGCATATTACTTCGAACGCTGCGACATATTTGAGGAACCACGGCGAGACACAATATGATCCTCCCATCCAAGCACATCTCGCAGAACCGCGCTCTGCTCTCTGTCGGTGCAAGGATATTGCCCCTCTTACCCCAGCCAAAAACCGCTTCGGCGCTTTGGGAGGAGATACTCTCTCTTGCACCGAGCGGGCCCGATTTCACGGCCATGAACTACGATGAGTTTGTGCTGGCTCTCGACTTACTCTTCCTCATAAGTGCCATCGAATATCAAAGCGGACTGCTGCGTAGGAGAAATATATGATTCATCGGATATCGAGCAGCCTAGCTTCGTTTAAAGCATTAGATTTTAGTCCCGGACTAAATGTCTTAATCGCCAAGAAGGAGGTAGGGGCGACAGATAAGCAAACGCGAAATCGGGCCGGTAAAACTAGCCTGATCGA
The DNA here is from genome assembly GCA_050745765.1 of Occallatibacter sp. Taxonomy (GTDB): domain Bacteria; phylum Acidobacteriota; class Terriglobia; order Terriglobales; family Acidobacteriaceae; genus Telmatobacter. The sequence goes on along the minus strand of JBOGLX010000009.1, from coordinate 30,853 downwards.
GATCATCCATTTCTTGACCGGGTCCGACGCCGGAAAGGATTCTCTATTTCGCTCCGACACCATCGAAGACGAGACGTTCTGCATGGATTTCGATCTTGGCGGGGAGCAACTGCTGGTCCAGCGGTCGGCGAAGCACAAATCACGCATCCACATCAGGACTGGGGAGTTTTTTGGCGGTGACCGAGTTGTATCCAATACAGAGTGGGTACATGAGCTAGGGGAAAAGATGTTCGGACTGGCTGGATTTCAGCAACTTGAAGGCCGAACGCCAACCTTTCGGTCCCTTTTCGCTTATTTCGTGCGACGTCAACTCAGCGGAGCGTTTACGACACCTGAGAAGCAGGCTTCTATGCAGCAGGCGGGCGACTATCAGGTAGCTCTGCTTTTCCTGCTCGGATTAGATTGGAAAATCGCCGGCGATTGGCAACTGGTACGGGACCGAGAGAAGACACTAACTGGATTAAAGAAAGCGGCAGGCGCAGGAGCCTTTGGAAATATCATTGGCAAGGCAGCAGACTTGCGCACTCAGCTCACGGTGGCAGAATCCGGGCTGCAGAAATTACAGGCTCAACTCTCCTCCTTCCGGATCCTCGCCCAATACAGGGAGTTAGAGGCGGAAGCTGACCAGATAGCCCAGAAGTTAAGTAAGAACGCCAACGCCAACGTGATCGACGCGGCAGCAATTCGAGACCTCGAGCGCGCCCTTAAAGCGGAGGCACCGCCACCGCTTTCCGATCTGGAACGTATCTACGCGGAAGCCGGAGTGGCTTTACCCGGCATGGCCGTAAGGCGCTACGGAGAAGTGCAAAGCTTTCATGAATCTATCATTCAGAATCGGCGCGACTATCTTGCAGGAGAACTAGAAGGGGCCCGACAGAGGGTCAACTTGAGAGAACAGGGGAATCAACGGCTGGACGAACGACGCGGTGCCGTTATGGGCATCCTCCAGAGTCACGGCGCCCTGGATCAATTTTCCAGGTTGCAAGAAGAAGCTGCGCGCATGGCGGCTGAGGTCGAGTCGCTGCGCCAGCGGTTTGAAGCCGCGGAACAATTGGAAGGAGCCAAAAACGAACTGGAAATCGAAAGGAACCGCCTCACACTTCGTCTGCGCCGCGACTTCTCTGAGCAGAATGGCCTCCTGTCGGAGGCCATTCTCGCATTCGAAGAAACTTCAAAACGCCTTTATGAATCGGCCGGAAGCATGACCGTTGATGAGACAGCCAACGGGCCGTCGTTTCAGTTTCCCATGCAAGGCTCAAGCAGCAAAGGCATCAAGAACATGCAGATATTCTGCTTTGATATGATGCTCATGCATATCTGCGCATCCCGGAGAATTGGCACCGGATTTCTTGTTCACGATAGCCATCTTTTCGATGGAGTGGACGGTCGTCAGGTGATCAGCGCCTTGAGGGTCAGTGCCGAGGCCGCCGCGACTCTTGGTTTTCAATACATCGTTACAATGAATGAGGACGACGCGTTCAAGGAAAAAATCGACGGCTTCGATTTGAACGAATATGTGCTTCCTGTCGTACTGACAGACGCGAGGGAAGACGGGGGACTCTTTGGATTCCGCTTCTGAAGGAGACCCTCGGATGAAAACCGAAAAGATCGAACTTGTCCGCGGCAGCGGCAACGTCTTCCGCGACTTCGGTCACGCGAGCCCCGACGTCGAGCAGTTGAAGGCCATCCTCGCCGCCGAAATTATCAAGATGCTCAACCGCAAGGCCCTCACCGTCCGCGCCGCCCACGCCCAGACCGGCATCGCCGCCGCCGACTTCTCCCGCATCCGCAACGCCGACTTGAGCCGCTTCACCCTCGACCGCCTGGTTTCCGTCCTCAATCGATTGGGGTCCAGGGTCGAGGTCCGGGTAACCGTGCGCGCCGCGTGAGCCAAAACGGCTTGCGTTTGTTTGATCCGCGCGGCCCGCCCACCGGTGCGCACTTTGCGCCAACTTCAAGGCAACCGCTTAATCCAAACATCCCGCACCGACACCTTCGCCGGCGTGCTCTCGAGCTCAATCCCAATTTTTCCCGCCTGATTATTCGACGACGCCGGGTCGTCATCGATCAGCACCGCCATCACGTGCCCATTCACAATATGCATCATCACGCCGCCGCGCGCGATGATTTCATACTGGTTCCAGCCGTTGATCTTCACGTACCCACCAAGCGCCTCCCGATCCCCCAGCGTTCCCACCAGCGTCTTCGGCATCTTCGGCCCCATCTCCACCATCTCGCCCCGCCACGCCAGAATCCCCAGCGGCGTATTCTCCGAATAGAACTGCCCCGTATAATCCGCCGCCTGCGGACTCACCGGGTACCATATATCGGCCTGCGGCCCGGTCATCATCCAATCCAGGTTGTGCGGCTTCTCTCCCGGATGCAGCGGCCGCAGCCATGGCAGCCCCGTCTGGCTCCGGTACTGGATCCCACTCCCTCCACCAATCTCGCACTCGATCTCCAGTCGCAGATCGAAGTCCTTAATCACCAGCCCCTTCCGCCAGATATACGTGTTCGTCACCGGGTCCTCCTTGGTCGATTCCCCAACGATTGCCCCATCTTCCACCCGCCACACGCTCGGATCCCCCTCCCAATCCGCAAGGCTCTTGCCATCGAAGATCTGCTCGAATCCCGTATGGTCGTCAAACGCCATCGGAGCCGGCTCGGTGAACCGCGACGGCGCGTGCTGCACTCGCGACGCCTGCCCCTCTGCATTCACTACACCCGCCAGCAGCAAAACCGCCAATACTCTCCACGATGCAACACCAAACAGGGACAAGCGCGCCATGCAAATCTCCTCATCATGAGATAGACAACCACGAGATGGACAACGAGACGGAAACGAATCGGTGGGTAAGGATGCCCCCGTAAACACAAACTCCCACTCGGCCGCCGCCAGATAAAAATTCAGTGTACGACACACTCAGTCCACCCGCGGCGTTCACAGGACGGATGACCCGAACTGCCTGACTAAGCCGGAATAGGACGGAGATTTCGGGCAGGCGGCCCAAGTCCCGAATAACAAATCTGGGTGCCCCAGCTCCCGCCTTTGGGACCTGGGATCACCCAAAGGTCGCCGGATTGACAAAACGGTCGGGCTCTGAGAGATTTAACGCACAGCTCCCCACCAGAGAAACCAATGTCTTCCCGCTTGGTTCCTCTCATTCAACGTTCGCATTTTCGATGCGTGAAGCTCCCAGGGCCCCGTACCCGGATTCATGTTTCCCGATAGACCCAACTGACGGTTCCCAGGCGATCGGTTCGCCGGAGAAGGAGGTTTCAATGACGCAAAGAACTCTACGCTGGGCGGCGATTTCCGTGCTCTGCCTTTGCCCGCTGCCCCCGAAAGCCGAGGCGAGTATTCCCACCAGTACCCAGGTCGGATGGATCGTTGCCGGAATCGCAGCCAGCGGAGCGGCGATCGGCGTTGGGCTCTATTTCGCCTTCAATCATTCGCATTCCATCAGGGGATGCGCAGCGTCCGGCGCAAATGGCCTTGAACTTCGCAATGAGGGCGATCAAAAGAACTTCCACTTGCTGGGCATGACGGCGGACGTGAAGCCCGGCGATCGCGTCCGCGTCAGCGGCAAGCACAAGAAAGCCCCGAAAGGCAGTTCCGGCAATCCGACTTTCCTGGTTGAAAAGCTGGCCAAGGATTACGGGGTGTGCGAGGGTGCCTCGATGAAGCCCCAGTGACGGAAGGACGGGTGGCCCAGGTCCCCAATAACAAATCTGGGTGCTGGGTGCCCCAGAGCCTGCCCTGAGCCTGTCGAAGGGTCCCGCTTTTGGGACCTCGGATCGTGCGACTTTCAAACCAGACTCCCGCATTCGAGCGGGCGCATCCTCACTCCCATGCCCGCCCGGCTTGCCCGGCTTAGCGATCGATCAGTGCTGCTGATGCCGCCATCTCCAGTACGCCCTCTGATCGGCTCTGTCGCGCTGATTCCAATCCTCGTGGTTCCGATGCGTGTCGTGCTCCCACCGGGCGTAATACGGCGCCTCGCCGGGGCCCCACGCATTCACCCGCAGGTGCGCAGCACAACCGGTGGTCAAAAGCGGGATCGTCAATGCTGCGGCAAGCAAAAAGCGGCCGAATTTCTCCATTCTGTACTCCTCGTCTGTACTACTCGCAATTCCGTTCAGGTCCTAAACGCCAACAGCCAAGATGCGCTGCTTAAGCCACAGGTTGTTCATGCGCCGGGAGGTTCGATGTTTTTGTTTTCAATCCGCCCATGCTGACGGGCGGCTCAGGTCAAAACCAGAACTCGATGAGACGAATACACGCGCTTTTCTCGATCTCACCCATCGACCGCCCGACTATCCCATCTTCCGCACGGCGCATCCTACCCCTGAGGCCGTCCGAAAAAATACCCGGCAGAGGAGCAGACAATGACACTCGATAATCGAATCGGATTGAAGCCTGTGTGCAAAGTGCGTTACGCAATCGTAGGGCTCGGAGACATCGCGCAGGAAGACATGATGCCCGGCGTGCATCATACGGGAAATTCGGAGATCGCCGCACTCGTGACCTCCGATCCCGAAAAGGCCAGCGAGTTGTCAAAGAAGTATGGCGTGGATGCCGTTTACTCCTACGACCAGTTTCCCCAGGCGCTTGAATCCGGGACCTTCGACGCAATTTATCTCTCCACGCCCAACTGGCGCCATGCCGAGTTTATCGAGCCCGCGCTGCAGGCCGGCGTGCATGTGCTGGCGGAGAAGCCGCTCGAAGTCTCAACCAAGAAGTGCAACGCCATCCTCGCGGCACAGAGCACGTCTACGGCGAAGTTGATGGTGGCTTACCGGCTGCACTTCGAGCCCGGCACGCTGGAAACGATTAAGCTGGTGCGCTCCGGCGACCTCGGCGACGTTCATCTGTTCGCATCCACATTCACGCAGCTTGTCGACCCGGCCAATCATCGCGCGCACTCCGGCGAGTATGGCGGGCCGGTGCTCGACATGGGGCCCTACCCGGTGAATGCCGCGCGCTATATCTTCGGCGATGAGCCCACCGAAGTGGTCTCCGCCGTGGGCACAAAGCATCCCGCCAGCGGCTTCGACCGGGACTTCTTCGACACCGTCGCCGTGACGCTGCGTTTCCCCGGCGAGCGCCTGGCGCAATTTAACCTCTCTTATTTTGGCAATCCGGAAAATTCTTTTATCGCCGTCGGGTCAGGAGGGAGCGTGCGTCTCGACCCCAGCTACACCTTCGGCAAGCCCATCGAGCAAACAGTCGCCATCGGCGCGAAGAAGAAGACGCACGCCTTCCAAAACACCGACCACTTTGGCGGCGAGATGGCGTACTTCTCCGACTGCATCCTGTACGACAGACAGCCGGAGCCGAACGGCGAGGAGGGTTTTGCCGACGTGCGCGTGCTCGAAGGCATCATTAACGCCCTCCATTCGGGCGGCTCAATCCAGCTCGAACCGTTCACGCGCAGCCGGAGGATCGACACCGAAGAGCAGAAGATGATGCTTTCCGCATTGCCTACTCCGGAGCTAGTAAATGCGAGCAATCCAGGACGCGGGGTGGATAAACTTCCCAAGAATTGATTTCCGGCTCTTGAAAACCAACGGGATTCTTAGTGCGCCAAGCCGGAGTTGCGTTACGAGGGAACGAATTGAAGATGAAAAGTCGGGTGCGCGGCAGAGATGGCTGAGGCGGCGAGTTGCGTGAAGAACCGGATAGCCGCCTGCGCCTGCTAAACTCGGTTTCGTCATGCTCTTTGCAGGTGTTCTTATAGCAGCCGGCGCCTATCTGCTCGGGTCCATCCCCACCGGATACCTGCTGGTGCGCATCTTCCGCCATCAGGACATCCGCTCCATCGGCAGCGGCAACATCGGCGCCACCAATGTTCTGCGCTCCGGCGGCAAGGGCCTGGGCGCGGCCACGTTTTTCATCGATATGCTTAAAGGCTGCGCCGCCGTCTGGCTCGGCGCTCTCGCCGCGGCGGCATTTATGCCGTCCGCGCCGTCGCGCAACGTGCAGGCCGTGGCCGCCCTCTGCGCCGTGCTCGGCCACATGTTTCCCCTCTGGCTGCGTTTTCGCGGCGGCAAAGGCGTGGCCACCGGCTTCGGAGTCTTCCTGGTCGCCGCGCCCTGGGCAGCGCTGGCCGCCATCGGCGTCTTCTTCCTCGTGCTGCTGGTCAGCCGCTTTGTTTCGCTGGCGTCCATTCTTGGAGCGGGCAGCTTTCCCGTGTTCGCGCGCTTCCTCGTCCACGGCGACACGCCAGCCTTTTTCCTCGCCGTGCAGTTCATCGTGGCTCTGCTCATCATTCTCAAGCACCACCAGAACATCCGTCGGCTGATTGCGGGAACGGAAACCCAATTTGGAGCCGGACAAAGGTCAGGGGCCAGACACGCATGAGCCGCATCATCGTTCTCGGCAACGGCGCCTGGGGCACGGCCATCGCACTCTCGCTGCACCGCCGCGGCGGCCATCGGGTCGCCCTCTGGTCGCACAGCCGCGAGGAGGCCGATAAGATCGCCGCCGCTCAAGAAAACGTCCTCTTTCTGCCCGGCTTTCCCCTCCCTGACGAAATCTCCATCGCCGCCGACGAAGCCGCGGTGGCCGACGCCGAGATTGTTGTCTCCGTCATACCCTCCGAGTTTCTTCGCTCCACGCTCGCCCGCGTCGCCCCGCACATGCACGCCGGACAGATCGTAGTGAGCGCCAGCAAGGGCGTGGAGAACCGCACCCTCATGCGCATGACCGAGGTCATCTCCGCAGTTCTGGAGCCGCGGGGCCTGGTGCTGCCGGTGGGCGCCGTCTCGGGCCCAAGCTTCGCGCATGAAGTGGCGCAGCGCCAGCCCACCGCGCTCACGGCCGCGTTCTCCGATCCCGACGTGGCAGCCCGCATCCAGCAGGAGTTCTCGTCGGAAACCCTCCGCCTCTACACCAGCTCGGATGTAATCGGCGTCGAGCTTGGAGGCGCGCTCAAAAATGTGATTGCGATTGCTGCCGGAATCGTGGCCGGCGCGGGGCTCGGTTATAATCCTGCCGCAGCGCTCATCACCCGAGGCATTGCCGAGATCACGCGCCTGGCTGTGGCCTGCGGCGCACGGCGCGAAACCCTCGCCGGCTTGAGCGGCGCAGGCGACCTGGTACTGACCTGCACGGGCTCGCTCAGCCGCAACCGGACGGTGGGGCAAGCGCTCGGCCAGGGCCGCAAACTGCCCGAGATCCTTCGCTCGCTTGGCGGCCACGTCGCCGAAGGCGTCCACACCACGCGCGCCGCCCTCGGCCTGGCCCGCAAGCACGGCATCGAAATGCCCATTTCCGAGCAGATGGAGCTGATTCTCAATGAGGGCAAGGACCCCCGCGAAGCCATCCGCGACTTAATGCTGCGGCCGGGTAAAGACGAGTGGTAGGACGAGCGGAACCTAATCCACTTGTTTCACGTATCCCCAGGCAGACGCCCTAGCATTTCCCCGTGCCCAGCCAGGAGCTTGCAAATGTCATCCCCGCCGCTTGAGGCCGCCAATCTCGTCAAGCGCTTCGGCCAGGTTACGGCCGTCGACGGCATCTCGCTTGAGCTTCGCCCCGGCGAATGTTTCGGCCTGCTCGGTCCCAACGGCGCCGGAAAAAGCACGCTGATCCGCAGCATCGTGGGCCGGGTGATTCCCGACTCCGGCCAGGTGGCCGTCTTTGGAGCGCCGGCTGCATCGGCTGCCGCGCGCACTGCGCTGGGATGGGTTCCCCAGGAGCTCGCTCTCTACCCGCGCCTCACCGCGGCTGAAAATTTGCGCGCCTTCGGCAGCTACTACGGCCTCTCCGGCAAAACCCTCCATGAAGCCGTTGTCCGCTGCCTGCGCTGGGCGGCGCTCGAAGACCGTTCCGCGGAGCTGACCCGCAATCTTTCCGGCGGCATGAAGCGCCGGCTCAACATGGCCACCGGGCTGATCAACAATCCCCGCCTCGTGCTCATGGACGAGCCCACGGCCGGCGTCGACCCCCAGTCGCGCAACCGCATCTTCGAGATGATCGAGGCCCTGCGCGCCGAAGGCACAACCATCATCTACACCACGCACTACATGGAGGAGGCCGAGCGGCTCTGCAACCGCATCGCCATCGTGGATCACGGCCGCATTATCGCCCTCGACACCGCAGAGACTCTGGTGCGCGCCTCGTTCGGCTCGCGCAGCCAGGTGGTTGCCCGTTTCGACGGTTCGCCCGAAGCCCTCGCCGCCTGGACTGCCGCTCACGATGGCCGCCTCACCGACTCTACAGCCGAGTTCTCCATCGAGCACCCCAGGGAGGTCGCCGCGCTGCTCGACTCCGCGTCCGCCGCCGGCCTGGCGCTGGTCGATCTCTCCTTGCGCCGGCCCAACCTCGAATCCGTCTTTCTTCACCTCACCGGAAGGGAGCTACGCGATTGATTTTCTCCATTGCCCGCACCGCCGTCACCGCCCTGCGCCGCGACCGCGCGTCGCTCGCCTTGAGTTTCGTGCTCCCCGTAGCCTTCTTCTCCATCTTCGCCGTCATCTTTGGCGGCCAGCGCGACACCACCCCCAAAGTCACCGTAGTCCTCGTCGACCAGGACCAGAGCCAGAACTCCAAGCTGCTGGTGAAGGCGCTTGAGCGCGAAGGCTCGCTGACCGTGATGACGCATCCCAAGTCCGAAACCAAGGGAGCCACGCCCGCGGACTACACGGCCGCCACGGCGGAAGCCGCCGTGAAAAATGGCGACGCGCCCATCGCCCTTATCGTTCCCAAGGGCTATGGTGCGCATCCGGTTTCCTTCGGTCCCAACGCCGAAGGCACGCCCATCCAGATGCTCAGCGACGCAAGCGACTCTATTGCGCCGCAAGTTGTGAATGGCCTGCTGCAAAAGACCGCTATGACCGCCATGCCCCTGGTGATGGCCACCCAGGGCTTTCATTACACAGAGAAGTATCTCGGCGACCTCACGCCCGATCAGCGCAAGCGCGTTAACGATTCGCTGGCCAAATTCCGCCAGGAGCTGGCCGCCAACCCCAACGCGATCGAATCCGCTACAAAGAGCGGCGGCGGCTTTGCCGGCATTGTTCGAGTGCAGCAGCGCACCGTGGTTGGGGGAAGCAAGAAGAGCCCCATGATCTCGTTTTACGCCGCGGCCATCGGAGTGATGTTTCTGCTCTTCACCGCTTCGGGCGCGGCGGGCGCGCTCCTCGACGAAGCCGAAAGCGGCGCTCTCGACCGCGTCCTCAGCTCCCGCGTGACCATGACCTCGCTGCTCGCCGGCAAGCTCTTTTACAACTCCGTGCTCGCCTTCGCCCAGCTCACGGTCATGTTCCTTTGGGGCTGGGCTGTCTTCAAGCTCGACCTGTTTACGCCGCTGCACATCGCCGGCTTTCTCGTTATGGGCATATTTTCCTCCGTCGCCGTGGCGTCCTTCGGCATCCTGCTGGCCTCAATCTGCCGCACCCGCGCGCAGCTCGGCGCTCTCTCCACGCTCATCATTTTGGTGATGTCGTCGATCGGCGGCAGCATGTTCCCGCGCTACCTTATGCCCCAATCCATGCAGACAGCCGGCCTGTTTACCATCAACGCCTGGGCTATCGACGGCTTCACCAAGGTCTTCTGGCGCGACCTGCCCATCAGTTCGCTGTGGCCGCAGTTGGGCGTCCTGCTGGCCATCGCGATCGGCCTGTTTCTGATAGCGCGACGAATCGCCAGCCGCTGGGAATACGCCTGAAGTCCGGCTTCTTATCGAAAAAAGCCATCTTGAAGAACGCCGAAAACGGCACATACGTAAAGGGGAACCGCTCTGGTGTCTTGTCCCTGAAGTTCGCCCCCCAAAAAACCTGTCGTCCTAAGAGGGTGAACTTGATTGCGTATTGCGCTGAATAATAGGACGATAGGCGCTTGCGGGACGTTGAACACGATCCGCAACCTGGCGTTTTGCTTGGGAATCATGCGGCGGGTGGGGCGAAGCCTGGAGGCTGCGCCGCACCCGGCGGAAGTTACACAGCCTCGGACCTGACCGTGTAGCGAAGGCTGCGGTTGATGGCGAAGACCGCCAGCGCCAGCGTAAAGGCCGCGCTGGCCAGGAGAATGACGCCGGCGCCGAGCGCGGCGACGTCCTGCATCCGTTCGGCGGGCACCCGCACGGCGGAGTACGCGGCCCAAAGGGTCATGAGCGCGCCGGTTACGTAATGCGGCGCGTAGCGGAAGAGGCGGGCCAGCGGAATGAAGTGGAGGCCGACGATGCCGACGGTGGCCGAAATTCCGTAGACGCTGAGATGCAGGGGGCCAAGGAGGGTCCATGCTGCGAAGATGGCGATCGATTCCCACGCAAAGATCCAGCCGAAGGCGCGGCCGAGAGCGGGATTCCGCGGGGTGAGCGGCCAGCGCGCGGCCAAGCGATAGAGATACATCGCACCGCAGGCCATCGCCAGCGCTGCGGCGGCCACATAGGCGGCGTTGGCGGCGCTCAGCGTCTGCTCCGCGTAAAGGGCCAGGAGCAGCCAAAGAGCTCCGAAGCCGGTCATGATCATGGCGCCGATGGCGCGCCCTTGCAACTGCCTTGCATTGCCGATTCTCAGCATCGTCTTGTCCTCCTTGGGATTCTGGTTTTCCGCCTCACGGACAAAGACTTGTCCGTGGGGAATCTGGTTTGGTGTCAGGCCTCGATGGCTCCGCCGAGAAGCTGCCTGAGGGCCTGAACGTATTCAGTGAGGGCGGCGCGGCCGCATTCGGTCATGCGGTAAAGCGTTTGCGGCTTGCGTTGCACGAATTTCTTTTCGACGGCGACGTAGCCGGCCTCTTCGAGCTTGGCGAGCTGCGCGCCCAGGTTGCCGTCGGTCGATCCGGTCCTCGCGCGAAGCCAGGTAAACTCCGCTTCCTCCACGCCCGAGAGCAGCGAGAGCAGCGCCAGGCGCAGCTTTCCGTGGATTACGGGATTCAACTCCGGCAGTTCAGGCCCCAATAGTTCAGGCATGGGTTGCCCCCTGCCGGCTGCGCCTCCGCGACTCTGAGATCATGGCGTAGACCCCGAAGACGATCTGGCAGAGAAAGATTGCCGCCAGGAATAGAACCACCGCTTGATCCGTCGAGACAAAACAGACTGCCACCGCCAGCGACCACCAGACAAATGCGCAGGCGCCCTGCATCTTCCAGCGCAAAATGGTGCCTGAAATCGAATTTGCCACGCCCAGCATCCCGCCCACGATGACAATGAAGACGTGCAACTCAAATCTGCCGGTGAATGCCAGTACGAAAAGCGTGAGGAAGAGCGCAACGCCCACTGCAGCCCAGATCGCCCCCATCGCCCTGCCGATCAGGGTTCCCGGGTGGTCGTACCTGGTGCGTGAAGCCCCGATGGCGGTAATCGCTGCCGCTGCCACCATGGTCACCGGCCAGGCCCAGTCGCTTCGCCCGTATACCGACCACGCGATGGCCACGTAATAGGCAACGCCCCAAAGGACAAACGTCCATCCCCATCTCTCGGTTCCGCGGCGGCCCTCGGCGATCATGCTCTCAATCAGGCTCAGCCGTTCCTTCAGTTCCTGTTCGGTCGTTTGCTCTTCCATTTCTGTTCTCCTTGTGCGTTCGATCGTGACCCCGGAAGGTCTCGCTGTCTTGCCTTTCCGCGTTGCGGGCGCACGGCTATGGGTTCAAGATTGATGCTTGAGCAGCATGTCCACGCTGCGCACCGGCGGGTGGTCGCCAAACTTCACTTCGGTAGTCTCGCTCCATTCGCCCGTATCGGTCAGGTGCATGGTGTTCACGATGTGCGCCGGGCCGGCCGTAAATCCCCACGAAAAGCCCTTGCCGCGAACGGAAAGCTCCGTATCCAGGTAATGACCGTCGTGGTAGGCGCGAAACCGGTACGCGTGGGAGGCATCGTCATACGAGACTGTGGCCAAGGCGCTGAACAACACCTTGCCGTCGGCGGCCCGGCTCTCGCCTTCGATAAGCAGCACCAGGCCATCGAGCTTGTACTGGACATCTTCGCTTTGGGTAAGGTGGAGCGGCTCGCCGGGGCCGCGAACGATGGTGACAGGACCGGACCAGCGGCCGGCAAGAAATGCCAGCTTGGCCATGGCTGCGTGCTGCGCCTCCGTGCCGGACGCGGGCGGTTGCTGTGCCGCCAGCGCCAAGGTTGAAGAGACCAGGAGCGCGGCGCCGAGAAACCGCAAAAAGCTAAATCGCCGAAGAGCGAGGCTGGGGACGTTGCAAATCATTGGCTGTCTCCTTCATTAAAGTTGTGCGGAAAATCTTTTCCGCCATGGAGAGTACTCTACAACATAGAGTACTCTGTGTCAAGAAAAATCGCAAAGAAATCTCTCCGCGCCCGGACGGAGACGTCTAAATGCCGGAAGATGCTCAGTTTATGTGGTTTGTACCGCCATTTTGCGGCGAGCCCGGAGCCATGAGGCTTCCCAACTCCGCTCGAACGCGGGTGAGGACTCCGGGCCAATCGCTGGGTGACGCCTGGCGGAAGAGGCGCGCAGTGGGGTACCAGGGGGTGGTCTCGATCTGCTGCATCCAGCGCCAGTCGGAGAGGTGCGGCAGCAGAATCCAGACCGGTTTCCCCATCGCTCCGGCCAGGTGCGCGATGCAAGTGTCGGTGGTGATGACCAGATCGAGTGTTGCCACCAGTGCAGCGGTTTCGGCCAGGTCGCGGTCATTGCCCGAGCCGTCCCACAAGAGGACGTCGCTTGGCAATTCGGCGAGCTGCGGTTCCGCCGCAGGTCCTTTCTGAAGCGAGATCCAGGTGGCGCCGAAGGTGCGCAGAAGTGGAAGAAAAGTTTCGAGGCGCGTGGAGCGCAGCGGGTCGGCTTTGTAGCGGGGATTGCCGGCCCAGGCGAGGCCGATGCGCGGGCCGCTGCGCACGCCGGAAAACAGATTGCGCCGCTCGGCGGCGAGCTTTGGGTCGGCGGCGAGATACGGGCCGGTCCAGGGGACGGTCTCGACGGTGGTTGCGAAGACCGCGGGCAGGCTCATCAACGGGCATTCAACGTCAAAAGCCGGCTTTTCGGCGCCGAGCAGCACGATTTCTGCCTGACCGGAACGAACAACCGCCAGCGATTCCATCAGCCGCCGGGCTGGTTCCTGGACTTGCAAGACGACGCGGCCGCCGCGTGCCGCGACCATCGCCGTGTACCGGCAGAACTGGATTGTGTCGCCGAGGCCCTGCTCGGCGTGGAGCAGGATGCAGCGGCCTTCGAGCGGTTCGCCGCGCCATCGCGGCGCGGAGAAGATGCGCGGCCGGCGATGGACTTCGCGGAAGCGCCAGCGCGACTCGTAGTTCGGCCAGCCATTGCGCCAGTCGCCCAGGCGCAGTTGGGTCAGCGCAAGATTGTATTGCGCGCCGGGACTTGACGGCTCGCGCTCGACGGCCCATTGGTGCGCCCGCAGCGCCTCGTCCATGCGGCCCAGGTCCAGAAGCGAATTTCCGCGATTCGATGCGGCGGCGCGGTTTCCCAATGCCTCAGCCCGGTCGAAGGCGCCGATGGCCTCCTCGTACCGGCCCGCGGTGTGGCGCAGGATTCCCTTCATGTTCCAGGCTTCGTCGTGGTCCGGATTCACTTCGAGAGCCCGGCGCAGCCACTCCCGCGCGCCGTCAGGGTCGCGCTCGGATGTGCGGAACTGGCACCAGGCCACCAGCGTTTCCACCTGATTCGGGTTCAGGGCAAGAGCCTTGCGCAGGTACTCTTCGGTCTTGTCCGGCCTGCGCCGCTCGCGCTCGAGAATGGCCAGGTTGACCCAGCCGGAAACAAGATCAGGGCGCAGCTCAACGGCGCGCTTGAGGGCGGCTTCGGCATACAGATCCTGGCCCTGCTCCCGCAGCAGGCTGCCGAGGTTGATCCACGCGGCAGCAAAGTCGGGACGCGTAGCCAGCGCGCGGCGGTAGCGGATTTCGGCCTCTTTCGGTTTGCCCAATTGCGCCAGAGCAAATCCGGCGGCGAACTCCGCCTCGGGCAGCCGGGGACGAATGGCCAGGACCTGCTCGTACCGCGCCAGCGCCTCTTCGTGCCGGCCCATGAATGCAAAGGCGTTGCCGAGGCCCATTTGCGCCGCAATCAGCGTCGGGCGGCGCATAAGCGCCCGCTCGAACTCCCGAGCAGCTTCTTCCGCTCGTCCAGCGGCCAGCTTTAGCTCCCCGAGCCCCATGCGAGCCAGCGAATCCGCGCCGTCGAGGCGGATGGCGCGTCCATAAGCCGATTCAGCTTCATCTATACGGCCGGCCGCCTTCAACGCCTGGCCCAGGGCGACCCAGGCCGCAATCATCTCCGGGGCCGCGGCTACGGCTGCGCCCGCCATTTCGACCGCGGCTTCACTCTGGCGGCTGGCGAGCGCGACCAGGCTGATGCCGACGAGCGCCTCGGGATGGCGCGGGTTGCTTTCAAGGATGCGCTGGTAGCCGAGAGCAACTTCGGTCAATCGCCCGGTCAGTTGCCCGGTCAGTCGCCCGGTCAATTTTCGCGGGCCTTGCGGGCGCTGCGCGCAGGGCTGCGTTTTGGCTGGTGTGGTCATGCGCGTTGAGCAAACGTCCGCCAGACCGCAAACTGCACCGGATGCGCCGCAAAACTTCCCCGATTCTTATCGTCGCTTAATGGGCGCCATCCAAGGCTTCTGAGACAGCGCGAAGAGCTTCTCCTGAGCGTGCCGAAGGAAAGGGACGCACATCCCTGCGCCCGATTTGCAATTTGGAGAAGCACGGGGTTTGCCGCGAAGCCGAAATCTGTCAAGATAGAAGCTGTTATGACAGTCTCCGCTCCTGCGCAAGTCTTTGCCGGCCGCATTGGCCGGATCGAGGTCTCCGCCACCATGGCAGTGGCAGCCGAGGCCGCCAAACTGCGCGCCCAGGGCGCCAACCTGGTGGATTTCGGGGCCGGCGAGCCTCACTTCCCCACCCCGCGACCCATTAAGGACGCGGCCATCGCGGCCATCGACGCCAACTTCACCCGCTACACCGTCGTGCCGGGCATTCCCGACGTGCGCAAGGCCATCGTCGAGCGCCACACCTGCGACTTCGGCTCCGACTACGCCATGGACGAAGCCATTTTCACCACCGGCGGCAAGCAGGCGCTCTTCAACGCCATTCAGATTCTCGTCGACCACGGCGACGAGGTGATTCTGCCCGTTCCCTACTGGGTGAGCTTTAAGGACATTATCCAGTACGCCGGCGGGACGGTCGTCTACCTCGAAACCAGCGAAGCGGAGAACTTCCGCATTACGGCGAACGCCATCGAGCGGGCCATCACGCCGCGGACCAAGGCGATCGTCCTGAATTCGCCGTCAAACCCGGCGGGTTCGGTGGTCTCGGCCGAAGATTTGGAGCGGATCGTGCACCTGGCGCACGAACGTGGGATCTTCCTGCTTCTGGACGAGTGCTACGTCTACCTCAACTACGCCGGCAAGCCGGTTTCGGCGGGGTCGTTCACCTGGGCCAAGGAGCAAATGGTGATCCTCGGCTCGCTCTCGAAAACCTATTCGATGACCGGCTGGCGGGCGGGCTACGCGCTGGCGTCGAAGTCCGTGGTAGCCAACCTGAGCAAACTGCAGTCGCAATCGACCTCGAACGCCACCAGCATCGTGCAAAAGGCGGCCATCGCGGCGCTGACCGGCTCGCAGGAGTGCGTGGGGGAGTTTCGCGCCGAGTTCATCGGCCTGCGCGACCACATCCTGGCGCGGCTCGCCGAAATTCCCGGCGTCACCTGCACCAAACCCGAGGGCGCGTTCTATGTTTATCCCAACATTTCCGCCTACCTCGAAACGAAGGGGGGCAAAGGCGGCGTGCGCACAGCGACCGAGCTGGCGACGCGCCTGCTCCACGAAGCGCATGTAGTGACCGTGCCCGGCGAGGCCTTCGGGACGGGCGAGCACCTGCGCATGTCCTATCCGGTGACCAGGCAGAATATCGACGAGGGAACGCGGCGCATGGCTGAGTTCCTCGGCCGGCTTGCGAGCTAAGCATGTTTAGCCAGGCCCACCCCAGGCTCCTGACCGCCTGAACTTGTACCAACTTGGGTGTCCCAGGTCCCCGCTTTTGGGACCTGGGATCGACAATCGACAGGTACAAAATCATCCGGCCAGAGACCCAGATTCACCTCAGAAGCTCCGTGCCCCATCCATCGCGTTTTTTGCGATGGGTGGGTTGGCAAAAATTTCCTATTGCATCGTCGAATTTGCATTTTGGTTTGTTTTCAACCGCAAAGACAAGCACGCGGCAGGTGAAGTTCGCCCTTTGCAATCCGCCGGAACGGCGGCGTGAACAAGAAACTTCAGGCGCCTCTGTGCAAACCTGCCTTCCGTCGGGTAGGATGTTTCTTCAATGCCGAACCCAATCGATTTTCGCCCCGTGATTCTGGCCGGGGGCAGTGGAACCAGATTTTGGCCGCGCTCGCGCCGCGCCCGCGCCAAGCAAGTACTGGCGCTGGACGGCGAACGTTCCATGATTCAGCAGACGGTGGAGCGGCTTAAGCCCCTGGCCGCTCTGGCCAGGACCTGGGTGATTACAAACGAGTTCCTGGCGGAGGAAATTGCCGACCAGTTGCCGGGCCTGCCTGTCGGCCAGATTGTGCAGGAGCCGGTGGCGCGAAATACGGCGCCGGCGTGCGGGCTGGCCGCCTTTCTGATCGAGCGCCAGAACCCCGACGCTGTACTGGGCATCTTTCCCTCCGACCACGTGATTGCCGACGAGCCGCGCTTCCTCAAAGCGCTGCAAAAGGGCATCTCGGTGGCCGCGGCGGGCGAAAACAGCGTGGTGATGGGCATCGAGCCCTCGCGCGCCGAGACCGGTTACGGATACATCGAAACCGGCGACTACACGCGCGACGATACGGCCCTGCACGTGCGCCGGTTTATCGAAAAGCCAAACCAGAACCGCGCCGAGGAGTTTGTGGCCGCGGGCAACTACTACTGGAACTCGGGGATGTTTCTATGGTCGGCGCGCACGCTGGCCAACGCCGTACGCGAGCACCTGCCGGAGACCGCGCCGCTGCTCGAGGCCATCGCCGCCGCCTACGGAACGCCGCAATTCGAAGAGGTGTTTCAGGCGCTTTACCCCAAGTGCGAGAACATCTCCGTGGACTACGCGGTGCTGGAGCCGCGCTCGGCCAAAGGCGAGCACAGCTCCAATCTCTACTGCCTGCCGGCGGAGTTCAGTTGGAACGATCTGGGATCGTGGACCTCCCTCTACGAGTACCAGCTTGAGAGCCGCCTGCGCGGCGACAGCGAAGGCAACGTCTCGGAGACCGAGGGGCACTTGGCGATCGACGCGGCGAACAACTACGTCTTCAGCCCGCGGAAGTTTGTGGCTCTGGTGGGCGTCGAGAACCTCGTCATCGTGGATACAGAGGATGCGCTGCTGATCGCGCACCGCGACCACTCCCAGGACGTGGGCAAGATTGTGAAGGAGCTGGGGATTACGGGGAGGACGGAGTTGATTTGAGGGAGCAGCGAATGCGATGTGCGCTCCATGAGGGTTGATAATTTCACCGATGAGCGAATTGCGATACGAGCAAATTCCTGTCCATTCTGTAATTGCCGATTTCCGGCAAGGAAAGCTTGTGGTGCCGGAGTTTCAGCGTGAATATATCTGGCCCGCAAACCGCGCGGCCAAACTCGTGGAATCCTTATACCATCGATTTCCCATCTCATCACTGCTCGTGTGGGAGACCGAGGACCCCATCGAGCGCCGCAGCGACAGACCGAAGCCAGAACGCAATACCCCAATTGGGTGGCTCATTGACGGGCAACAACGCGTCATTACATTGTCCAGAGCGGAGGAGGGCGAGGACAACATCGACGTGGCGTTCAATATTGATGATGAGAGCTTTTCGCGCGTTAACGCTGCCACGGAGAAGGACCCTCGCTGGGTTCGCGTTGCAGATGTATGGGATGAAGATTGGCTACGGAAATACCGTAAAAGTTTGGGTGACGAACCGAGAGACAAAAGAGTCGAGCAGCGTCTCGAACAGCTCAAAGCTGTCCTTGGATACCCAATTCCAGTAGTTAAGATGGTCGGCTATGACCTCGCCGACGCAGTGGAGGCGTTTAAACGGATTAATTCTCTTGGCGTGCGACTCCACGACGCCGACCTAAGAAGTGCCGAGATCGCCTTGGAACACGCTGGTTTCATCAGGCAAGAGGTAGCGCCATTTCTCCGAAAGCTTAAATCTCAGGGCTTTGGGCGTATTGCGGCCACACAATTGTTTTGGGCATGTGGTTTTATTGCTCACCCCGACGGTCGAAACCACACCCCGCTTCATGACCTTGACTCAAAGCAGGTTGCTAATGCCTGGCGGGAGACAAAGCGTGCAGTCGAGACGGCAACTGCACTGCTGGCGGCAGAACTGGGTATTGCAGACATGTCGGTCTTGTGGTCGGGCAATCTCCTCGTACCGCTGATTGCGTATTGTGGAACCGTAGCGCCGAAACAGCGTCGCCCACAGGAAATTGCGGGTTGGGTTGCCGCCGCTGCACTCCGACACCGGTATAGCAAATCGGCGGGGTCGCACATTGACCAGGATTTGAAAGCGTGCCGTGCGGCCGATCCCGTTGGAAGCCTACTCCGAAACCTAAGAGCGAGTAGGTCTGGCCTGTGGGCTTCCGCAATCGATTTCGAGACCTCGATAGCGGATAAGAGCGCTCTGTTAGCAATGTTTATTGCCTGCAAGAATCTAGGCGTCAAAGACCTACTCACGGGCGGAAACCTGATTGCCCGCCGTGATCTAGACAGACATCACATCTTCCCGCGTTCGCGAATTGATTCACGTGAGGCAGCCGATACGTTGGCAAATATTGCCTTTATTGCGCGGGATTCAAATGAGGCCATAAGCGACGAACGGCCCGAGGTCTACCTTGCAAGAATCAAGAGCGATGTGCTTTCATCGCAGGCAATTCCGCTAGACAGAACGCTTTGGACACTGGACCGGGCTGAACAGTTCTGGGCCGCACGCCGCAAGCTGATCGCGGAATCGCTGAACAGCTTTCTGAAGGCATCCTTACCCAGACGGCGCAGGATTGGCTGAGCTTGGATTTAGGGACCGCGCCGGCGGGCGCCCGGCCCATCTCGGCGCGTTACAATTCTTGCGTGCCTTCGCGAGTAGAGACAACCTGAGTGGGGTAGAGAATTGCCCGAATCTGTTGAATGGCCTGTGCGGCTTCCTGGGCCGCCGCGGCGAGGCCGCCGCCTGCTGATCTTCGTTGCCATCGTCGTTGCCATCGTCCTGTTTTCGTTTCGGACAGCGGTCTCCTATTGGGTAAACCTGCTGTGGTTCCGCTCGCTTGGCTACGAGCAGGTCTTCTGGACCACGCAGTTCATGCAGTGGGGCATCTTCCTGGGCTTCGCCGTCCTCACGTTTGTCATTTTGTTCGGATCGTTTCTGGCCCTCAAGCGCGCCCATGGGAGCGACCTGCCCGCTACGCATACGATCTTTATCCAAGGCCAGCCGTTGAGTTTCCCGGTCGAGCGCGTCATGCACTGGATCGTGCTCGCCGTCTCGGCGGCGATCTCGCTGGCCACCGGCGGCGCCATGGCCGCGCAGTGGCCAACTATGGCGCTCTGGTGGTATGCGCCCCGCCACGTCGGGCGCGCGCCCGACCCGATCCTGCACAAGCCTCTCGATTTTTACCTCTTCACGCTCCCCGCCTGGCACTTGATCGTGGGCTGGCTGCTGACGCTGGCGGTGCTGGTGTGCGTGCTGGCCGGGCTCTTCATCCTCATCACCGGCGGCGCGCGCGTGCTGGAGCGGCGCTTCGATGGAGGCATTGCTCTGCCCTGGCGCGGCCTCGCGATCACCGGCGGCTGCCTGCTGTTCATGCTCGGGCTGAACGAGCTGATCGGGCGCTACGATCTGCTGTTTGACCACCACGAGATCTTCGACGGCGTGAACTACACCCAGGCGCACGTCACGCTTATCGGCATGGCTTTTGTGGGTGTAGCGCTTTTGCTGGGCGCGCTGGTGGCCGTTGCCGGCGGCATCGTGCAGCCGCGAGGACGCTGGCTGGTCGCGGCGATCCTGCCGGCCGTCGCCTGCTTCGCCGTTTTTGGCGCGGCCGGCTGGTATGTTAACAACTTCGTCGTGAAGCCCAACCAGCTTCAGTTGGAGAAGCCGTACATCGCCAACAACATTCAGTGGACACGGGCTGCGTTCGGGCTGGACCAATTTACGCGCGAGGAGTTTCCGGCAGAGACGACCGTCGACGGACTGGATGCGGCCGACAATCAGCCAACGCTCGGCAATATCCGCCTGTGGGACTGGCACGCGCTGCAGGACACCCTGCGCCAGATTCAGGAGATCCGTACCTATTACGATTTTCCCGACATCGACATCGACCGCTATGAGTTGGGCGGCCAACTGCGCGAGGTGATGCTGGCGGCGCGCGAGCTGAACCTGAACAAGCTGCCGCCCAGCAGCAGCAACTGGATCAACGACAAGCTGATCTACACGCACGGGTATGGCGTGACCATGAACCCGGTCAACGGGTTCACTTCCGAGGGCCTGCCCACGCTCTATTTGAGCAACATGCCGGTGCAGAGCACGGTGCCCAACCTCAACGTGACGCAGCCGCAGATCTATTACGGCGAGCTGACCAACACCGACGTCTACGTCAAGACGCACCAGCAGGAGTTCAACTATCCGCTGGAGCAGGCCAACAATTTCACCACCTACGAAGGCTCGGGGGGCATTGTTTTGGGCGGGTTCCTGCGGCGGACGCTGATCGCATTCGACCGCGGCGACGTGACCAAGGTGCCGTTCAGCAACGACATCACATCCCAAAGCCGCCTGCTGATGCGGCGCACGGTGGCCGCGCGCGCGGCGGCGCTGGCGCCGTTTTTAACCTTCGACCCCGACCCCTACATCGTGGTGGGCGACAACGGGCGGCTTTACTGGATCATGGACGCGTTTACGTCGTCTGACAGCTATCCCTACTCGACGCACTACTCACTGCCCAGCGGCCAGAGCGTCAATTACATCCGCAACAGCGTGAAGGTGGTGGTGGACGCCTACAACGGGACCACGACGTTCTACGTGTTCGACAGGAAGGACCCGATCCTGGCGGCGTGGCGCGGGATTTTTCCGGGGCTGTTCAAGGACGCGTCGCAAATGCCCCCGTGGCTGCACAAGCACGTGCGCTATCCGGAGACGCTCCTGAGCCTGCAGGCCGACGTCTACGGACTTTACCACATGACCGACCCGGAGGTGTTCTATAACCGCGAGGACATGTGGACGGTGGCGACGGAGATTTCGCTCGGCCAGGACGGCACGCAGGTGACGCAACCGATGCAGCCGAACTTTGTGCTCATGAAGCTGCCGGGCACAAGCAGTCTTGAGTTCGATGAGATTCTGCCTTTCACGCCGGTGAACCGCAACAACATGATCGGCTGGATTGCGGCGCGCAGCGACGGCGCGCACTATGGAACGGCGATCGTGTACGACTTCCCCAAGACGCGGCTGATCGACGGGCCGCAACAGGTGGAAGCGCGCATCGACCAGAACGCGCAGTTGTCCGGCCAGTTGACGCTGTGGAACCAGCAGGGCTCGCATGTGCGCCGCGGGAACCTGCTGGTGATTCCCTGCGGCAAGGCGCTGCTCTATGCCGAACCGATCTACCTGCAGGCGAGCAGCAGTCCCATGCCGGAGTTGCGCGTGGTGGTGCTGGCCGTGCAGGATAAGCTCGCTTACGGGCCGGACTTCGCGTCGGCGCTGGCGGCGCTGTTCGGCTCGCAGCCTTCGTCGCTGAGCGGGACGGAAACGGAGACGGCGCAGGCCACGCCAACGGCTTCCGGCGGCACGCAGACAGCCGCGAACGGCGCGCCCGCTTCCACCGCTAACGTGAACGGGCTGATTGCGCAGGCCGGCAAGGACTTTTCCGATTATCAGCAGCTCACCTCGCAAGGCAAGCTGGCCCAGGCCGGACAAAAACTGGACGATCTGAAGCGGGTGCTCGCACAGTTGAGCGCACACGAGAAATAGACTGCCGCTGCCGGGCCTTGCATCGCCACGGCAATCGCATGAACGTGTTTGTCTACGAAACCGGTCCCGTCTCCGCGCCGTAGGCGCAGTGTTCGTTAGCCCCGCGCTTCAGCGTGGGGAGGTCGAATCAAGAAATGACTCCGCAGCCCCGTAGGGGCGGCGCAATTCGGGAATAATACGGTCCGTTGACCCTTCGTCTAAAGTTCATGCGTTCGCCCTGCTTGCATCGGACCGGCTCTACCGCTGATTTGGACCCGATAGACCCCTGTTGACCGATTTCGGAGCGATTGCAATGCCTCATTTTGCCGCCAATCTGACCATGATGTATACGGAGCACAGCTTCCTCGACCGCTTTGCCGCGGCCGCGCGCGACGGGTTTACCGCGGTCGAGTATCTGTTCCCTTACGAGCATCCCGCGGAGACGCTCGCCGGACTGCTGAGGCAGCACGGGCTGAAGCAGGTGCTGTTCAACTCGCCGCCGGGAGACTGGAAGGCTGGCGAGCGCGGCTGCACGGCGCTGCCGGGGCGCGAGACGGAGTTTCGCGAAGGCTTTTTGAAGGCGCTCGATTACGCGCGGGCGCTTGACTGTCCGCGCATTCACACCATGGCCGGGCTTGTAGAGCCGGGCGCGGAGCGCGCGCGGATGCGCGAAACCTTTCTGGCCAATCTGTCCTGGGCCGCGGATCGCGCAGCGGCGGCGGGCGCCGATGTGCTCATCGAACCCATCGCCCAGCGCAACGTTCCGGGATTTTTCCTGAATCTGCAGGAGGAAGCGCACGCCATTCTGGCTGAGTTGGGCAAGCCGAACTTGAAGGTGCTGATGGACCTGTTTCACTGCCAGGTGGCCGAAGGCGATCTGGCCGTCAGGATCCGCAAATACCTGGCCGATTCGAAGCAGACCGGTGTCGGACATTTCCAGATTGCCGGCGTTCCTGAGCGCCACGAGCCGGATACAGGCGAAGTGCGCTTCGAGTACCTCTTCGAACTGATCGATTCGCTCGGCTACGAGGGCTGGATCGGATGCGAATACATTCCCAAGGCGGGCACTTCGGAGGGGTTAAGCTGGCTCTCTATCCGAGCACGGCGTTAATTGCGGTCCGAAGCGCAGACACATCCTGAGGCTGGAGAACGCCAAGCTGCCGGATCACCATGCGTTCTTCGAGAGTCGCAAACACTGGCTTGATGGTCGACGGTTTGAGCAGGTTCGCCCGCTGCCATTCGCCAATCCACACCTCGCCTAAAGCGGGCATAGAATGCAGTTGACTCGTAATCGCCATGACGATTACATCCGGTCTGGCAATGTTGTATGCCCTGCTGCTCACGACCACAGCCGGGCGCTGCTTGGAGGCAATCTGGTTAGTAAAGGGAAATGGCACCGGGACCACGTCCCCAAAGTCATAAGGCATCGTACACTTCGTCTTCCGGATTGCTCCAGACCCTCTCGAAAGCGGGTGAACTGGTGGCGGTGGCCGCTCGGGTGAGCCCACGATCCTGTCCGCGAATGCTGAGGAACTCTACAAACTCCTCCACCGTAGCGATCTGCTCCGGACTGAGCGTTTGAAGCTTCTCGGCAAGGCTGTTGGCGCTCGGGCTCATTGCGGCCTCCTGCTGATACGTATATTAGACGAACTCGGCAAATGGAATTGCGTCGAGGAGCGCTATCGGCGACGAATGAGCTCCAAAACCCTCTAAATTATTGATTTCCATGGTGGGCGCTGCGGGATTCGAACCTGCGACTTCCACCGTGTAAAGGTGGCCTCACACATGCACCTTTTTGACGGCAAAGAACTTATTAGCCGGTAGAACCGGAGAAACCGGCCAAATCGGCGCTATTTGCTACCAATTTGCTACCAATTTTCTAACCGAGCGGGCGGGGCCGGACTGTGGGGAACCGCCCAGACTCTTTCGCTCCTGCTGCTACCGATTGCTATAATCTCCTATCCTTTGTGCGGATTACGCGTTCCCTCCTTCCCGCCAATTGCTATCGGTACACTTCAGATTGTGCCCGATTTTGAAGAAGCGTGGGCACAGAAATGGGCACAGTCATTTGGGGAGACCCCTTGATTGAGACAATTCGCACACTTTGACAGGGAGCGAACCCCTGCTATGCTCCACGATTCACCGGGCTTTTGGAAGGCAGTCACCGGGCCGATGGTGCGCGATCCTGTGAGGGGCAAGTACCGTATGCGGGAAGAATCAGCGGCGTGCGAGGTCGCGGCGCCGGCTCCGGACCCGTTGCTCCCGGTAGAGACGCGGATGACAGAACGAAAGTTGAGGGTGGAATGCAGACGAACTTTGGACGGCGGATAAGTTTGGTACTGATGATGGTTGTAATTCCGGGCAGCGCCCGCGCGCAAAACCCAGAGGCGATGCGCGGACCGGTGTTCAACATCATGGATTATGGCGCACACAACGACGGCACCGGAAACGCCGAGGACGCCTTTCGAGCTGCAATTGCGGCGGCGCAGAAGGCGGGCGGGGGCACCGTGTTTTTGCCGGCGGGCCATTACATCTCCGGGCCGATCGAAATGGTCAGCAATCTCACGCTCTATTTCGACGCCGGAGCCATCGTGCAGTTTCCCGCGGTGAAGTTCCCCTTCACACCGGGACGACAGCAGGGTGTGGAGACGCTCACCCCGGTTCCCCTGATCGGCGGGCACGATCTCGAAAATGTCGCGGTAGAAGGCCGCGGCGTTCTCATGAGCAATAATGCGGACTGGATGAAGCTGCATCCGCGCATGCCCGCGACCGACGGAAGCGAGGGGAGCGCAAACGGACCGTACTGGGAAAACCTGTTGAACAGTCTGGAAGAGGGCAAAGCGGTCTCCCACGCAGAATACGAAGCGGTGGCGGCGGAACTGCGGCCGTCGTTTGTCCGCTTCATGAACTGCAAGAACATCCTTATCGACGGGTTGCGCTTCATCGGCTCGCCGATGTGGACGGTACACCTGCTCTACAGCGAAAACGCCACCGTCGAGAACCTGGTGATCGAGACCTATCCAGGCGTACACACCGACGGCATCGTGATCGATTCCAGCCGCTTCGTGCGGGTGTCGAACGACTATATCGATACGGGGGACGACGGCATCGTCATCAAGTCCGGCAAAGACGCCGACGGGCTGCGCGTGAATCGGCCGACCGAGGACGTGACCATCAGCAACTGCACGGTCCACCATGCGCACGGCGCGGTGACCATCGGCAGTGAGACGTCGGGCAGCGTGCGGAATATTGTGGCCAGCAATATTACCGCCGTGGACACGCAGAACGGTGCGCGTATCAAGAGCCGGCGCGGCCGCGGCGGGGTAGTGGAGGAAGTGCGCTTCGACAACTGGACGATGGAGAACGTGGGCGAAGGGATTACGGTGACAAACTACTACCTGATGGAGGGCGAGAAGCGCACATCTGAACAGCCGGTCACCCGGAAGACGCCCGTGTTTCGCAACATTGCCATGAGCAATATGACTATCGATGGCGCAAAGGTGCTGATCGATATTGCGGGGCTGCCGGAGATGCCGATCCAGGGGCTGCACATCAGCAACATAATGGGCAGCGGGAAGATCGGGCTGCGAGCGGAATATACGGACGGGCTCGAGCTGCACGATGTGCAGCTGAACCCGGCTTCGGGACCGGCATTTGCGGTCAATCACGCCACCAATCTAGAACTGGATGACGTGAGCTCGATGAAACCAGCTCCGGGAATGCCGGTGATCCGCCTCGACGACGCGCCCGGCACGATCGTTCGCGACAGCCGCGCGTTTCCCGGAACCGGAGTTTTTCTCTCCGTCGAACCGGGCCTGCTGAAGCAGATATTTTTGGTGGGAAACGTGCTGAACGACGCGGCTACGCCCACGCAGGAGACCAGGCAGGGGCTGAACCTGGGCAAGCCAAGACAAGGATCCGCGCGGTAATGACGAGATCGTGCGCGCACTCAACTGAGGCCCTCGAATGGTACTCCGTGCGACGAGCCATCGCGCGCAGGCGGGAAAATTCGCTATAGGCGATGGCTGGATCTTGAGCGGGCTAATGCCTTGCCAAAGAGATTTGAAATTTTCGCATTGCCCAAGGCTCATCCTTCGCCTGGGGGCGTTTAACGGTTAAGGGCGCGTAGCAAAAATCACAAATTCGCGAGCTTTGTAACAGGGCACGACTTTAGTCGTGCCGAAAGAGAGTTCAAAAAGGGGTGGGCTTTAGCCCCTGAGCGGATTTAATTTCGATCCTTTGCATTCCCTCAGCGGCTAAAGCCGGATTCCTTTTCGTCAGGCTCTTGCGGCACGACTAAAGTCATGCCCTGTTACAAAACGAGGCTGTCTCCGCGGGCTCTTAAGGCCAGTAGCCAAGGATCGCCGTTTTGTACCGTGAATTTGTTGCACTCGTTCTATTCAACATTTTCCGGGTAAGAATCTAAAAAGGAGCGGGAGACGATGAGACACTGCAGATTTCAGATGGCGATAGCCCTGGTCATGATGGCCGGCACCCTGTGGGCGCAGGAGACGAGGCACACCATCACCAATCCTTCACCCAATCCTGCCGATGACACCAGGCCCAACAGCAGCGCGGTGCCGGAAGCCTACGCCCTGACTGGGCACTTCGACCGCATCGTGATCATCCGTCTTAAAAACGGGGCGAATCTGTTAGCCGGCATGAATCGCGTGGTCAAGGAGCAGCACATTGAGAACGGCGTGATCCTGGCAGCCATCGGATCGCTGCGCGGTTGGGAAGTCCACCAGATTTCGAACAGGCGCCTTCCCACCCAGGACACGATCGAGAACAATCCCACCCAACCCTGCGACCTGGTCAGCATGAATGGCTACATCATCAACGGACGAATACACGCCCATATGACGCTTGCCACACCGGACCGCGTGATTGCCGGGCATGTGGAGGCGCACAACGAGGTGTACACGTACGCAATCATCACGGTGGGCGTGATGAACGGCACGAACCTTGCCCACATCGACGATAAAAACTATCGCTGAGGAGGGTTCCTACGTCCACGAGCCGCCCGGCGATACTCATACCCTGATTGTTCCTGAAGGCGTGACGGAGATGTTGACGTGGTTCCACAACAGCCGCGGTTATACCTACATCGACGAGCAGGGAAGGCCGCTGGGCTATGAGGACCTCTTCACCAAGATCGAGGCGGCCCGACGGCACTACAAGCTTATCGGCCTTGGCGAAGATTATGTGAACCGCTTTATCCGCTGACAGGCTTTCGACACCTCACCAGGAGGACCTATGCACTATCCACGAATTCTCGCTTTCACAGCACTGGCCCTGGCGGCCACGGTTCCGGCATCGTGGGCCGCGTATCCCGCGCCGATCATCCAGAACGCTCAAGTCCGGGTGACAGAAGACACGCTCCAGCCCGGCCAGGGCCAAACGCTCTCCGACGGCTGGCCCAGTGCGATCGTCTGTCTCCAGGGCGACCGGGTTTCCGTGGGAGGGATGAACGATCCCTTCCACCGGGGAGAAGCCGTTTTTGTTCCAGCGGAGACAAAGGACATCCGCAACAGCGGCATGCATCCGCTGCATATCGTGCGCGTCGCAATCCTCGACGCCGGCAGTTCGGAAACATGGGGCATGCAGGGTCTGCCGGCGAGTTACAAAATACTTTTGGAGAACCGTTATGCACGCGTCTACAACATTAAGATTCCCGCGCACAGTTACGGGCCGCGGCACACCCAGCACGGGCGCGTGGTCATTGTCCTTTCCGGCGCCAGATTGGAGGAGATTTTACCTGATGGACAGCGACAGCCCTCAACATTGAAGACAGGCGAAATCGTGTGGCACCCCGCCTCCACGCATGTCGGTCACAACGTCGGTTCTACGAACCTGTGGGTTATTATCGTGGAGCCCAAATAGCCACGCGTCTTAAACCCCGCGCGGCGAGTCCTGAATAAAACGTGAAAGGAACAAATGTGAACTCACGTTGCCGATCGGCGGCCAGTGCGCCGGGATTATGCGGAGTACTGTTGGCTCTGTTCTTTATCGCGCCCGTGAATGCCCGAGCGGCTGCTTCGGGAGTCGAGGCATTCAACGTCCTCGACTACGGGGCACACAGGGACGGTTCCGCGTCTTCAACTAAGGCGTTTCAAAGAGCAATCCTGGCAGCAAAAGCCGCCGGCGGCGGAACGATCTACGTGCCGGCGGGGAAGTACATCTCCGGTCCAATCGAACTGTTCAGCAACATGACTCTCGATGTCGGCGCCGGCGCCACCATCGAATTTCCCGTCGCTCCGCTACCCTTGGTTCAGGGCCGTTACCTCGGCGTGGATGCGCTGGTGCCGGCGCCGCTCATCGGCGGCGCCGATGTCGAAAACGTCACCCTCACTGGCCGCGGAACGCTGGTCACCGCCGATTATGCCGCGTGGGGGAAAGCCTACGGACCAGCGCCCAGGCCGGACGCTTCCGGCAACGCCAACGGCCCGCTCTGGCAAAAGCTTCTCGACAAACTCGAGGAGCACCAGCCGGTTCCCAGGGCCGAGTATCGAGCAGCGGCCGCCGAACTCCGCCCCTCCTTCATCTGCTTCACCCGCGCAAAGAACGTGCTGATAGAGAACCTGCGGATCGAGGGCGGCCCGATGTTCATCGTGCACCTGCTCTACTCGGAGAACGCGACCGTCCGTAACCTCATCGTCCACTCGTATCCGGGGCCGCATACCAACGGCATCGTTGCCGATTCCAGCCGCTTCGTCCGAATCTTCAACGACTACATCGACACCGGAGACGACGGCATCGTTGTCAAATCCGGAAAAGACGCCGATGGGCTCCGCGTGAACCTGCCCAGCGAGGACATCGCGATTGCCAATTGCACGGTGCATCGCGCTCATGGCGCTGTCGTTATCGGCAGCGAAACCTCCGGAAGCATCCGCAACGTCGTCGCCAGCAACATCGCGGCCGTCGATACCGAGAACGGGATCCGCATCAAGAGCCGGCGCGGACGCGGAGGCATCGTGGAAGACGTCCGCTTCGATAACTGGACCATGGAGGATGTCGGCACCGGGATTGTAGTGAATAGTTATTACGTCATGGGAGGCGAAGGCCAGACCCGCCCCGAGCCCGTATCGCAGCGCACGCCCGTCTTCCGCAATATCGCCATCAGCAACATCAGCATCCGCTCGGCGAAGAAGGCCGTTGCCGATATCGAAGGTCTGCCGGAGATGCCGATCCGCTCTCTCTGGCTGCAGGGCATCGTTGGCTCGGGCGCCACTGGACTCTTCGCCACCAACACCGACGATCTCGAATTGCACGACGTCGCCATCACCGCCCAACGCGGTCCCGCATTCACGATCGCCGGCTCAGCCAATCTGGAACTCGACGATATCACCTCTCCAAAGCCAGTCGCCGGCCAGCCAGTGATCCGTCTCACCCGCTGCCCAGGAGCGATTCTGCGCAACAGCCGCATATTCGCTGGGAGCGGCGTTTTCCTTGCGGCGGATCCGGGCGAATTCCGGACCATGCACCTTGAAGGCAACATTCCCGCAGACACCCTCCCTGCGGCGGCGAAGCGCTGATCGGCACGCGATGAAATCAGCGGTTCCAGCGGCACTGTCAAGCCGGCTCTGCTTCAGGGGCGTCGTCACCGCTCCCGGATTCAGCAAGTAAAGCCAGACCGGAATTGTGCTGCAGGTGGGCCAGAACGTTCAGGTTAAGGTAACGATGCACGTCGGCGTCGCCACTCAGGAGGTGCGAGTTTCGGCCGATGCCGCCATGGTCGATCCCCAGAACACGTCTATCTCCGAAGTGATGGATCAGCAGCGCATCGTCGATCTCCCGCTGAATGGACGGCAGGCGACCGACTTGATCCTGCTCTCCGGCGGCGCCGCGGAGCCGCCCAATGCCGCCAGCCGCGTGGTCACCAGCCACGACTATGTCAATTCGGTTGGCGTCTCGGTCTCAGGCGGCCAGATCAACGGTAATATTAAAGCTCGCGGCCAAGTAGAATTTGAGAGCAATTCCGGAGTAGGTGTATCCCGAAGACGCCGGAAAAATCTTCCCGCCCGTTTTGCAGTTAATTATGCCCCTTTGGCGCACAATTCTTAAGTAGAGGGTTCCGGGCATGGCACAGTCCGTCGAGGTCTGACGGCGGGCGAAGGAGAACGCGCCGCGATCTGGAAAAAATCCCTGCTTAACGGCCCGTGGTGGAAGTCCGGGTTTGAAAGGGCACGGCTTTTAGCCTGCCCTGAGAGTTTGTGACTTTATTCGACTTGCGGAAGATCGGTTTTGCAAGGAAAGGACTTGCAGACCAAAAATCCGCGAAAAATCAAAAAGGTCACAAACTCTGAGCGTAGTCGAAGGGTGCCGCAAGTGCCACAAAATCAACGCGGCTTTGGACGCTGAGGAAGTTTTTCGAGATATTGCTTCAAAGCTTCCAGTTTTTCCGCAGCCTGTTTTAGCCCCTCAGGGAACAATTTTTCTGAAATCTCAAATCTCGCCACAGGCTGCTAAATGGCTTTTTCATCGAGTAAAAGCCGCCTTGTACGACGCCGGAAATGCCACACACTAATTGGAGAACCGCCATAGCTTCCATTCACCAAAACTATCGACAACATTGATACGCTCGTTTGTCCGCATCGAAATCCACCTTCTAAAATGAATTTGTCGGTTAATTGCAGGCAGCGTAGGAGGAAATTATGTCCATCGAATCGAAATGCCCGGTCGCAGGCGGGATCAATCAAACCACGGCAGGGGCAAAGGGCAACCCGGGCTGGTGGCCCAACCAGCTCAATCTCGCCATCCTCCACCAGCGGTCCTCGTTCTCCAATCCCATGGGCGAGTCCTTCAACTACGCCGAAGAGTTCAAGAGCCTCGATCTGGATGCGGTGATCGCCGACCTCCATGCTCTGATGACCGACTCTCAGGACTGGTGGCCGGCCGACTTCGGCCACTACGGCGGGCTCTTCATCCGCATGGCCTGGCACTCCGCAGGCACCTACCGCAT
>JBOGLX010000008.1:0-40705 GCA_050745765.1 Occallatibacter sp. | reverse complement strand
TCCGTTTTTAGGCAATTTTAGCCTTACTTAAGGCTGTTAAAGGCTGCTTTAAGCCGTTGAAGACAATTCCGCGGCCAGCGGCTCCGAACGATACTAAAGAGGACACAGGAACCCTGGTTTCGCTCTAATCCTGGTCGTGTAAAGCCGGACTCTGTCTCGGGCCGACGAGCGCCGCAGGGGCCCCGGCCTTTCGGTCAGTAATGTCCGCTTTGCGCGTTCTGCGATCTCAATGCAAACAGCAAAACGGAACGGCCAGTTACGGCATATTGCGTTCCCGTTTCGTGAGTGCTCTTACTACCCTCTATCCCATCCAGATTTGTGTCCACCAACAACCGCCATTCCTTTCCGCCGTAACTCGAAGGCAAGGTGAATTGGACGAGATCGTGGTATCCGTTGATCGCGAGCAGCAGGGTTGCATTGTCGCCGGGGCGATGAATGCCGGTTTTTTGGGCACGGCCGTCCATGAGCATACCGAAACACAGTGTTGAGGAATCGGTCCATTGGGCCTCCTGCATTTCCTCCCCATTGGCATTGATCCAGGTAACATCCTTAAGTCCGAGCGCTTCGTCATAGGCCCCTTCATAAAACCGGCCACGGCGGAGGCTGGGAAACCGGCGGCGCAACCGGGTAAGATTCTGGACGAAGCTCACCAGGTTGTTAGCGCGATCCTGCAGGTTCCAATCGATCCAGGAGATTTCATCGTCCTGGCAGTACGCGTTATTGTTTCCCTGCTGGGTTCGAGCCATCTCGTCCCCTGCCACGAGCAAAGGCGTGCCCTGCGAGAGCAGCAGCGTAGCGAGGAAATTCCTGATTTGACGAAGACGCAGAGCGTTAATTTCCGGATCGGACGTGGGGCCTTCTACACCGCAATTCCAGGAGCGATTGTCAGAGTTGCCATCGGCATTGTTCTCGCCATTGGCTTCGTTGTGCTTTTCGTTATAGGTGACCAGGTCGTTTAATGTGAAACCATCGTGGGCGTCAACCAGGTTCACAGAAGCCCAGGGCTTTCTGCCTGCATGATTGAAGAGGTCGCCCGACCCGGAGATTCGATTTGCCAGGTCTGAGATGGGCGCTTTACCCCGCCAGAAATCCCGAACTGTATCGCGAAATCTGTCGTTCCATTCCGCCCAACCGGGTGGAAAGCCGCCCACCTGATATCCCCCTGGGCCGCAGTCCCATGGCTCGGCAATCAGCTTGACGGTCCCAAGCAGAGGATCCTGACAGCATGCCTTCATGAATCCGCCTTCCGGATCGAACCCGTCCACCTCCCGGCCGAGAATGGTGCCGAGGTCGAAGCGAAAGCCATCGACGCTGGTGGCCTCTACCCAGTAGCGCAGTGAATCCATCACCATCTGCAATACTCGCGGGTGACTGACGTTCAGCGTGTTTCCTGTTCCGGTCTCATTGATGTAATAACGCGGCTGGTCTTTCAGGAGACGGTAGTAGTTGGCATTGTCGATGCCTTTGAAGGAGAGCGTCGGCCCTTTCTCGTTGCCTTCGGCCGTGTGGTTGTAGACTACGTCGAGGACGATCTCGAGACCCGCTTCGTGATACCGGGCGACCAGTTCCTTGAATTCCTTGAGAGTATCTGGCCGGTTAGCCGCATATCTCGGGTCAGGCGCAAAGTACCCGATGCTGTTATAGCCCCAGTAATTGACGAGTCCCTTTTCCAGCAGTTGGCCGTCGTCTACGAAGGTGTGAATGGGAAGAAGCTCGACGGAGGTTACGCCAAGCGACTTGATATAGTCGATTACCGGCTCGCTGGCGAATCCTTGATAGGTGCCGCGTAGATTCTCTGCGATATCGCCGCGGCGTTTGGTAAAACCCTTGACGTGAACTTCGTAAAAGACGGTCTCGTCCCAGCGGATGTTTTTGCGTCCACGCTCTCCGCTGAAATCGAAATCGGGATCGACGACAATGCACTTAGGCACAAAAGAGGCGGAATCGCGCTCATCGAATGTGAGATCGTCGCCGGATTCCATCTTGTAGCCGAAGATTGCCGGATTCCAGATCACACCGCCGATGTGAGCATAAGCGTAAGGATCCAGCAGAAGCTTATTGGGATTGAACCTGTGTCCCTTCTCAGGCTCGTAGGGGCCGTGGACACGAAAACCATACCGCTGGCCCGGACCTGCTCCTCGCAAGTAACCATGCCAGACTTCGTTGCTATGCTCCGGAAGGGCGATGCGCTCCAGCTCTTCCTTGCCGTCTTCGGAGAAGAGGCAGAGCTCTACTTTTGTAGCGTTAGCGGAAAAGAGCGCGAAGTTGACGCCCTCCCCGTCCCAGTGGGCGCCGCGCCTGTTCGATGTTCCTTCTTCCAGCTCGCATCGGACCTGGGTCACACTCATGGCTCTTTAGATGCACGGTTGGCATTCGCAATGGCGCGGGCGCAAAAAAGACCCGCGGGATGCGAGCGAAGCGGCGATTTAACCTTCCCCGCCCCAAGGGCGGGATCTGGGGCGCGCGGCCGAGGATTGGACGGTGCGCTCTGTTGGGAGGATACTGTTGGCATGGCTCGAGAGCCCATCGCAGACGGCTCCCTCTCCGTGGAAGAGTACCTCCAGTTCGGCGTCGAGCACGTCTGGGAGATCGATCCTTATGCGCGGGTCGCCTATCGCGGCGCGGCGGCGGGGCTGGAGCGGGTTCCGGATGGAGAGCTGGCAGCGCCGGGAACGCCGGTTCTGGTCCGCGTTGGGGAGTTGTTCGAGAAGCTGGATCGGGCGCGGGCAAGAGGTGGTGCATTATGAGCGTGGATGAGTCGAAGCTCCCTTATGGGTATGTGCCGGAACACCTCAAGGAAAAGGTGCGCAACTGCCGGGACCTTTCCTTCAGCGAGCGGTTCAATCTTGTTTGCGAATCGAGCGAAGCAGCCTGGGCGAAGATAGGCGTGGTCCGCGATCCGAGCAAGCCGATGGATAAGACGATTCGGCGGGCTCGCCGTAATGAGGCCGGAGAGCTGGAACCCTATTGATCTGGCTCGCGTGATCGCGATCCGCAGGTTGAGCCAAGAGTGGTGGGTTAGCCTCCCAGGCCCCAAAAGCGGGGGCCTGGGGCACCCGGCGCTTGGTCACGACAATGGGCTCGCGTGTCGCTTCCACTTCATCGAGCAACTGCAGGCACTTCGCTTTGAACTCGCCGGTGCCGATGGAGGCCATCCCTCACCTCTTTATCTATGGTCATAGACCATGGTTATATATTCCCTGAAGAATCAAAAATTGACAAGTAAGACAAGAACACTTGACATTTTATCCTTAACTATGTAAAGTAAAGTTGTCGTTATGTAAAGGAGACTAACCATGATTTGCTGTCCGATAAATTCCACGCAGAGGCGCTATTCATGGCGCATCCTGGCCACGCTGGCAGTGTACATGGCGTTTCTGTTCCTTGCCGTCTGGGAGTTTACCCACCGCCACCCGGCCGGAGTTCTGGCCTACACGCTGGCGATACTACCCGCGATTCCCATCGTTGGAATGCTGGTTGCTCACGGTCTCTACCTGGCTGAGGAAAAGGATGAGTTTCTGCGTTCAATCGCGGTTCAGTCGATGCTCTGGAGCCTGGGCGCAGTGCTGGCGGCGACAACGGTCTGGGGATTCCTGGAGGACTTCGTCCACGTTCCGCATGTGCCTCTGTTGATGGTTTTCCCCATTTACTGCGCTTTTCATGTGATCTTCGCTCGTCTTCTCCACTGGAGGTACAAGTGAAGAACCGGCTGAAGGTGCTGCGCGCGGAACACGACTGGTCGCAGGCCGATCTGGCCCAGCGGCTGGAAGTCTCGCGCCAATCGGTCAACGCCATCGAGACTGGAAAGTTCGATCCCAGCCTGCCCCTGGCCTTCAGGCTGGCACGGCTCTTCGGGACCACGATCGAGTCTATCTTCACCGATGAGGAGCCGGCGTGACTGCCAGAACCGCGGCATCTTTTACGCCCGTCCGCGAATCTCTACATCGGCGCTGCATGTGCGAACGTCGCGCCCGGAGGAATTCGCAACCATGAAAAACGATGCATCCCTGCGCCAGCAGCTGATCGATCTGCTCGAGGGCGGAAACGCTCACGCCACCTTCGACGGTGCGGTCGCGGACCTCTCTCCAGGCCTACGCGGCAAAACGCCCGCGGGCGCCGAACACTCGCCCTGGCAGTTGCTCGAACACCTGCGCATCGCGCAGTCGGACATCCTCGAATTCGTGCGCAATCCGAAACACAAATCTCCCGATTGGCCCAGCGGATACTGGCCGGCCGCGCCGGAACCGCCCGATGCCAAAGCCTGGGACAATAGCGTGGCCGCGTTCCACAAAGACCTGAAAGAGATATCCGCAATGGTGGCCGACGAGTCCATCGACCTGTACGCGAAGATCTCGCACGGCGACGGCCAGACCGTGCTGCGCGAAACGCTGCTGACGGCCGATCACAACGCCTACCACGTGGGCCAGTTGATCCTCGTCCGCCGGTTGCTTGGGGCGTGGAAGTAAACTGTCGGGCGCGTCCCATTTTTCGCGCACGTCGCCCGATGCGGATGTTTTAGAATCAACCGGCTGGCGAGAACGCGCGGTGAAGCGCAGTTCTCCACCTCATCGGGAGTTTTTAATGCGGATTTTCGGGTTCTCTTCGCGAGCGATTCAAACGAACCGCTCCGCCTTTTTGGCTCTGTTTGCCGCGTCACTTTTCGCGCTTTCGCCGTATGCCGTCCAGGCCCAGCGCCACCACGTCGCCACGCCCGGCGATGCGCCCGCCGACGCCGGACCGCTCGCGCACAATCTCTCGCCCAGTTTCAGGCGTCGCGACCTGGCCAAAGCGATGAAGCTGGTGGCTGACTGGCAGCTCAGCCGGATGCCCGCGCAGGCGCAATACGACTGGACCTGGGCCGCGCTTTACACGGGCCTTATGGCCGTGCCGGAACAGGTGGCTGGGAACAAGTACAAAGACGCCGTGGTGAAAATCTCCGACGAGCTCAATTGGCAGCCCGGCCCGCGCGTGATGACGGCTGACGACCAGGCCATCGGCCAGACCTACCTCGAGCTCTACACGATCCACAAAGACCCAAAGATGATGGACCCCATGCGCGCGCGCCTCGGCGAAGAGATGGCCACGCCCGAATCCGGTTGGGACAAAACGCCGGAGTCGTGGTGGGCAAAAGGCCATTACGCCGAGATCCCGCTATGGTGGTGGTGCGATGCGCTCTACATGGCGCCCGCCGTCTATGCCGATATGTCGGCCGCCACCGGCGACAAAATGTACGACGACTTCATGGCCCGCCAGTGGGACTCGACCACCAAACTCCTCTACGACCCCACTGTGCACCTCTACTCCCGCGACGCCACCTATCTCGATAAGCACGAGAAGAACGGGCAAAAGCTTTTCTGGTCCCGAGGCAATGGCTGGGTGATGGGCGGAATCGTCCGCGTTCTGCAAGAATTACCCAAGGATTCTCCGCTGCGTCCGCAGTTTGTCGCGCAACTTAAAGAAATGTCCGCCGAGATGATTTCGATTCAGGGCAAGGACGGCTTGTGGCGTCCCGGCTTGCTTGACGCCGCCTCCTATCCGCTGCCTGAGTTATCGGGCAGCGGGTTCATTACTTACGCGCTGGCTTACGGCGTAAACGAAGGCATCCTCGACAAGGCCACCTACTCGCCGGCGGTGCACAAAGCGTGGGCGGGCATGCTCAAGCACGTCTATGCCAGCGGCCGCCTGGGATGCATTCAGCCTGTCGGCGCTGCGCCCGGCGCGTATTCCGAAACGTCAAGTTACGTATACGGAGTCGGGGCCTACCTTCTCGCCGGCTCCGAGATTTACAAGACCGCTAAGTAACTCGCCCGGGCTTCAGGCCGGTCAATCCTGTACCAACATGGGTGCCCCAGAGCCCGCCCTGAGCCTGCCGAAAGCCTGCCCTGAGCCTGCCGAAGGGGGTCTCGATTTTCAGAATCTGGGAGGGTAGTGCTCCGTGTTCCCGCCGCCAGCCGGTCCAGAAACTCTCGATCTCGACCGTCCTTTCCATCCCTGTCGCGCAATGCTGGAAGCCGACCCTCCCCGCAGCAAAAATTCTTTCCGCAGCTTTGCAGATAATTACGCGTGATCGGCGCACAATTCTAAGTAGAGGATTTCCACATGAGCAGCCGCTCAAAAATCGGCCAGGACGAAAAGCAGAAGGCGCCCGGCAACGCGGGAAACTCGGGATTCGCGCCCTCCCCCTACCCCCTCCAGAAAATCGCACCATAAATGGTGCATGGCGTGATGCAAGCTGCATGGAATCAATAGATACAAAATCTGCCTAGTTATCAATGAGTAACGCAGTTAAGCTTTATTAGCTCATTTTAGGCCATTTTCAGGCCCCGCAAAGCCCGCTTAAACCGAAAACGACGCCAATTTCGAGGTGCATTACGCCCTACTCGTTCGCGGCAACTTCGTGCAGCCATCCCGGCGCCTTGAGCAGCTCCCGCGGCCGCGGCCCGTCGGCCGGCCCTACCAGCCCGTCGCGTTCCATCAGATCGATCAAATGCGCCGCGCGTCCATAGCCGATGCGCAGCCGCCGCTGCAACAGAGACGTCGAAGCCTTGCCGAACTCGAACACCAGCCGCACCGCGTCGTCGAAAAGCGGATCGTTCTCGTCCTCGCCGCCGCTCGCGCCTTCCATTGCCACGCGCTCGTCCTTGGGCGACTCCAGGAACCCTTCTACGTACTCGGCCTGGCCCTGATCCTTCCAGAACTGGACCACCGCAGCCGTCTCCTTTTCGCTCACGTACGGCGCGTGCAGCCGCATCAGCCGGCTCGTTCCCGGCGGCAAAAAGAGCATGTCCCCGCGCCCCAGCAGCGCCTCCGCGCCGTTCGTGTCCACAATCGTCCGCGAGTCCACCTTCGTCGCCAGCCTGAAGCTGATGCGCGTGGGAATGTTGGCCTTGATGAGCCCGGTAATCACGTCCACGCTGGGCCGCTGCGTGGCCAGGATCAAATGGATGCCCACCGCGCGCGCCATCTGCGCCAGGCGCGTGATCGATTCCTCGACGTTGGCCCGGTCGAGCATCATCAGGTCGGCCAACTCGTCGATGATGATCACGATAAACGGCAGCGGCTCTTCCGGCTCGCCCTCGTCGAAGAGCGAAGGCATCGTGCCTTCGAAAAGCCTGTTGTACTGCTCGATGTTGCGCACGCTGCGCGAGGCCAGCAGGCGCAGCCGCCGCTCCATCTCGCGCACCGCATTGCGCAGCGCATTCGCCGCCAGCTTTGAGTCGGTGATGATCGGCGTGAACAGGTGTGGAATCCCTTCGTACATGCCCAGTTCCACGCGCTTGGGATCGACCAGGATCAGCCGCACCTGGCTTGGCGTCGTCCGGTAGAGCAGGCTCATGATCATGGCGTTGATGGCCACCGATTTGCCCGACCCGGTCGATCCGGCGATCAGCACGTGCGGCATTGAAGCCAGATCGGCAGTCACGATGCGGCCGTTGATGTCCTTGCCCATGGCCAGCGTCAGCCGCGACTTGGCCTTCGCGAAGGTCTCGCTCTCGATCATGTCGCGCAGATGAATGGTCTCGCGCTCGTGGTTTGGGACCTGTATCCCGACCGTGCTCTTGCCCGCCATGCGCTCGATCAGAATGCTCTCCGCGCGCATGGCCAGGCAAAGGTCGTCGGCCAGGCCGGTCACGCGCGAATACTTGACTCCGGCTTCAGGTTTAAACTCGTAAGTCGTCACCATCGGACCCGGATTGATCTGCACCACCTGGCCGCGCACGTCGAACTCCGCGCATTTCTCCACAAGCACCTTGGCCTCGGCGCGCAGCGCTTCCTCGCGCACCGTCTGCGGACCCTCGCCCGTGTTGAGCAGCGTGCTCGGCGGCAGCTTGAATCCGCTCACGTTCTTGGGCGCAACCGTCGCCGTGCGCACTTCCGCGTCGGCGCGCTCGTGGATGGCGATCGTCTCCGGCGCCACCCGAGCCGGCGCGGCCGCGGCTTGCGCAGACGGCCGTGTTTCCGAGGGCCGCATTTCAATCGGCGGCGCTGCCGGCCCCGTCTGCATCCGCCCAGGCGCCTGCTGCGCATGTGCCGGGACAGGAACCGGTCCGGCGGCGCCCGGCGCTGCCGTGGCAGTGTCGAAACCGCCCCGCTCCCAGATGCTTCTCCGCGCCGCCGCCACCGGAATCTCGTTTTCGACCAGAAGATCTCCGTTCCGACGGAACGCCGGAATGTCGTCGACCGCGCTGCCCTCAGACGCGCGCCGCCGCACAAAAAAGGACCCCAGCCGGCCCGGCCCATGCTCCGCCGCCGGCGCAGCCTGCTGGCCGCGCCGCATCTCGCGCTCCGCCCGTTCTTCTGCGCGCCGCTCCTCAAGTTCGCGGCGGCGTTCCTGCCAGGCGGCGAACTGCGTCCAGCGCTCCAGAACCCAGTCCCGAATCGCCCAGAAGCTGATCGCCGAAGCAAAATAAACGCCCGCGGCGGCCAGAATCCCGGCCACGATCCACGCGCCCTGGATATTCAGGTAGCTCACCAGCGTCCCGGCCATCAGCCGCCCCACCACTCCCTCCACGGGAATCAGGTGCAGCCATTTCCAGTGCCACGGCATGAGCCCGAAAACCGCCGGCACAAACGCGCTCGCCAGCACAATGCCAACCCAGCGCAGCGCGGCTGAGACGCCGGACCGCGAACGCATCCACGTCCACCCCACCGCCCCCAGCCACAGCGGCAGCAGAAACGCGGTCATCCCGAAGGTTT
Source organism: Occallatibacter sp. (assembly GCA_050745765.1). Taxonomy (GTDB): domain Bacteria; phylum Acidobacteriota; class Terriglobia; order Terriglobales; family Acidobacteriaceae; genus Telmatobacter. The sequence continues at coordinate 32,008 of JBOGLX010000008.1, read as the reverse complement.
GCAGCAGCAGGTCGCTCAGGTACGCGCCGAAGAGCCCGATCCAGTTGCGCGCGGCGTGCTGCAGCCCTGGGTCCGTGGCCGTGTTCAGGGAGGGATCGGTGGCGTGATAAGTGGCCAGCGCCATCAGCAGCAGCAGCGAGACCAGCGCCAGCGCAAGCCCCAGAACCACGTTCAGGGCGCGGCTGCGCGTGGGTGCGAGAACGATGCGAATGGACTTCATAAACGGGGCGCTCCCGCTCTTGGCTCACCGCCGCGGCGCTTCAAGCGAGCGGGCGAGCTCAAGCGGGCAAACAATCCCAGAGCAGCTTTTATTATCCCCGCCAGGCGGGTGCGGCTCCCGTCCAATCGGCACAAGGGGAACCTGAATGTCCAACCCCCAGGGCGGAGGCATTCTCTACAGTCTGAAGCCCTCGGCGCGCAGCGCCTCCACGCAGCGCAGCATACCCCGATCGCAGGTCAGAATCTCGTAACCCAGGCGAATCGCAGCCGCGCACACCATTATGTCTACAGGGCCGCATTCGATTCCGTGATCGCGGCGCAGATTGAAGAGCCGCGCCGCTTCCTGGTGCTCCACCCTCGCGGGGTCTTTGTTTTTGCCGCCAGGGTGGGATTGGCCAAACTCCCCGGCTGAAGCTCGCCTCCGTCCAATCGTGAAACAATAGATCGACAACGCGCCATGACCGACGAGATCAGTTCCGAATTGCAGTCCACGCCTGAAGAATCGCCCGAACCCGCCGAATCCTTTGCCGACGCGCTCTCGGCCTTTGAGCGCGCGCACACGCACCGCGCCGAAGCCGGGCAGAAGCAGCTTGAGGGCACGGTGGTTTCGCTGAGCGCCGAGCAGGTCTTTCTCGACATCGGCTACAAAATCGAAGGCGTTCTTCCGCGCTCGGCGTTCGCCGATAACGCCGAGGGCGTGAAGGCGGGCGACACGTTTCCGGTTTCGATCGCCGGGCGCAGCGAGGAGGGTTACTACGACCTCTCGCGTTTCAAAGTCGCCCAGCCGCGCGACTGGACGGCTCTGGAGGCGGCGTTTCAGCAAAAGCTGGCCGTGGCCGGCACGGTGACGGCCGTGGTCAAGGGCGGATTGACCGTGGACATCGGCATACGCGCGTTTATGCCGGCCAGCCGCAGCGGGGCGCGCGATGCGGCGGAGATGGAAGCGTTGGTGGGCCAGCAGATCACCTGCCGCATCACCAAGCTCGACGTGACGGACGAGGATGCGGTCGTCGACCGGCGCGTGGTGCTCGAAGAGCAGGCTCGCGGCGAGCTTGAATCCCGCCGCGCCGCGCTGCAGGCGGGCGACACCGTCACCGGCACGGTGCGCACCCTCATGCCTTATGGCGCGTTTGTGGACATCGGCGGAGGCGAAATTCGTGGTCTTGAGGGCCTCTTGCACATCGGCGACATGGCGCACAGCCGCGTAGCCAAACCCGAGGACGTAGTCTCGGTGGGCCAGCAGGTCCAGGTGCGCATTCTCAAGATCGATCCCGGCAGCGGGAAGATTTCGCTTGGACTCAAGCAGCTTCAGCCGGAGCCGTGGGAGACCGCGCCCGAGCGCTACCAGACGGGCCAGCGCGTGGCCGGCGAGGTTACGCGGCTTACGGACTTCGGCGCCTTTGTCGAGATCGAGCCGGGCATCGAGGGCATGATCCACGTCTCGGAGATGTCGTGGGCGAAGAAGGTCCGGCATCCCTCGGACCTGCTCAAGCAAGGCGACCGCGTGGATGCGGTGATTCTGTCGATCAAGCCGCCCACCAAATCCGAAGCCGGTCGGATCGCGCTCGGCCTCAAGCAGACGCTCGCCGATCCGTGGCTTGAAGTGCAGCGCAAGTTTCCCGTCGGCTCACAAATCGAGGGCCCGGTGACCAAGATCATGGCCTTCGGCGCGTTTGTCGAGGTTGCCGAGGGGGTCGAGGGGCTGGTGCACATCAGCGAGATCGTGGCCGGCCGCCGGCTAAATCATCCCAGCGAAGTGCTCCGCGCGGGGCAGCGGGTGAAGGCGCTTGTGCTCGGGATCGACACGGAAAAGCGGCAGATGAAGCTTTCGATGAAGCAGCTTATCCCCACGAGCATCGACGAATACATCGCCGAGCACAAGCCGGGCGACGAAGTTACCGGGCGCGTGGTCGAGCTCTCGCCGTCGGGCGCGGTGGTCGAACTGGGCGAAGGCATCCGAGCTACGTGCCGCGTAGCATCGGGCGCAGGCAAAACAGCTTCGGCGGATGCGACGGCCTCCGGCGGGGCGGACTTATCGAGTTTAACGTCGATGCTTCAGGCGCGATGGAATGGTAAGTCGCCGGCGGTGTCCGCAAAGTCCGAGCCGCTTGCGGAGGGGCAGATTCGCAGCTTCAAGATCGTGAGGCTCGACCCGGGAACGAAACAAATCGAGTTGGAGTAATGGTGCCCCGATGGAAAGACAAATCCTGCAACTAAGCGCTGACGGCAGGCCATTCTATTTGAGAATTGACTCGTCCCCATTCTCGATCAGCAATTTCTCCGGTTGGCGCGAATTGATAGAGGCGACGGACCTAACGACGGGGAGCGGTTGCCGTATTGAAGCGAACGCAGTTTTGAAGGGCTGGCTCGAAGATAGCTACCCAAATCGCAGCTACGTAGGCAGGGACTTTGAAATTCGGAAGCACCCCCAAAAGAGCGGCAAGCGATATTTCGAGTTTTCAATAAAGGAGATCAAGGTGCCGAAGGCGGGGGAGACGTTATCGAACCCCCAGCCCGTTCCTGACGACACCGGAAGCTTCTCAGCGGACCGCTTGTCGTAGTACCACGTTTATCTTAATTCGCCGCGCTGGAAGAAGATAAAGAAGCGGATATTGGAGAGAGACGGGCGGGCCTGCCGTCGGTGCGGAGGAGATGCTACCGAGGTCCATCACCGCAGTTACTCGGAAGCTGTGCTGGCCGGGGAAGATGACGCGCAACTGGCATCCCTTTGCAAGGGCTGTGATAACTTCATCACCCTCGACGATTCGGCAGAAAAACGCAGTCCCGACGAAACCGACCGCCTACTATTGCTGAGAGACGAGAGTGCGACTTTTCCAGCTCCAAAAGTTGACCTTCGCCGGACAAAAAGAGCAGAGCGCCCGCCTCAGTGGGACCGGATGAGCGCCGTCCAGCGTGAGGCATGGCAGCGCGAATACGGGCGGCAAAAGTGGCTCCGAAAGTTAAAGCGCGGGGAGGACCCGGAGGGAATACGGCGCTTGTTGCATGATCACTATGGTATGGATGACAACGCGATTGATTTAGCGCTCGCCGGATTACCTGGGGAAAAAGGACGGAAGGGCCCTTTACCTGCTCGCCCCCTGCCGTCCTAAAGGGGCGCTGAAAGCTGCGCCATCATCCGAGGCTATCTTCGCCTGAAGCTGTTTATGGCCTGAAGCTGTTTATGGCGCTTACGACTCGTGCAGCAGGCGGCCGGCTACAAATACGCCTCATCGACATAGCACCAGCGCCAATTTTCGCCGCGCTCGGCGGATTGGATGAGCGGGTGCTGGGTTTCATGAAAATGCGCACGGGCGTGGCGACCGGGCGAAGAGTCGCAGCAGCCTATGTGGCCGCACTCGAGACACATGCGCAGGTGAACCCAGGCGCTGCCGGTCTTCAGGCATTCTTCGCATCCCTTTGTCTTCGGCTTTACCTTCTTCAGGTGGTCCTTCACATGACTGCATTCTGCCATCGCTCACCTCCGGCGCTCTACATCACCTTATACTGCTCGGCCAGCGCGCAAAAGTCGCTGACCTGCTTGGTAACCCACTCCTCGTCGCGGTCGAGCTCGGCGGCGAGCAGGCTGGCGCACTGCTCGGCCATACTGGCCGCGGCGGCGGCGTTCAAAAACAGCGCCCGCGTGCGCCGCGCCAGCGCGTCCTCGACGGTGCGGGCCATCTCCTCGCGCGCGGCCCAGACCACCTCAGCCGCCGTGTAGGGCAGCGCCGGGTGCAGCCGCGCGCCGAGCACCGGATCGCGCGCGAGGGCGTGGATCGCCGCGGCGTCGGCGCCGTAGACGGCCATGTGCTCATCAACGTCGGACGAAAGGCCCGCAGCGGGGTCTGACGCCGCGTCCTCGACATAGCCGTGGATGTGCAGATTCTTTGTGGCGCAATCGAGGTCGGGCAGACGGCCGAGGGTGATGGCATGGTCTACGCAGTCCTCGGCCATGTGGCGATAGGTGGTCCACTTGCCGCCGGTGATGGTGAGCAAGCCCGAGCCGTCCACGTGGATCACGTGGTCGCGCGAGAGCGTTGAAGTCTTGCCTTCGCCCTTCACCAGCGGGCGCAGGCCAACGTAGACGGCGAGCACGTCGCGGCGCGTGGGCGGGCGGGTGAGATAGCGGCCGGCGGTTTCGAGGATGAAGTCGATCTCGGCCTGGAGCGGGCGCGGCTCGAGCGTGGGCGCGTCGACGGGCGTGTCGGTGGTTCCGGCGACGGCGTGGCCGTGCCAGGGAATCACGAACAGGATACGGCCGTCGCTGGTGCGCGGGACCATGAGCGCGGTGTCGCCCTTCAAGAACGAGCGATCGAAGACGAGATGGATGCCCTGGCTCGAGACCATCAGCGGCTCGACGCCGGGGTCGGCCATGCGGCGGACCTGATCGGTAAAGACGCCGGTTGCATTGACGACGATGCGCGCGGGGAGGGCCAGCTCCTCGCCGGTTTCGGTGTCGAGGGCGGTTACGCCATCGACGTAGCCGCCGGCGTCCCGCGTGAACCCCGTAGCTGGGCAGTAATTGACGACTGTCGCGCCCAGGTCCACGGCCGTCATCGCCAGGTGAATGAGCAGGCGGGAGTCGTCGAACTGGCCATCGTAATAAACCACGCCGCCGAGCAGGCCTTCGGGCTCGAGGCCGGGCAACCGCTCGAGGGTTTCCTCGCGGCTGAGGAGCTTGGACGGGCCGAAGCCGTATTTGCCGGCGAGCAGGTCGTAGAGCTTGAGGCCGATGCCGTAAAACGGCGCTTCCCACCAGGAGTAGTTGGGGACGACGAAGGCGAGATCGTGGACCAGGTGCGGCGCGTTGCGGCGCAGCAGGCCGCGCTCCTTGAGGGCCGACATGACGAGGGGAATGTTGCCCTGCTCGAGATAGCGCACGCCGCCGTGAACCAGCTTGGTGGAGCGGCTGCTGGTGCCTTTGCCGAAGTCGTGGGCCTCGACCAGAGCGACGCTGAGGCCGCGCGCCGCCGCGTCCACGGCTACGCCCATGCCGGTGGCGCCGCCGCCTACGACGGCAATGTCCCACGGGATCTGCGCGGCGAAACGCTCGCGCAGGCGCTGCAGCATGGCTTCCCTTCGCATCTCGTGCTCCCTAACAGTCAGTGGTAAAAGTCGAAACTTCGGAAAAACCATCCCTCAGCGGCTGAAGCCGCGCTGATTTTACGGCGTTTACGGCACGACTGAAGTCGTGCCCTTTCAAAGCCAGACCTCCGCTACAGGCTGCTATGCCGTCCAGTTTTTGGCCCTCTCGACGGCCCGCTGCCAGGTTGCGCGGCGTTCGGCGCGGTCGGCGGGGTCCATGCGCGGCTCAAAGCGGCGGTCGCCCTGGCGCTTGGCGCGGAGATCGTCGGGGCTGCCCCAGAAGCCGGCGGCCAGTCCTGCCAGATAGGCCGCGCCGAGCGCGGTTGTCTCCGTCACCTGCGGGCGGACGACGGGAACGCCGAGCACATCAGCCTGGAACTGCATCAATAGATCGTTCACCGAAGCGCCGCCATCGACGCGCAGCGCGGCCAGCGGCATTTCGGTTTCGCTGTGCACAGCTTCGAGCACGTCGGCCACCTGGAACGCGATGGCTTCGAGCGCGGCGCGGGCAATGTGGCCGGGTTTGGTGTCGCGGCGCAGGCCGATCAGCATGCCGGCGGCGTGCGCGTCCCAGTGCGGCGCGCCCAGGCCCACAAAAGCCGGCACAAAGACCACGCCGCCGGCATCGGGAACGCTGGCCGCGAGCGCCTCGACCTCAGCGGACGACCTGACGATTTTGAGGTTGTCGCGCAGCCACTGGACGACCGCGCCTCCGATGAAGATGCTGCCTTCGAGCGCGTACTCGCGGCGCTTGTGCGCGCTGGCGGCGATGGTGGTGATGAGCCGGTGGCGGGAGCGGACGAAGCCAGTGCCGTCGCCCGCGAGGCCGGTGCCCACGTTTTGCAGCATAAAGCAGCCGGTGCCATAGGTGTTTTTGGCCTCGCCCGCCGCCCAGCACAACTGGCCGAAGAGGGCGGCCTGCTGGTCGCCGGCGATGCCGGCAATGGGTGCGCCGCCAAGGCCCAGCGTGGCGGTCACTTCGCCCACGCGCTCGCTGGACCAGGCGACCTCCGGCAGCATGCTCGCGGACACCCCGAAGATGCGGAGCAGCTCCGCGTCCCAATCGCCCGTGACGATGTTATAGAGCAGCGTGCGCGAAGCGTTGGTCACGTCGGTCACGTGGCGCCGGCCGCCGGTCAAGTGCCAGATGAGCCAGCTATCGACAGTGCCGAAAGCCAACTCGCCGCGTTCGGCGCGGGCGCGCGCGCCGGGGACGTTGTCGAGAATCCAGTTGATCTTGGTGGCGGAAAAATAGGGGTCGAGGACGAGGCCGGTCTGGGCGGAGACGGTTTCACCCACGCCCCTCATCTCAAGAGCCTTACAAAGCGCAGCCGTGCGGCGGTCCTGCCAGACGATGGCGGGGTAGATGGGCTTGCCGGTGGCGCGCTCCCAGACGATCGCCGTCTCGCGCTGGTTGGTGATCCCAATGGCGGCCAGGTCGCGTGGCTCCGCGCCGGTTTTGCCGAGGACTTCGACGGCGCAGCTCATCTGCGTGCTCAGAATCTCGTTGGGATCGTGCTCCACCCAGCCCGCCTCCGGGTAGTACTGCACGAACTCGTGCTGGGCGACGGCGGCGATGGCGCCGTCCGCGTCGAACAGGATCGCCCGCGAGCTGGTGGTGCCTTGATCGAGCGCCAGGATGTACGCCATTTGTGCCGTCCGCCTTCGGCCTTCAGTCAAACACGCGAGGCGGCGCGGGAGCAAGGACGGGTAGAGGCGAGCACCGCGCCGACTTGGCGTGTGGAACTTCGGACGAATGGACGTCGCGAAGAACGACCAGGTCTTTCGACTTCGCTCCGCTCAAGATGGCCGGCGGAGCCTCGACAAGGTCTGCGACTGGATTGACTGCCTATGCAAAGCCGCGGGCTTTCCGCGGCGTTTGAACATGCGCCCAACTGAAGCAAGCATTTTTCGATTTGCACAATTTTCTTAATTGAGTCTTCAGCTTGCGGTCGAGGGCGGTGAAGTTGCGCCGTTTTTGGCCGATGAAGGGGTGTGAGCGCCTCTGGAGGCGAGCGCGCCGCTTCGGAGTTGCGCCCGGTTGTGTGGGCGCCGGCGGTTGCGTACGGGGAGCGTGCGGGGGATCAGATGGCGGATCGCGCCGAGTTGCTGGAAGCCGCGCTGGACAGCATTCCGGAAGGGATAGCGGTGCTGGATGCCGCGGGGGAAGTAGTGCTCTGGAACAGCGCGGCGGCGGCGGTCACGGGCTACGAGTGGACCGAGCTGAGGGGCCGTCCGGTGCCCGAGGCGCTCAAGAGCCTGGTGCATGCGAAGGCCTGCCGTGGGGGGGAAGTACAGCCTCACGGGGGGCGGGGAGCGCTGGTTCATGTGCGGCACAAGCTGGGGCATGAGGTGGCGGGTTTTGCCCAGGCGCTGGCCTTGCGCGACGTGCTGGGCGGGCGCATCGGTACGGCGTCGGTTTTTCATCCCGCCGAGAGCGTGGACGCGCTGCCCCATGGCGAGGCGGGCGAAGACGAACTGGTGGTGGCCAGCCAGGAGGACCTGGAGGACCGGCTGAAGACAGAGTTCGAGGAATTTACGCGCGGGGGAATGCCCTTCGGGGTGCTGTGGATCGCGGTGGACCAGGCGGCGGAGCTGCGCAGGACGCACGGGGCGGGGCCTTGCGAGGCGATGCTCAAGAAGGTGGAGCGGGCTTTGAAGCAGGGGCTGCGGCCGGCCGAGGAACTGGGCTTCTGGGGCCAGGAGGAGTTTCTGGCGATCTCGCACGAGCGCACGGCGAAGATGCTCTCGGTACACGGCGGGGCGCTTGCAGGGCTGGCGCGCACGGCGGACTTTCAGTGGTGGGGCGACCGGGTTTCAATCACGGTGAGCATTGGCGCGGCGCAGGCTGAAACCGGCGGCGAGGAAACACTGGCGCAGCTTCTCGAACGGGCGCGGGAGGCGATGGCCACGAGCATGGATGCAGGCGGCAACCGGGTGACGCCGCTGCCGGGGAGCGAGACATGTTTGCCGTTATAGGCATCTTGGTAGTTTTCGGATCGGTGCTGGCCGGCTTTCTGATGGAGCGCGGGCACATGGCTGTATTGATGCAGCCGGCGGAGCTGATCATCATTGCCGGGGCGGGGGCCGGAACGCTGCTGACGGCCAATCCCGTACACATTCTGAAGTCGATTGCGGCGGGGCTGCAGGGCGTGCTGAAGGGTTCGGGCTTCGGCAAGGCGCGCTACCTGAGCACGCTGAAGATGATGTACCTGTTCCTGAACAAAGTGCGCAAGGAGGGCCTCTTGAGCGTGGAGATGGACGTGGAGCAGCCCAGGGAGAGTGCGATTTTCAAGAACTTTCCGGAGTTCCTGGGCGACCACCACGCGCGCAGCTTTGTATGCGACACGCTGCGCACGGCCATCACCGGAGGCGTGGAGCCTTTCGACATGGACCAGATGATGGAGGTTGACATGGAGGTGCACCATCACGAGGCGATGCTCCCCGTGAATGCGCTGGGAACGGTGGCCGACTCGCTGCCGGGGCTGGGCATCGTGGCGGCGGTGCTGGGTGTGGTGATCACGATGGGCGCGCTGGGCGGGCCGCCGGAGGAGATCGGCGAGAAGGTGGCGGCGGCGCTGGTGGGAACGTTCCTGGGCATCCTGCTTTGCTATGGGGTGGTGGGGCCGTTGGCCGCCAACATGAGCAAGACGGCCGACGAACAGAACGAATACCTGCAGGTGCTGCGGGTGCTGCTCTTAAGTTTTCTGAAGGGTGCGGCGCCGATGATCTCGATCGAGATGGGACGGCGGGCGATTCCGGCGCACGTGCGGCCGAGCTTCGACGAAATGGAAAAGAACTGCAAGAACCGCGCGGAGCCGGCGGAAGTGGCGGCGGCGGCGTAAGGCGGATATGGACAACAAGGGCAGAATGGCGGCCAAGCCCCTGCCGCCGATCGTGATCAAGAAAAAGCGCGCCGATCATGGGCGGCACGGCGGGGCATGGAAGGTGGCGTACGCGGACTTTGTGACCGCGCTGATGGCGCTGTTTATCGTGCTGTGGCTGATGGGATCGAGCGAGCGGGTGAAGCAGGCGGTGGCGGGATACTTCAACGACCCCAAGGGGACGGCCAACCTGCTGGGCACGACGATGACCGGCAGCGGAGCCACGTCGACCACAAGCCAAAAGAGCCAGGAGCTCCTGAAGCACATGAAGGAGAAGCTGGAGAAGGAGATCGAGTCGAAGAAGGACCTGAAAAATCTGAAGCAGCAGATTGAGATCAAGATTACGCCGGAGGGATTGCGAATCGAACTGCTGGAGGGCAAGAACGGGACGTTTTATGAGCTTGGCAGCGCACAGTTGAGTAGGAACGGGCAGGAGTTGCTGGCGCTGCTGGCGGCGGAGCTGAAGACGCTGCCCAACAAACTGCTGATCGAGGGGCACACGGATGCGACGCCGTATTCGAAGGGCGCCGATTACACGAATTGGGAGCTTTCGGCCGACCGGGCGAACGCGGCGCGGCGGCTGCTGCAGGCCGACGGGGTGGGTCCGAACCAGGTGACGCAGGTACGCGGCTACGCGGACCAGATGCTGCGCGACACGGCCAATCCGTACGATCCGTCGAACCGGCGGATTACGATCCTGGTGAAGAACGAAGACGGAGTGCCTCCGCCCATCAATTATCCGGGGGCAGAGGTGGCGGATGGAGCGCCGGCAATGGCGCCGTCGAGCGGTGCGGCGGCGCCAAAGACAGCGGCAGCGGTGCAGGGGAAAACGGCAGCGTCCTCTGGGGCGCCGCGGATTGTGCGGACGTCGGCTTCACCGGCCAAGCCGGGGCTGATGGGCAAACTTACGGGGTGGCTGTCGGCAAAGAAGAAATAGCGGGGCGGGCGGTGAAGGCGACGCGATGGGGGATGGTGTACTCTTGTGAGCGGGCGGGAAAGCGTTTACTGGAGGACCATTCCATGACCATCGTTGCCGGCGTCGATTTCGGCACATTGAGCGTTCGCGTGACGCTGGTGGACAGCGTGAAAGGGCGGGTGGGAACGGCGTCGGGCGCTTATCCGCTGCACCGCAAGCGCGAGGACCCGAACTACGCGACCCAGGCGCACGCGGATCAAATGGCGGCTCTGGCCGCGGCTACGCGTGAGGCGCTCAAGACGACGGGCGTGGACGGCGCCGAAGTGGCCGCGATTGCGCTCGATACGACGGGGTCGAGCGTGATTCCGGTGGGCGCGGGGCTCGAACCGCTGGACGAATATTACCTCTGGTGCGATCATCGCGCTTTTGCCGAAGCCGATGAGATTACGCGCAAGGCCCATGCGCTGGGGTTTGAGGGAATCGAGTGGTGCGGCGGCGTCTACTCGCACGAGTGGGGCTGGGCGAAGCTGCTGCACTGGCTGCGGCACAATGCGGAGAAGCGCAAGCGATTTGTGACGGCGCTGGAGCACTGCGACATGGTTGCCGCGACGCTGAGCGGAGTGACGGCCATTGACGGCCTCAAGCGCAGCGTCTGCGCGATGGGCCACAAGTGGATGTGGAACCCGAAGTGGGGCGGGCTGCCGCCGGAGGAGTTTCTGGCCGCTGTCGATCCGCTGCTGGCCGGCGTGCGCGCGAAGATCGGCGGGGAGTTTTTGACCAGCGATCGTCTGGCCGGGCATTTGACGGCGAAGTGGGCCGAGGCGCTGGGATTGCGCGCGGGGATTCCGATTCCGGTGGGGGCGTTCGACGCGCATTGGGACGCGATCGGGTCGCACATTCGCGAAGGCGACGCGGTGAATGTGGTCGGCACTTCGACCTGCATCATCGCCATGGCGCGCAAGGCCGAACTGGTGCCGGGCGTGTGCGGGGTGGTGCCGGGTAGCGTGCATCCGGCGTTTACGGGGATTGAGGCGGGGCTTTCCGCGGTTGGCGATATTTTCGACGCGATTGCAAAGCGCGCGGGGACCACGGTGGGCGCGCTGAGCGAGGGGCTGGACGCGTACAAGGCCGGGCAGACCGGGCTGCTGCGCCTGAGCTGGGACAACGGCGACAGGACGGTGCTTGTGAATCCGGAACTGGGCGGAGTGACGCTCGGCTGGAACCTGGTACACACGGCCGAAGACGAGTTGTTCGCGGCGATTGAGGGCACGGCGTTTCACACGCGCATCATCCTGGAACGGATGGCCGAGCACGGGGTTCGCATCGATCGGGTGATCAACGCCGGCGGGATTCCGCAGAAGAGCGAAGTGCTGAACCGCGTTTACGCGAACGTGCTGAACAAGCCGGTACTGGTGCCGGCGGGGATTCCGACGAGCCTGGGGTCGGGGATCTTCGCGCTGCTGGCTGCCGGCGCGTATAAGACCATTGAAGAGGCGCAGGAGGCGGTGTGTTTACCGCTGCGGACGGTTGAGCCGGATGCGCAGGAGGCAGCGGTGTACGAGCGGCTTTACCGGCTTTACCGCGATGTGTACCTTGCGTTAGGGACGCGCGACGCTGCGCCGGCCGCGCTGGGACGCGTGTTGCCGGAGTTGAGGAAGATTGCGGCTGAGGTGCGGTTAGGCGATTGACGCCGCGGCTATCCCAGGCCCCAAAAGCAGGACCTGCGCACCCGATATCGGTACAAATTCAAGCGGTCGGAGGCCTGGTTATGAACCGCCGGGAGTTTGCTTTGGGAGCGCTGGCTATGGCCGTGCCGCGAATCGCGCCGAAGTTCCGCATTATCGATGCGCAGGTGCACGTGTGGACGAACGATCCGCGGTATCCGTGGGCGCCGGAGACGAAGAATCCGCCGAAGGAAGATCGCACGCCGGCGATGCTGCTCGAATTAATGAAGGCCAACGGCGTGGAGCGGACGGTGATTGCGCAGTACATCGGCTATCTCTGGGACAACCGCTACGCGCTCGATTCGATTAAGAAGTATGCGCCTTTTTTTATGGGCGTCTGCCGCGTGAACCCCACGGACCCGGCCGCGCCCGACCAGCTTTCGCGGCTTACCGAGGAGGGATTTCACGGTGTGCGCATCAGTCCGGCAGCCGATGCGAGCGGCGACTGGATTAATGGTCCGCTGATGCCGCCGCTCTGGAAGCGGGCGGAGTCGTTGAAAGTGCCCATGCAGGTTTATACGGCCATCACGCGCGTTCCGGACCTGGCGCACCTGATTGAGATGTGCCCCAATCTAACGGTGGTCATCGACCACATGGCGGATTGCCCGATCAACCGGCCGCAAGAGTTGGAGAAGCTGATCGCGCTGGCCAGGTATTCACGGGTGTTTGTGAAGATCTCGCACACGTGGTCGATTTCGCGGCAGGCTTATCCGTGGCTGGACGCGCAGGAGTATGTGCGGCGGCTTTATGCGGTCTACGGACCGCAGCGGTTGATGTGGGCTTCGGATTGGCCGGTGGATTTGCGATGGACGACTTATGCGCGGACGTTGAGCGTGGTGCGGGACGAGATGAAGTTTCTGAATGCGGACGATAAGAAGTGGGTTCTTGCAGGGACGGTGGAGCGGGTTTGGCCGTTTGCGTGAGTTTCCCGTCCGACTTCATCGCATGTGCGCTTTTTCGGCCCTCCCAGGTCCCGAAAGCGAGGACCTGGGGCACCCATTTTTGAGTTTCAGTCGAGTAAAGGACCGGGGCCAACCGCCCGCCCAAATTTTCGAGTTTTGGGTTCGGTTCGGCGGACCGGGGCCAACCGCCCGCAACTATGCGCCAACGCAGGCTGGAATTTGCGCCACTAGCTTTGGTTCGTGGTTGGAATCGATCTCCCGCAGATCCCAGGCGGTATTCCCTTGCGCAATGGCGGCGATCAAGTGGTCCGGGGGCATCGGCCGACCCAGCAGGAAACCTTGCAGCGAGCTGCAGCCCAGGCTGGTTAGAAGATCCCGCTGGGCGACGGTCTCAACGCCTTCGGCAACAATCTCCAGGTGCAGCGTGCGGCCGAGCGCAACAATGGCAGCGATGATGGCCGCGTCCTCCGTCTCCTGTGCCAGTTCGCGCACGAAGCCGCGATCGATTTTGAGTTCGCCGGCGGGCAGACGCTTGAGATAGAGGAGGCTCGAATAGCCGGTCCCGAAGTCGTCAATCGAGATCCGAACGCCCATCTGGTGAAGCTTCTGCAAGATATTCAGGCTGGTGTTGGGATCGTGCATTGCGGTCGATTCGGTAATCTCCAACACCAAACGCTTCGCATCCACCGCATAGCGATCGAGGCTTTGCCGCACCAGTTCAAGGAGCCCTGGGTGATTGAATTGCATCGCGGAGAGATTGACCGCGACCGTCCAGCTCGTATAGCCAGCGGTTCGCCATTCGCTCAACTGGCGGCAGGCTTCCTGCACCGTCCAATCTCCAATGGGGAGAATCAATCCAATTTTTTCGGCGAGCGGAATAAACTCTCCCGGCAGCAGGATTCCGCGTGTGGGATGCTTCCACCGGATGAGAGCCTCGGCCCCGAGCATGGCTCCGGTCTGCGCGTCGAATTTGGGCTGATAGTAGAGGACCAGCTCATGACGGTCCACGGCCAGGCGGAGATCGTGCAACACCTGCAACTTGGATTGAGCGTCGTCGTTCATCGAGACTTCAAAGAAGCAGTAGCCGTTGCGCCCCAAAGCCTTGGCGTGGTACTTAGCCGCATCCGCGTTTTTCAGCAGCGCGTCACGCTGCATTCCATCGCTGTATAGAGCGATGCCGATGCTGACGGTGACCTGGCAATCGCGGCCCGCGACCACATACGGCGCCTGGATGGCGAGAATCAATTTGTCGGCAAGGTTAGCGGCATCGCCAGGTTCCGCGGTATCGGCGAGCAGGACGAATTCGTCTCCACCGACGCGGGCTATAGTGTCGCGCGTGCGTACAACTCCGCGGATGCGCTGCGCAATCTCGATGAGCAGCTGATCTCCGGCCGGGTGACCGAAGGCGTCATTGATCTGTTTGAAACCATCCAGGTCGAGGAACAGAACCGAGAAAGGCCTCTGGTTCCGTTTGGCGTTTTCAATCTCCTGGTCGAGCCGGTCCTCAAGCAGAGTGCGATTGGGCAGCTTGGTGAGGCTGTCGTGCATGGCAAGGAACTGAAGCTCCCGATGCGCATCGGCCAGGGAAGACGCCAGGATCGCGGTGCGCGTCTCCATGCGAAAGTCGAGCATGGAAATAATGAGTGCGATGGAGAGAACCGCTAAGGCAAAGACAATGATCAGGGGCGCCATCCAACCTGAAGAGAGTCCGCCTGCGGCCATGCTGCAGACGCTGTTCTTGGGAAACTGCGCCGCCGCCATGCCGGTGTAGTGCATCCCGGAGATCGCAAAACCCATCACCACGGCCGCGCCTGCGCGGAGGCGCTTGGTCTTCGCCGACCGCTGGCGCAGATGAAAGGCCATCCAAAGAGCCGCGCCCGAAGCGGTGACGGCGATTACGACGGACAGAAGGAACAAGGACGGGATGTAGTGAATCCCCGGATGCATGCGCATCGCCGCCATGCCGGTATAGTGCATCCCGCAGACGCCGGTTCCCATCAACAGAGCGCCGAAGCACAAGCGCCGCCGCGATAATTTTCGCTGGCAGACCATCCACAATGCGAAAGCCGACGAGGCAATCGCAATCAACAGTGAGAGGAACGTGATCAGTGGGTCGTAGCCCATGGGAATGGGCAGCTTAAAGGCCAGCATGCCCACAAAGTGCATGGACCAAATGCCGATGCCCATGGCCACCGATCCGCCGGCCAGCCACCACCGGGCGGCTTGCCCTTGCGTCTCCGCCACTCGGCCGGCCATGTCCAAGGCCGTATAAGAGGCCAACATGGCAATGAGTAACGAGGCCAGGACGAGCCAAAGGTTATAGGTCCCAACTAACATTAAAACTTCCTCCCGCTCCATTTGCCTGGCTTAGAGAGCCCCGGAGAACCTCCGTTCTTGCGTTCGTCGCCTTTCAGGTCTCTAAAGGCAAATATCGACTTGATTCCAATAAGGGGCAGAGGTGTTCTTATAAGTCGATCGGTACTGAAGTAACCGGTTGTGGCGCTAATGCGGCTCCGCCGTTGCTGTTTTCCGAAGCACGGAGGCTAAGTGGCCTTTTCATCAGCTCGGGCTGGTAGACCTCGAGGAGGGGTAGCGGTGGCGTAGGCGCGCTCCAGGTAACGGCCGAGGCGGGTGAACTGCCGTCCCTGGCCGTGAATCATGGCGGCCGGCGCTCATGGGAAGGATGGGGTTTCGTTTGCGGCGAAATCAGGGTTGGGCCGGATGGGCCGCCGGGCGAAAAGTGGTATGCCCAGCGTGTTTCGAGGCTGTTCCGTTGGAACCCTGTTGTTCTGCTTTTAAACACGAGGAGGCTAAAGGAGCAACGGCGGTATGATGGAATGCAGGGCGAAACGATGGCGAACGGACGCAAGGATTTGGAGATCGACCGGACGGCCTGCGAGCTGATCGAAACCGTCCCCGGCAAGGTGTCCGGAAGGCCCGTCGTTCGCGGAACGCGGATTATGCCCGATGCCATCGTTGCCAGCTACGAGCTGGGGGAGACGATTGAAGAACTGCGCGAAGGATTTCCCGCTTTGTCCGTCCGCCAGATTGAACGGCTTATCGAGTTTGCCCGTGCTCAGCGCGGACAGGCCATAGCGTGAAGGTACTGCTCGATGAGAACTTTCAGGCCGCCCTTTTTTTACCTCGCAGGCGAACCGGCCGGATGAGAATCTCGGCCGGTATCTTCAATTTCTTGTTCAATTGGCGGATCATGCTGAGCGACAAGGCCCGGTCTCTTCGGAGCACTTCGTAGACCCGAGTTCGATTTCCGATAATTCCGATGAGGGCCTTCTTGTCCTCACCCTGCTGTTCGAGTCGGAATTTGATTGCCTCTATTGGATCGGGCAGGTCCATGGGGAAATGCGCGTCTTCATAGGCTTCGACCAACGTCGTAAGAACTTCGAGGCGGTCTCCATCGGGCGTACCATCCTCGGCGTCCCAAAGGCGCTCGATTTCGCGCAAGGCCGCGTCGTGGTCGGCTTCGGTCTTAATCGGTTTCAGATGCATGCTGAATAGTCCTCACATCGATTTCGTCGTATTGCCTGTGCGTTCCCAGCCACTTGATGAATACAATGCCTCGTCTGTAGTTCACGGCCACCACCAGCCGATAGGCGTTTCCTTTGATATTGAAAACTACCCGGTCCGCTCCGACGATGCTTGCATGTGCATAACTCGCCTTCACGTCGGAGGAATTCTTCCACTCTGCCTGCCGTGCTTCCAAAAACCAGGAGTCGACTGCGGCTTTCACTGCACGGTGGTCTTTGTGTCCTTCCAGCCTCTTGATAAGCCGGGTTAACGTGCTTCGGGCGATCACGCGCACAAAGAAACTCTATCATGTTCCCAAAATGGGCACAAGAGGTGTTAGCGGCAACAAAGAAGCGGCGCGACTACCGATGGCCGCGCCGCTTTCTTGTGATCCTGTAAGCAGTCGGCTTAGAACAAATTCCAAAGCGACTGGTTGTAGACCGCGTGGTGAAACTGAACTTCAGATCCTTTGACGATGGTTCCCAGCTCGCGCGGGGAGCGGTTGGCGGAGGCCTGCTTCAGGTCGACATAGCGGCCCTGCACGTCGGGGCCAAGAATCTCCGCGATCCACTTCGAGCCCTTGAAATCGTCGATGGCTTTCTGGATGTTGTCAGGCAGATAGCGGCCGCCGGCGCGGAGGTTTTCGGCCTTCGAAATGGTTCCGTCGATGCCGGTCTTGAAGATGCCGTAGAGCGCGAGATAGGGATTTGCGTCGGGCGCAACGGCGCGGACTTCGGTGCGCATCGACCGGTGGTTGCCGATGGGCACGCGGATCATGGCGCCGCGGTCCGTGGCCGAAGCGCGAATCTGGTTGGGCGCCTCGAAGTGCGGGTCGAGACGGCGATAGGCGTTCACGCTCGAATTGAAGACGAGGCAAAGATCGAGGGCGTGCGTGAGAATGCGGTCGAGGAAATCCCAGCCGAATTTGGAAAGCTGCTCCTCGCCCTTCTCGTCCCAAAAGAGGTTGGTTTTGCCTTCTGAGACGGACACGTTGGTGTGCATGCCGCTGCCGTTGACGCCGACGACGGGCTTGGGCAGAAAGCTGGCTGTGTAGCCCATGTTATTGGCGATTTGGCGGCAAAGCAGCTTGTAGAGCTGCATCTGGTCGGCCGCGGCCACAACTTCGGCGTAGCCGAAGTTGATTTCGAACTGGCTGGGCGCGACTTCGGGGTGGTCCTTCTCGTTCTGGAAGCCCATGGCGCGCTGCACTTCGGCCGCGGTGTCAATGAATGCGCGCAGCGGATCGAGCGGGAGCACGTGATAGTAGCCGCCGGTGTTGATGAACTCGAACTTGGCGGTCTGGTGGTAGATGTGCTCCGCCTCTTTGCCCGCGAACAGGAAGCCCTCAATCTCGGCAGAGGCGTTGAGGGTGTACTTCTTTTCCTTGAAAAGCTTGTCTGCGTAGTTTTTGAGCACGCCGCGAAGGTCGCCGGCGTACTGGGAGCCGTCCTTGTCGATCACGTCGCCGAAGACCAGCGCCTTCCCGGTGCCGAAGACGTCGGCGGGCACCCAGTAGAAGGAGCCCCAGTCGACGCCGAGGCGGAGGTCGCTCTCCTTCTGTGCCGTGAACCCGCGGATCGACGAGCCGTCGAAGGTCAGGTTCTCATGGGCTCCGGTCAGAAACTTCTTGTCGTAGTCAAGCAGGTGCAGGCGGCCTTCGAGATCGGAAAAGAGCACCGAGACGGCCTTGATCCGCTTCTCGTCGGTCAGGTACTTCAGCCGCTTCTCGCGGATTTCGCCGGCATCGACGCGGGCTACGCGGTCATGCTTGGCCTGCAGGTTAAGCTCCTCGAGCTCTTCATAGGAGAGGGCGAGAAAATTGCGCAAATCGTTGGACATTGATCTCCTTCTTGATTGAATCTGAATTCCGGATCTGAATTCGCGATCTGAATTAAAGTACAGTGCCGGCGCTTGTGCGTCGGTGCGGCTGGTTTGCTGTTCGCTCACCAATAGCCTAACTCGGCAGGCCCGCAGGCGCGAAGAGAAAACGGCGACGCGGAGCAGCTGAACAAGGCCAAGGTCAACCCTTAAGTATGTCTGCCTCGGCCCGGCGCAGCCAGGAAGAACAGTGGCGCTCAACAGCCTGTTGCGAAACTCGAGTTTTGAAAGGGCACGACTTCAAGTCGTGCCGCAAATGCAGTAAAAACAATCGGGCTTTAGCCCCTGAGGGATGGTTTTCTTACGATTATTGACTTTCACCACAGGCGCTCAAAGCCGATTGGAGATTCCTACCGACCAGACTACCGCAGCGCGGAGGTTTTGCGGATAAGGAACGCATAAGGAAACCAAAGCAGCCGGGAGGCGGGCGCTGCGCAGAGGGCCCATTCGGGCGGCCGGACCTATAAATTCCGCGGCGGCGGCGATTTCATGCTGTACTCTGGATTGCGCAGGAGAACCCAACCCATCATGCATAACCTACGCCGCTATGCCGCCGTTTTGCCGGCCGCTTTGTTCCTGGCCTTCGCCGCGTTGCCCGCGCTGGCGCAAAACGCGCCTATTGAGGAGATCGTGGCCAACCTTACCGACGCGCCGCGCAGGCTCTATCACGCGGAGATCGAACTGCCGGTTAAGGCGGGTCCGCTGGACCTGATTACGCCAGAGTGGATTCCAGGAAATCATCGGCCCACCGGCCCGGCGAACGAGATCGTAGGCGTGGTGTTCACGGCCGGCGGCAGGACGCTGCCATGGCGGCGCGACGATGTGAACCTGTATGAGTTTCACCTGACCATTCCCGAGGGCGTGACGCGGCTGCACGCGCACCTGGACTGCATTGTGACCTCGCGCGTGTCGGAGAAGCTGGCGGTGCTCGAGTGGGAAAAGCTGCTGCTTTATCCGGCGCACATCCCGGTGCGCGATATACCGATTCAGCCGTCGTTGCAGGTGCCGGCGGGGTGGGGCGTAGGGACGGCGCTGACGCCGGTGAGCGCTGGGCCGTGGCCCGTGCCGGCCGCCGGAAGCACGACACGCTTTGCCCCGACCAACGTCGAGCAGCTTGAGGATTCGCCGATCCTCACGGGCGAGTACTTTCACGAGTACGCGCTGGCGCCGGAGATGACGGTCAAACACTATCTGGACGTGGCAGCGGACCATCCCGAGGACGCCAAGCTGCGGCCCGAGTTTGTGGCCGACGTGAGCAACCTGGTGCGCGAGGCCAACGCGCTTTACGGCTGCCACCACTACAATGAGTACCATTTCCTGCTCACGCTGTCGGATGTGGCCGGGGGCGAGGGACTGGAGCACGGGCAGTCCTCGGATAACGGAGTAGGCGAGAAGGGATTTTCCGACGCGGCGCATCAGTTGATGAACGCCGACCTGCTTTCCCACGAGTACACGCACTCGTGGAACGGGAAGTACCGGCGGCCGGTGGGGCTTTACCAGCCGGACTTTGCGACGGCGCAGCAGGGCGGCCTCTTGTGGGTATATGAGGGCATGACGCAGTATCTTGGCTATGTGCTGGCGGCGCGCTCGGGGCTCGAGACGCCGGCGCAGTTCCGCGACGTTTATGCGCGGGTTGCGGCCAATCTGGAGTACACGCCCGGTCGCGACTGGCGCTCGACAGAAGACACCGCGGTGGCGGCGAGCATCCTGCGCGGCGGCGACCCGGCGTGGGCCAACTGGCGGCGCGGCCAGGACTACTACATGGAAGGCGCGCTGGTCTGGCTCGACGCGGATACGCTGATCCGCAAGATGACGGGCGGCAAGAAATCGCTGGAGGATTTCGAGAAGATCTTTCTGGGCAAGGGCGGCGACACCGGGCCGATGATCGTGACTTACGACTTCGACGAGCTGGTGAATGACCTGAACCAAGTGGTTCCTTACGACTGGGCGGCTTTCCTGCGCGACCGCGTGTACAAAATCGACGAACATGCGGATATGGACGGGATCGAGCAGGGCGGCTACAAGCTGGCGTACCAGGATAAGCCGAGCGCGACCGAGCGTGAGGTGATGGCGATCGGGGGCCTAAGGCGGGGCGGAATGGACGTGTGGTTCTCGATCGGGCTGCGCATCGGCGCCGACGGCAGCATCCGCGACGTGCGCTGGGGCGGACCGGCGAATGAGGCGAAACTCGCGCCGGAGGAAAAGATCGTCGCCGTGGACGGGCAGATGTTTTCGCCTGACGTACTGCGCCAGGCAATCCG
The DNA here is from genome assembly GCA_050745765.1 of Occallatibacter sp. Classification (GTDB taxonomy): domain Bacteria; phylum Acidobacteriota; class Terriglobia; order Terriglobales; family Acidobacteriaceae; genus Telmatobacter. Next base: position 11,617 of record JBOGLX010000008.1, on the reverse strand, counting down.
CACGGCCAAGGACTCGACCGAGCCGATTCGTGTGATTGTGGATGCGGACGGGTTTGTGTCGAATGCGGAGATCGACTATCACGGCGGGGAGCGGTACCCGGTGCTGGAGCGAGTGGAAGGAACGCCGGATTATCTGGACGATATTACCAAGCCGCTAACGGCGCCGGAGAAGGAGGCGGAGAAAAGCAGTGGACAGTGATCAGTGGTCAATATTCAGTAAAGTGACCGGCCAACGGTCTGCCCTCAACTCGTGAGACCAGTTCGATTGGAGCAGCTGCTTCCAATGAAGGAGTAGGAAGCTATTGCCAACGGGACCTTCCGGCGCGGCCACCGGATCATGGCGCAGGTAGAGAGCCCGTGGTTCCCGCTCACCGATCTCAACCCGCAAATCTTCACCGGCATTCCGTATGCCAAGCCGGAGGATTTCCAGAAAGCCACCGAACAGGTGTTTCACGAGAAGGGCGCGGCCAGCGGGTCGAAGTGCTGGTGATGCCGAATCTGTAAACGGGCGGCCGCGTGCTTTTTGGCCTACAATCGGAAGGGGCGCATCCTGCCGCGGAGGGATGGGTGAGCGGTTGATACCGGCGGTCTTGAAAACCGTTGTGCCCGCCAGGGTACCGGGGGTTCGAATCCCTCTCCCTCCGCCACAGATTAGTTTTACAACGTCCCGTAACGTCCAATCCAACCAGAATTATCCATTAAAGCCAATAACTTAGTGACTTTACCGTCTCAGAGGGTACTATGGAAGACAGCCCCTGGTGGGGGTACATTTGGGGGTATCCCAATTTCAATTTGGGATACATTGGAAAATGGCTTCTGAGCGGCGCACAGAAAAGGGTTTCGGCCAGCTCAGCAATCTGAGAATTCAGACTGCCAAGCCGCAGGCAAAACCCTATCGGCTGCCCGATGGCAAGGGGCTGTTTCTTTGGGTCACGCCCGCCGGGGGAAAAAGCTGGCGCTGGAAATACCGCTTCGATGGCGCGGTCATTTCAACCGTGACTCGCCCCGCGAGTCGGCTGCTCAGGATGACAGCGCAGTTGGTTGGTTTTCATTGTTTTTGGTGAACCGGAGGCTCATTGCGACAGGCTAAAGTCTTGCCCTGATGCTAAACCACGCGCGAACCGAGTTTTTCCGCAGCCTGTAAAGCCCGCACCCTTCAAAACCCGGTTAAAAATGACTCACCTCCGGTGGCCGCGGTGGGCGCGAGGCCGGCGCGGTGGAGGGTTGCAGGCGCGCGAGGGCAAGACGCAGCAGGCTGCCGACGAGCGCCTGGAGCCGATCGCACTCCGCGCGCAGGTCGATAAGCTTCTCGCCGGCAGCCATGGTCTCCCTTGTCGGGATTGGGGTTGAAATCTCCTGCATGGCGATTTGCTCCTCAAATCTCCTCAAACCTCGTCGCCTCAAACCTCGTCGATGGTACGGGCGGCCAGCTCGATGGCCGCGGCGATTTTGCCAATCTGCTCGGCGGTGAGATTGCCCTGGCTGGCGCGCATCTTCACCGCGAAGCCGAGATTCATCATTGCGCGCACGATCTGCGGCGAGCGCCCGCGGCCAAATGCGCGGCCGGCATGCTCCATGCGGGCAAGGATGGCCTTGATGGCGACCTGGTTGGCCTTGACGTATTCGATGCCGCGCTCGCTTGCTGCGTAGAGTTGCGCAGGCCGCGAGAGGCCACCATTTCATGCGGCCGGGAGAGCGCTATAGCGGTTCCCACCAGTCGAACTGGGCCATGCGCGGGTAATAGAGGCCGGCGTGGATGGGTGAATCGGCGCCGTGGAGGTTGCGCAGGACGCGGGCGTAGGCCTCGAGCTGCGGGGCGAAGAGCTCTCGCAGCTCGGGCAGGGCGACCGCAGGGTCGAGCGAGTCGGCGTGGGCGGTTTTGTAGTCGACGATCCACCAGCAGAGTTCGCCGTCTGGACCTGAATCCTTGGAACCGGGAAGCGGGCCGGCCTGGAAGACGCGGTCGACGCGGACGGTGCGCAGGCTGCCGTCGACGACGCCGGCCCAGTGGGCTTCGCTTGCGGCCTGGGGATGCGGCGAGAGGATCCACGCGCCGATGGGGTCAGAACTGGCGGCGAGGGCGAGCTTGAGCGCCTGCGCGGCTACAGATGCGGCCTGGTCCGGCGTGACACCGAGGCCGCGGACTTCGGCTGCGATGCGGGGTTCGAGAAGTCTTAGCGCGGCGCGGGCGGAGGGCCAACTGCCGGCGGCGCGCAGGCGGGCGAGCTCTTCAAGGAGCGCATGGACTGCGGAACCGAGTGCGCGGGAGAGCTGGCCGCCTTCGTGGCGGGCGTAGAACACGGTTGCGCCGATGGCGGAAATGGGGTCCCTAGAGTCGTCTGGCGCCGCGGGCCCCATTTGGGCGGGCTTGTAATCGGATGGAAGGCGGCGCAACAGGTTTGGCTTGACCGGCGAGGGCATCAGAAGCAGATTGCCTGCAGCCGAAGCGGCGATGGATTCGATTTCGGTGGAGTCGATTTGGGCTGGAGGCTTCCCTGCCGCGGCCTTCCATTGTTCAAAGCGCTCGCGGACCTCCTCCTGAAGGGCCGGCCAGGCGGTTTTGAGAAGACTGTTCGGCGGCTCGGCGAGGACGAAAGAGCCGTCCTTTTCGATTTTGTAAGCAGGGCGGGCGAAGAAGTGCAGCTCTTCGCGGGCGCGGGTCGAGGCGACGTAGAGGATACGGCGCGTCTCCTGCTGCTCGCGGCCGCGATAAACGCCGTCCACCCAGGCTTTGGTGCTGCTGCGCTCGGCGCCTTTGGGCTGGAACGGGGCGATGAGGAATTCAACGATTTCGCCAGACTCATCGGGCTCGGCGAGGCCGCGCTCGAGCCAGGTGAGCATTTTGGAGCCGGTGTTGCGGGTGCGGGCCTGGAGTTCGGGCACGATGACTATTTCGAATTCGAGGCCCTTGGATTTGTGGATGGTCATGAGCTGGACGCCGTAATCGCTTGAGGCTGCGGGATCGGGCTCCCACCCCAACGACGAAACGCCGTCGTAGGGGGCCCCGGTTTGCTGGGCGGTGAGTTTTTCGAGGGCAGAGTCGAGCGCGGGGCCGAGGAGATCCTGCTCGCCGTTGGGGAGGCGGTCGAGGCAGCTCCAGAGGAGGTTAAGGTTGACGCGGGCGGCCGCGTCTGCGCAGGCGTCCCCGCCGAGACGGAGCCAGACATGCTCGAGCCAAACGCCGAGAGAGGCGGTGGGTTTGGCGGCGCGGAGAGCGGGTACGGCGGCGAGTGCGGCGAGGACCCGGGCGGCGGATTGACGGCCGTCTTCGCTGAGTGAATCGAGACGCTCGGCGAGGAGATCGGGGACGGGACGGGCGAGGAGGGAGGGTTCGTCGGCGCTGGTGAGCGTGTGCAGGTCGGCGAGCGAAAGGCCGCACCAGGGCGCGCGGAGGACGCCGAGCCAGGAGACACGATCGTAGGGGTTGAGGAGCGCGCGGGCGAGGGCGAGAGCGTCGAGAACCTCGGGGCGGTCGCGGAGTTTTTCGAGGTCTAAAGCGCGGAAAGGGATCTGGGCCTCGCGGAGGGCCTGGGCGATGGGAGCGAGCGCGTTTTTGGTGCGGGCGAGGACGGCGATACGGTATTTTTCGCCGCGGGAGCGGGCGGATTCGAGGGCGCCTAAATGAGCGCGGATGAGGGAGATGATTTCTTCGGTTTGGGCGGCGCGGGCTTCTTCTTTTTCGTCGCCGTCTTCTGAATTATCTGATGTTTTTTGAGCGGATTGCGGGACGAAGTTGAGGTGAAGGTTGAAATGCAGGATCAGCTTTGGGATGCTTCCTTGGAATGGTTCGGGATTGGCGGAAGGCTGTCCCTGAGGGGCTAAAGCCCTAGCCAATTCCGTGGCATTTATGTACGGGCTAAAGCCCGTACCCTTCACACCCGTACCCTTCGCGCCCGTACCTTTCGTGCCCGTGCCCTCCATCTTGGGTGCGGTGTTGGGGTGTGCTTGGCGGGCGGGTTCGGCGATTGAGAAGGCGATGCCGCTGCCGTCATCTTCGGCGAAGATCTGCTGGAATAGGCCGTTGAGGCGCGCGACAAGCGGGGGCGTAGCGCGGAAGTTGGCGGTGAGGAGGACGTGGTTGAAGAGGAGCGGGTCGTCGGCGGGGAGTTCGAGGCCGTAGTCGCGGATGCGGGCGAAGAGCTCGGCGTCGGCGTCGCGGAAGAAGTAGATGGATTGCATGGGGTCGCCGACGACGAAGCAGGTGCGGCCTTCGCGTTGCGGCCAGGCGGCGATGAGATGGGCGAGAAGCTGGTGCTGGCGGCGGCTGGTGTCCTGGAGCTCGTCGACGAGGAGGTGGTGGATGCCGTCGGCGGCGGCGAGGGCGGCTTCCGAGGGGAAGTTGTCTTCGGAGCGGAGGACGGCGAGGGCGGCCTGGGAGACTTCGGTGAAGTCGACTGAGCCAGCTTCGGCGAAGACAACTTTAAGCTCGGCGGCGGCACGGCGGAGGAGGGTGAAGCAGGCGCGGACGATCTGCCAATCGTCGTCTGTGTAGCGAGCGGGGGGCAGCTCCCGGACGGAGGCGAGCGCGGATTCCAGGCCGGGGACAGCTTCGAGGTCCGCGATGAGCTGGAGCAGGCGGGCTTTTTCTTTTTTGCGGTCGGCGGGGAAGCCGACATTCTTGTCGATGCGGCGGCGGAGAGCGCCGTCTTTGGTGAGCAGCAGGGCGGCGAGACATTCGCAGGCCTGACGGGCTTCTTCGAGGGCCTCGGCGTCCGCGAAAGGCGGGATGGGAAAGTCGGCCAGTTCGGCTAGCTCGCGGTGCAGCGCGCCAGCGCTCTCAGTGCAGGCGAAACGGGCGAGTTCGAGGGCTTCCTGGCGGGCGTGGGGGACTTGGTCGAGGAGCTGGCTGAGTTGGATGAGAGATGCGCGGGCGGCATTGGCAAAGGGACGTTCGAGGCGGGCGCGCAGGGCGTCCCAGTCCGGATCGCTTTCGAGGAGGAAACCCTGCATCCAGCGGTCGCGGCTGGCGAGCATTTCGACGAGGAGGGATTCGATCTCCTGCCAGTTGTTGTCGCGCCAGGCGAGGAGGGTCGCGATGGCGTCGCTCAGGCGGTGGTCGGGGCCGTCGATTTGCTGGAGGGTGCGGCGGGCGGCGCGGCGGTAAAGATCGCCGGACTGCTCGGTTGTGTCGAGGCTGCCGCCGAGGCCGGAGACGAGCGGCCGTTGGAGAGCCAGCTCGCGACAGAATGAGTCGATGGTGGAAATGCGAAGCTGGGCGGGGAGATCGGTGAGGTTCCAGTTGAGGGCGCGGGAGCGGGCAAGGGCGCGGCGGGCGAGCGAATCCATGGAAAACGGATCGGACTCGGGAGACGGAGGTTCCATCTCAACTGCTTTTTCGAGCTCGGCGAGGATGCGGTGGCGCATCTCCGCGGCAGCGACGCGGGTGAAGGTGATGGCGACGATCTGGCTGGGTGAATCGACCTCGGCGAGGAGGCGGAGGAATCGGCGGGTGAGAAGGTCGGTTTTGCCGGAGCCGGCAGGGGCCTGGACGAGGCTCGAACGGGCAGGGTCTAGAGCGCGATTGCGCTGGGATTGATCGGGGGGTGCGGGACGGACGGTGGAGTTACTCATCGGCGGACTCCGGAAAACTGGATTCGCCTACGGCGCCGGAATCGTCGCCAGCTTCGATCTGGGGCTCGTTTTCGTGGACGCGGCAGAGGGTTTGGAGGCCGCAGCGCTCGCAGGTTTTGGGAGGGTCGCGAGGGTCCACTTCGGCGCGGCCGGCGAGGAAGGCGTGGGCGAGGTTCTCGATCAGATTGCGCCAGTCCATGAGCTGCTCCGCGGTGAAGGGCTTGCGGACAAGGTCGGTGGCAGGGCCGAGATCGGCTCGGAGCGTGGCGCGGGCGTCGCCGATGCGGCCGGCGAAGCAGGGTTCGCCGGTGCGGACCTTGGCGAAGGTCAGGCCGCCGAGTTCGGCGTCATCGTCGAGGGCGAAGCCGGCGTAAAGGGGCAGTTGCACGTCGTCGGGGCGGGGTAAATCCCAGGATTTGGGCGAGGCGTTGCCGGATTTGTAGTCAATGACGAGCAGCGAGCCGTCGGCAAGGCGATCAAGGCGGTCGAGGCGGAGATCGAGCGTGAGGCCCGCGAGGTGGATTGTGCGGTCGAGCTCGGTTTCCAGGACTGCAAAGCTGACGCGGGTCGATTCGTAATCGAGCCACTCGGAGATGAGGCTGTTCAGGCGCTGCTCTTCGAGTTCGAGATAGCGGCGTGGCAGGCGGGCGCGGAGGCTGGGGCGAATCTCTTGCTGGAAGGCGCGGCGGACATGGCCGGTGACAAACGAAGAGCGGTCGGGAAGCGCCTGGAGTTCGGAAGGGGTGCGAATGCCGCCGGTGCGCGAGCCGCCCCAGATGGCGTGGAGCGCGGCGTGGAGCAGATTGCCGCGCTGCGCGGGCGTGAGCGCGGGCTGGGCGGGTTCCCAGGCTTGCGCCGCCAGACGTGCGGTGGCAAAGGCTTTGAACGGACATTGTGACTGCGCGGTAATGACTGCGGCGCCCCCTGGGACTTTGCCGGGCGGGAACGGGATTTGGCTCTCGTCTCTGAAATCGACGGTGAGCGGAGCGGGGATAGGTTCTGCTTCGAGATCGGTTGGGAGCGGCTGCGGCGGGCCGGCTAATTGAGCGATGAGGCGCGAGGCGTGGGCCTCGACGTCGTCGACTTGGCGGGCGAAGCTGAAGTTGACTTCAGGCGCGGACGCAGCGAGGCGGGCAGTAATGGCGCGGGCCAGGTCCCAGTCAAGCTGGGGCGCGGCATGGGGCATGGCGAACTGGCGCTGGACTTCCAGTGGGAGCAGGGGGTGCATGGGCGCAGTGGAGGGCCAGGCGTCTTCGTTGGCGCCGAGAAACCAGATGGCGTCGGCGGTGAGGCCGGCAGATTCGGCGGGACCGGCGATTTGGATGGGCGCGTCGCGGGATTCGGGCGCGAAGAGGGTTTCGTCGAGGATGCGGGCCAGAGCGGAGAGAAAGTCCTGCCAGGGAATACGGCGGCCGTTGAAGCCGAGCGAGCCGGCGGTTTCAAGGGCGTGCTGGAAGCGGCGGCCGGCCTGGAACTCGGCGCTCGATAGCGGGCGTGTGCCGGGCCAGCCGGCAATTTTGAGCAACTCCGGGACGAGCTCGGCCCATTCGAGCGGGGATTGCATGCGGCGCGCGTGACCGGTCAGCCCGTGCTGGGCCTGAGTGATGCGCGTAACCCAGGATCGAGGCAGCGGGGCAGATGCGGAGGTGTGAGCAAGGAATGCGCTGAGGGACCATTCGGGCTGTTCGAGGCTCCGCCCGCGGAGTGCGCGCATAACGGCTTGCAGTTCGGCGGCGTCCTCCTGGCTGGCGATGTGGCCGGCGGAGAAGAGCCAATCGAGCTCGTGCTCGGCGAGCGGGATGGTCAGCCAACGAAGGATCAAAAGGGCGCTTTTTGCGAGCGGGAGCCCCGCAAGGGGAATTCCGAGCGAAAACTCGAAGGCCGCGCCGGCGTGCCACCCCAGCGACGAAGACCTGTCGCCGGGGACCCCGGTGTAGCGGAGGAAGGCGCGTTCGATTTCACCGCGGCGGAGGGATGCGTCCTGCGCGATGACGAGGAGACGGGCGTGGGGGTTCGCCGCGAGCTGGCGGCCGCACCAGAGGGCGCAGCCGGCGAGCTCGGATTGCGCGTCGCGGGCTTCGTGGAAGTGGATGGACGCGGGCTTTTGTTCGTCCCAGGTCCCAAAGGCAGGATCCTTCGGCAGGCTCAGGGCAGGCTCTCCACCCCACGGACGAAGACCTGTCCGTGGGGGCCCCGGCTCTGGGGCGCCCGAATCTGAATTCTTCAGTTCTATTTCCGTCCAATCGCCCCATGCGTTGAGCACTTCGCGCTGGATGGGCTGAACACGATCGAAGCCGGCGAGAAGGAGCGGCGGGCGGTCTGCGCGGCGGGCGCCGAATTCCGAGTTTTCGAGGAGCGGGAGCAGTTCGAGCGGAAGACGGGCGGGACTGAGGAGGCTGGAGGTGCGGCAGGTTTCGTCAAAGGCGGCGAGCCAGCCTCTAAATGCCGCGGCGTCCTGCTGCCACACGGCGCGCGCGGACGCGGCGAGGAAACGCGGCGCGTACGCGCAGAGGAGCGAGTGGGCTTCCATGGCCAGGCGTGCCATGCGGTGACGCGGACCTTCGAGAAGTGCGCTTGCATTGGGGTCGGCGGCGACGATTTCCGCCCAGAGGGACTGCTCCTGGACGGAGTTGAGGATGAGGCGGCCGTCGAGGGCGCGCTCCTGCCAGGCGGTGAGGACGAAGGCGCTCCAGGGCTGGATGTCTGGCGCGGGCCAGGCGGCGAGGCCCTCGGCGCGGCGGGCGCGGTGGAAATCTGAGCCGATGGCGCGCGCGGCGCGTTCGCTAGCCGTGACTACGACGCCGCCGGAGCGCAGCCAAGCATCGATTTCGGCCGCCGGTCTGGAGCCCATTTATGGGTTATACGCCGCGGGGCGGGGAGATTGCTATTGCCCCGTTCCAGGCCCCAAAAGGGGGACTGGAGGCGCCCAATTTAGTGCAGAAAGAACGCTCCACTTCCAGACTCAGATTGATGGGCGAGTTTGGACTTGCATTGTCGCGATTGTCAACGTGGCCGGCGTGAGGCCGCGGCTCTGCGCTTCGATCTGAATCTGGCCCGGGGTCTTTGTGGATTGCACAATGACCTGCGCCAGGCCGTTGAAGAGCGAACGGCGAGGTTCCTTGTCGCTTTCCTGGCAGTTGGGGTTGCCGTTGCCGACGCCGATGAGTGCGCCTTCTCCGGAGATTTTGAACGCGATCAGATTCTCTGCGGTGGGGACCGGACGGCCGTCCTTGTCGAGTGCTTCGACGGTGAGGATGGCGATGTCCTGGCCGTCGGCGTCGATTTCGGTGCGGGCGGCGGTGAGGCGGATGGAGGCGGCGGAGCCGGTGGTTTCGCGCTTTTCAGTCAACGCGACGGCTGCGCCTTTGTAGCCGCGGGCTTCGATGGCGCCGGGCTCGTAGCGGACCTTCCATTCGACGTGGCCGAGGCGCGGGACCTTCTGGCGTCCCTGGCTCTTGCCGTTGACCAGCAGTTCGACTTCATCGAGGTTCGAATAGACCCAGACGGGAATCTCGTCGCCTTCCTGGCCTTCGAAGTTCCAGTGCGGAAAGAGGTGCAGCATCGGTTCACTCGCCCACCAGGCCTTGTAGTAGAAGTAGTCGTCCTTGGGAAAGCCGCACGTATCGATAATGCCGAACTGCGAGCTGATGGAGGGCCAGCCGTAGGGGGTGGGCTCGCCGCGGTAGTCGAAGCCGGTCCAGGCAAATCCGCCTGCCTCCCAGTCGCGCGAGCCGTAGAAGCTCCACCAGTCCTCCGCCGATTCACCCCACTGGATCGGCACGTCGTAGGCGCTCACCGTGTTGCGCAAGGGGTCGGTGGTGTACTCGCCGCGCGTGCCGACGGTGCTGGCGGTCTCCGAACCGAAGAGTGCGCGCGTGGGGTTTGCCTCGTGGAACGGGGTGGGCAATTTGAGATTGTAGTTGAAGCCGACGATGTCCAACGCGTCGGAAACGCCCTGTTTGTTGTTGCCGTTAACGGCGGCTGAAACCATGCGCGTGGGGTCGAGCTCGTGGCAAAGCCGAACCATGGATGCGCCGATTTTGGCGCCCTGCTCGGCCATGTCACTCTGGAGGTGCCACTCCTCGTTGCCGATGGACCAGATAACGATGGAGGGCGAGTTGCGGTAGCGCTTGACCATGACTTCAAGCTGCGCCAGGCCGCTTGGGTTCGCGCTCATCTGGCGGGTTTCGCACATCATCATCAGGCCCATGCGGTCGCAGGCGTCGACCCACTCGGGGGTGGGCATGTTGTGCGAGGTGCGGACGGCGTTGCATCCCATTTGCTTGAGCACGCCGGCGCGATAGGACTGGAGGGAGTCAGGCAGTGCGGCGCCCACGCCGGCGTGATCCTGGTGATTGCAGGTGCCCTGGATTTTGATGGACTTGCCATTGAGGAAAAATCCCTTTTGCGCGTCGAAGCGGGCGGTGCGCACGCCGAAGCTGACGCGTTCGGCGTCGCGCGCTGTGCCGTTGGTAGTGACGGTGACGACGGCGGTATAGAGATTGGGCTCGTTCGGGGACCAGAGCGCCGCGTTCGCGAGGCGGGCAGTTGCGGTAAAGCGCGTTTTGCCGTCTGCGGCCACCTGCTGCGCCGGAGCGTCGGCGGTGGCTACCGATTTTCCTGAAGCGTCGAGAATTTGCCAGCTCACTTGCGCGTTCTCAGCTTGTTTGCCTTGATTCTCAGCGACGGTTGCGAGGGTGAGGAGCACCGAGTCCGCGGAGACTTCGGAGCGCACGATGCTCTCCCAGTTGCCCAGGTGGAGCGGGTCCATTTTGGTAAGCCAGACGTGACGGTAGATGCCGGCGCCCTCGTAGAACCATCCGTCGCCGAAGGCGGCGTCGACGCGCAAGACTATGTAGTTCTTCGCTCCGTAGTTGAGGAAGTCGCTGAGGTCGAAGCGGAAGGGCGCGTAGCCGTTGTCGTTGCGGCCGATGTAGCAGCCGTTGACGAAGACGAGCACGTCGCGGAAGGCGCCGTCGAACTCGATCCAGATGCGGCGGCCCTGGTCGGCGGCGGGGATGTCGAACTCGCGGCGATACCAGCCCACGCTGGTTTCCGGATAGCGGCGGCCAAGGGGCTTGTAGCCGTGGGATTTCTGTTCTTCGTCCCAGACAAAGGGCAGCTCGACGGCCCAGTCGTGTGGCAGGTTGAGGCTGCGCCACTTGGAGTCGTCGAAGCCGGCTTTGGCGAATTTGAAGTCGCCGGTTTTGGCGAAGTCGCCTTGGCCGTAGCCAAAGCCGAGATCTTTCGACGGGTCGTTTCCGTTGCCGAAAGTGAACTTCCATCCGAAATCGAAGAGGAAACGTTCGCGAGGAGCAACGGCGGGCAGGGCGCCTGCGGAGGCTGCCTCATCGGGCAGAGCGGACGCGGGGGACGCCGGGCTCCCTGCCCAGGCGGCGCGGGGCAGCATCGACGAGGCGGAAAGAGCGAGACCGGAGCAGAGGAGATCGCGGCGAGAGATGGAAGGCATGAAACGGACCCTTTCCGAATGAAGTTTCGCCGCAGGCAACGGCGCAGTGCGCGGCGGCGCGCAACGGTGAAGCATACATCACGAGGCGCCGGCAAGTAAACGGTTTCAATGAAGCGCGACGGGCAGGATGCGATGCGCCGCTCAAGCGAAGCTCAAGGTGCGAATATGTTAAATTCAAGTAGTCAAACCACCTGCGGGAGAGATGGCCGAGTGGTTTAAGGCGCACGCTTGGAAAGCGTGTGTACTTTAACGAGTACCGTGGGTTCGAATCCCACTCTCTCCGCCAGATTAGAATCAATCACTTACAGATAAAATGTTGATTTCGCAGGGCAATTCCCATCCGGGGATGACGTGTCTTCGTTCATCCGCTGCGAAAGCAGCGCTGGCCAATCACGCATCCTCAACGGCGAGGTAAATCTCAGACAAGGCGATCCCGAACTTACAAGGGATTAGAGCGAAACCAGGGTTACTGTGTCCTCTTTAGCTTGGTTCGGATCGATGGCCGCGGAACGGTCTTTAAACGGCTTAATAACAGCATTTAACAGCCCTTAAATGGAGCTAAAATCGCTTAAAAAC
>JBOGLX010000007.1:0-7696 GCA_050745765.1 Occallatibacter sp. | reverse complement strand
CTGATATCGGCCGTTTTGAGCGAAACCGTCTTGTAGCGGTCGGCCTTCGGCATCTTCATGCGGCAATACCACATCCGATGCCCCACGTCGCCGCGCCGAAAGAGAATCAGGCCGGGTTTCAGATCCTCTTTCTCGGTAATAAACGCCATATTGCCTCTGATCCTTAATCCCATCTGTGCAGTTTCCGTGCAGATTTTCTGCGCAAGCCATTGATTCTTCGTGGTTGTGCATACTTTGTATGGAATATTATAACAAATTATATTGTTTGTTTATAGTTATTTATGATACAGTTGTCATCCTGAGCGGAGTTTGGCCGGCTTTTTGGCCAAACGGAGTCGAAGGATCTGCGGTTCGGGAAGCGTGCATTCGAACCCGAAGACAATTCCTTACTCCACCTACCGGCTAACTCGCAATAAGCCCTGTTCAACAGGAGCGTGGAGAATGCAAATTCGTCGAGTCCTCCGAAGGCGCCTCCTCAGATGGCTATTGGTCTATTGCGTGATCGTTACTGGATACATTCTCTACGTGACTTGGTGTGCGGCTCGGGGCGAAGACGAGAAAGGTCTGGGGGGTGCCTTCGAGTTTTTTCTTACCCTTCCGGCAGTCATTCCGATTAGAGATCTCGCAAGGATTGTTCATTTTCCTGTAAGGTTCTCCTCCGTAGTCGCCTTCCTTGCGATGATTGTCAATTGCTGCCTTGCTTATGCCGTAGTTACCCTTTTCAAGATCGCAAGCCGCGCAATCGATAAGGAATGATCCAAACCGCCACCGTAGCCGACCTCTTCACCCGCTGGGACATTCCCTGGATTCCCACCTCGGCGCTGATCGTCTCCTCGCTTATCTATGCGCGCGGCTGGGCGCGCATCCGCCGCACCCGCCCGGAGATTTTTACCGGCTGGCGGCTGGGGGCCTTTCTCGGCGGCATGTTGGCGATCTTCATCGCCGTGGCCTCGCCGCTGGATTACTTTGCCGACAGGCTGTTGTCCATCCACATGGTGCAGCACTTCTTCCTGTGGTCGGTAGCGCCCATCCCGATCGTCTTCTCGGCGCCGGTGGTTCCCATGCTCCGCGGCCTGCCGCGCTGGCTGATTCGCCGCGGACTGCGCCTCCTCTTCTCGAGCGGTGTCCCGCACAGGATTGGCACGTTCCTCACTCGCCGGCGCGTGGCTTTGCTGGCCTGGACGCTGGCGTTCGTAATCTGGCACGTCCCCAAAATGTTCTCGCTCGCGTTATCCAACGAATTCATTCACGAGTACGGCGAGCACCTCTCCTTTTTCTTAGGCAGCCTGATTTTCTGGTGGCCGGTGATCGCGCCGTGGCCCTTCCGGCAGCCGCGCAACTTCAGCAGCGGAGACTCGCACCGCTGGATGCTGATCCCCTATTTGCTGCTGGCCAGTGTTTTGAACACCGCGGTTTCGGCGTTTCTGTGCTTTTCCGGGCGGGTGCTCTACCCAGGCAATGAACTGGGGACGCGGCTCCTCGGCCTGACTCCGCTGAGCGATCAGATCGCGGCCGGAGCCTTCATGTGGGTGTCGGGATCGATGATGTTCCTCATCGCCGGCTCGATCGTTATCATGCAGTTGCTGTCGCCGCCGCGGTTTGCTGCCCGAACCCCTCCATACTTGACTCAAGGCCAATCCTCTCTTCTCTGAATGTGGTCCCCGCAACGGAACCCGCTCCGGCGTACAGACGATCGCAAGCGTCGACCGATACTTCGTGCACGCCGCCAACCCGCCAACCCGCGAACCCGCCATCGCCGCCCCCAGCGGCGCCAACCCGCCAAATCGTCTCCTTTCCGCTCGATCGGCGCCGCCACCATCCCGGACCCCGGATCCCTGACGCTACCTTGCTCGCGTCCAGACGCCGACGGGGCGCCGGCGGGCCGTCCCGCCTACCACTTTCGGGGCAGTGGGAATTTGCGCCAATTTTGTTATTGTGAGTCGTGACCGGCTGCAACCTTTGTCGAATGAGCCTCGAAAATCGGCGCCGGGCCACCTTCTTACTTTCCGGATGCAGACTTCAAACTTGCCTTCGGACTGATTCAACGTAGAATACTTTTTGTTGAACCCGCATTTGAACGCCGATAAAGACGACGGCCGGGCCAATCGTTTCGAGAAGTTGACTCCTGGCGGGTTCCACCTGGCCGCTGCTGCTGGCGCTGCCGGCGCAGGCGGCGCCGGCGCAGTGGACGCAACCGAGTACGTAACCACGGAGGCGTAGTTTGCTGGATGGTTCCACCAGCGGCGAGACGGGCGCGCGGCCGGCAAACGGGCATCCGCGGCCTGCCCCGCGGCCCGTCCTTGTTCGCAGCGCGCGCCTGTTCAGGCTCTGGTTGCGTGTTTCTCTCATCGTGTGCCTCGCCTTTGCTTTGGCGCCGGCCCGTCAAGTCCTCGCCCAGACCTTCAGCTTTCAGACCTTCGGGCAGCAGCAAGGCCTGAGCAACCTCGGAATCAACGCCATTGCAGCCGGCGCTGACGGCCGCTTCTGGGTAGCCACCCAATACGGGCTCTTCCTCTTCGACGGCGTCAGCTTTACGCGCATGCACTCGGTTGAACCAGACGAATCTCCTTTTATCTCGGCGCTTTATCTGGACAGCCACCAACGCCTTTGGTTCACCGATGAAGTCGCGCTTTATTTCCGTGACCGGTCCGGCATTCACAAGGTCGATGCACGCAACCTCGGCTTCGGCTACGGCGATCCACCGCAGTTCGCATCCCTGGCCGACGATTCCCAAACCGTCTATTTCACCGGTGGAGGAAAGTTGCGCCGAGCGGTTCTCGAAAGCGGCGGCGCCTGGCGCGTCGAAGACGTCTTTTCCTCCTCCGAAAAAGCCCGTCTCCCTCAACTGAACGACATTCATAGCGTAGCGGCCCGGAACGGAAGCGAGTTGTGGATGGGATGCGGCCAGGCCCTCTGCCAATTGGCGCAGGGCAAAATGCGTGTCTGGGGCGAAAAAGATGGCGTAAGTGCCCGCACCTGGACAAGTCTCTTCGTCGATCGGGCCGGAAAGCTCTGGGCTCGCGGCTCCAATCGCATTTCGGTCCTCGACCCCGGATCCCAGGTTTTTCACCGCGACGAAGCCGGCTTGCCGCCCCACTCGCTCGACGCGGGCGTCTCCACCTTTGTCCAGGACCGGAGCGGCCGGGTGATCACGGCCCTCGCCAACGGCATCGCCCTGCGCGGCGCCCATGGATGGCGCCCGATCACCACCCGCAATGGCTTTCCCCACGCCATCGTGAATGTGCTTTTTGTCGATCCCCACGGCGCCCTGTGGATGGGCCTTACCGGACCCGGCCTGGTCCATTGGCTCGGTTACCCGGACTGGGAAGGCTGGACCGCGGACAACGGCCTGAGCAACAACAACGTGTGGAGCTTTGCTCTCGACCGGCGCGGGCGGCTTTGGGTCGGCACGGAAAGCAATCTCGAACTGCTCAAGCCCGGCGCAGACCGCTTCGTTCCCGTTCGCCCCACCAATGGCAAGCCGATCGCGCACGTGCTCACGCTCATGGCCGCGCCCGACGGCCGCATCTGGTCCGGAAGTGGCGACGGCAACCTGATCGTCTACAACCCTGATAATCAGCGGTCCATAGCCGCGAAGGTCCCAAAAGACCTATTTCACCTCTTCGCCGACCATACCGGCCGCGTCTGGCTCTGTTCCGGCGACGGAGTCTGGTTTGTTGACCCCTCTCCGGGCGCGCCGAAGCTCACTCCGGTTCGTGCCGGCCCACCCATCGTGCGCGGCGAGATCTTCGACGGCGTTGAATCCCCCTCCGGTGTCCTGTGGTTCGTCGGAGACAGAAACATCTTCCGCTACGATCGCCATACCTGGAGCGTGGTCCCCCTAGCGGAAAACCTCCGCATCGAGGTCTACAGCCAGTTGGCGGCAGCCTCCGACGGCACCCTCTGGCTCACCGTGGCCGGCCGCGGCGTAGTGCACCTGCGCTTCGACGGCGCGCGTCTGCAGCCCGTGCCCAGCCCCAGGGAGCTCGAAAGCTCCTCGCGGAACGTCGTGTTACTGCACTTCGACAGGCGAGGCTGGCTGTGGGCCGGCACAGATAACGGAGTGGACATCTTCAATGGCGTCCGCTGGCGGCACGTCTCGCGGGACGACGGCCTGGTCTGGAACGACACCGATTCCAATGCGTTCCTCAGCGCCCCCGACGGCTCCGTCTGGATCGGCACCAGCGGCGGAATCGCCCACATCCTTCAACCCCAGCAGCTCTTCCAGGATCAACCGCTTAGCGCCACCTTGAGCCGGGCGCGCCTTGGCAATCAGCCCCTCGGCAATCAGCCCCTCGCGCTCGCCGGAAGCACCGTGCTTCCATGGAAGAACCTGCCTCTAACGCTGCACCTCTCCGTCTCCGACCTCTCTCGCGCCCATGCCGTCCAGTACCGCTATCGCCTGGCGGGTCTCGAAACCGACTGGACGCGCACCGCCGAGCCGGAGGTCCGCTACCCATCCCTGCCGCCCGGCGCCTATCGTTTTGAGGTTTATGCCGTCGACCTCGACCACGGCGCCCTGACGCCCATGCAAACACTCTCCTTCCGCATCCTGGCACCGTGGTGGCAGCGTCCCTGGTTTTATGCGCTCTCCGTCCTCGCCGGCCTCGGCCTGGCGGCGGCCCTGGTGGCGCTACTCTGGAGATGGCGCCATAAGGTCCTGCTCCGCCGCCAGCGCTATCTCGAAGAGTTGGTGGCGGCCCGCACGCGCGACCTCGCCCAGTTGGCAATCCACGATTCGCTCACCGGACTTCTCAATCGCGCCGCAACCTTCGAACTGCTGGCCAGAGAGATGGAACGCGCTCGCCGCGGCAATGGCCCGCTGGCTCTCGTACTGGCCGACCTCGATCACTTCAAGCTGGTGAATGACCGCCACGGTCATCCCGCCGGCGACGCGGTCCTGGTCGCGTTTTGCCGCCGCGTCGAGAAGTTCCTCCGCCCCTACGACGGCTTCGGCCGCTATGGCGGAGAGGAATTCCTCCTCATCGTCCCCGGCATCGGCCTGGACAACCTGCTGCAACGGCTCGATCAGCTGCGCCGCGCTATCGAGTGCGAAGGATTCGAGGCCAAGGGATTTACTCTCAATGTCACCTGCAGCTTCGGCGTCGCCATGCTCGCCCCGGAAGACATATCCCCCGCGTCCTTCATCGAGCGCGTAGACGCCGCCCTCTACCGGGCCAAGCGCGGGGGCAGAAACCAGGTCTGCTGCCAAGAGGAAGAAGAAGCGCGCGGCCTGTCGCCGGTGGAATAACCATTTGCTTTACCCAAAGCCCCGTGCCCCATGTATGACAGCTCGCACCCCTGTCAACTGAAAAAAGCGCACAGCGTCCCGTGGTGGTCGGGGCGCTGTCAAGGGCGCCGTTCTTTGGCGTTCATCTCGGCCCTTGACACCGCCCCGGCCACTTCCACCATTGAGCTTGGTTCGAATCTCGAACGTTCTTTCCGAGATTCGAACCATAGCTGGAAACCGTTCTTCATCGCTAGACGACCCAAGCTCGCACCTTGATTCTCAATCACTCTCGATGGCAACCTTCAGGTTCCACCAACCATGTATTCGGCCTGGTAAAGCACCATGATTTCCTGTTCAAACTCTTTCCTCGCGGAAAGAGGCGAGGCGTCCAATCATTCCATCGGTCTCGTACTGCGACCAACGGGGCACTCGGACTGCCTCGCATGCGAACCGGGGTCCCCATCGACAGGTCTTGGTCGATGGGGTGGAGATCGTATTCCTAACCAAGAGCGGTGATGTCGGAATGGTCCTTGCCGTCCCCGGCGTGGACTATGAGAGCCTCGATCATTCCGAACAGGAGTATGCGGTAAAGCGCCTCGAAGCTGCACTCAAAGCCTTCGGCCCAGGCTTCCACGTCTATCAGTATCTCTTCAAGTCAAATCGTCCGGAGATTCCCTTTGCCAGCTACGACGATCCCATTGTCGAGGCAGCGATAGACCAGCGGCGAAAGTTCTTCGACGCGAAACGTGACCATCTCTACCATGTCGAAATCTTCTATGCCATCGTGCTCGAAGGGCCACGATCCAAGCCTGGTGTTGGCGCGGCGCTCGCCCAGCTCTTCCGTGATCCGGCCGGAGCACTCGGAGAGCTGAAGGCCCAGTTCACCAACGACGCCATGAAGGTGCTGCTCCGCAGCCAGATCGAGAACGAGGTCGCGCAGCTTAATCAGAAGGTCCATGCCTTTGTTCGGCAACTCGCCGACTTCGTGCAGATCGAGATTCTCGACCAGCAGGGACAGTTCAGGTTCTTTCGCCGGCTCCTCAATTATGACGACTGGCGGATTGCGGGCAATCCGCAATCTACGCAGTTCCTCGACTACCAGGTCGTGAATTCGAACATCGAGGCCGAGCGTGATCATCTCCGGGTTGGGGACCATTTCAGACCTTCAACTTCCACGGCTGGAGCGATGCGCCAGAAGTCCTGGAGCCGCTGCTCTTCTACGTCCTGCACCGGGCCTCGAATGAGATCGCCGACCCGACGAAGCTGGCAACTTTCAAGGTCTTCCTGCTCGACGAGGCTTGGCTGTTTATCAAAAACGAGACGATTCGCAATTACGTCGTGCAGGCACAGAAAACCTGGCGTAAGCACAACGCGGCGATGATCCTGGCCACGCAGTCCATCAAGGAGCTTGAAGAGTCCGGGATGTTGTCGATCGTTTCCGAGAGTTGCCCGACCAAGATTTTTCTCGCTAACCCGGAAATGAACCGCGAAGTGTATCGCGAAGCATTCCACCTGAACGATACGGAGCTTGACCTCATCGCGGGCCTTGTTCCACCGGGCCAGATGCTCATTCGCAAAGCTCAGACATCCAAAAAGGTTCGGCTAAATGTCGATTCGATTTCACACTGGATGGCGACCAACAACGCCCGCGACAACCTTAAGAAGCGCGATTACTTTGAACGCTTCGGCATTGCGGAAGGGCTCCGCCGCCTCGCTCAAGACCATCCCTTCCGGCCTCGTACCTCGGCCGGCACCGCTACTCCCACCCCCCAAGGAGTTGCCCTATGAACCGGAAACTTATCTTCATTGCCGGGCTCGCCCTGGCATTGCCCCCACTGAGAGTCGCCGCGCAGGATGCGTCGGCACGCACTGTCGAATACCACTCGCAGGACATTGTCCCGATCCGCGCCAAGCTCAGGTACACGACCTTGATCGAGCTGCCTCCGACCGAGAAGATCATGGAGGCGGCCACGGGCGACAAAGATTTCTGGATTGTAGATGTGGTTGGGAACTTCTGCTTTGTTCACCCGGCCAAGCAAGGCATCAGCTCGAATCTGAATTTGATTACTGATCGGGGCAACATCTACAGCTTCACGCTTCAGGACATCTCCGGGTCCGCGGAAACACCCGATCTGAAAGTTATCGTCCATCCCGCCGACCAATCCGCAATTGTCGCGGCAAACGGCCCGCCGCAATTTGTACCGGCGGCGCAGGTGGAGCAAATGAAAGATCAGCTCGCAGCGCTACAGTCGCGCGCCGGTCAGGCGGTAGACGAATTCAGAAGCGCCTAGACGAGCCGCGGGTAGTCAATGCCTGCAGCTTCCGCTGCTCCTCGACACGCTGCAAGCATCCCCGCAAAAAATCGATCTCCAGCGCCTGCCGGCCCACTTTGCGCTCCAGTTGAGCGACGCGCTGCTCTTCTGCCCGGCTCTGGCCTGGCCCAACGAACGCCTTGGTCCCGAACTG
>JBOGLX010000006.1:0-13541 GCA_050745765.1 Occallatibacter sp. | reverse complement strand
CTGCTGAGCTGGCTGCTGACCAGCGACCACAAGCGGATCGCGACACTTTACCTGATCTCGATCACGTTCTTCTTCTTTATCGGCGGCGCGCTGGCGGGGCTGATCCGCCTGGAGTTGCTGACGCCGCAGAGCGACCTGATGGCGGCCGACACCTATAACAAGGTGTTCTCCATGCACGGCCTCATCATGGTTTTTTTCTTTCTGGTGCCGTCGGTACCGGCCACCATCGGCAACTTCGTCATCCCGATGATGGTGGGGGCCAAGGATCTGGCGCTGCCCAAGATCAACCTGCTGAGCTGGTATCTCTATATCGCAGCCGGCATTCTGATGATCTACACTATGATGGCGGGCGGCGTGGATACGGGCTGGACCTTCACGACGCCGCTCTCGACGCATTATCTGAACACCAACGTAGTCAGCGCCGGCCTGGCGGTTTTTCTTGCCGGCTTCAGCTCCATCTTTACCGGCCTCAACTTTATCGTCACCATTCACAAGATGCGCTGTCCCGGCATGACGTGGTTTCGTCTGCCGCTGTTCATATGGTCGAACTACGCGGCCGCCATTCTAATGGTGCTGGGCACGCCGGTACTGGCCATCACCCTGACGCTTATCGTTCTTGAGCGGACCCTGCACATCGGCGTTTTCGATCCTGCCTACGGCGGCGACCCGCTCCTGTTCCAGCACCTCTTCTGGTTCTACTCGCACCCTGCCGTTTACATCATGATTCTGCCCGGCATGGGCGTCATCTCCGAGGTGATCTCCACCTTCAGCCGCAAACGAGTCTTCGGCTACACGGCGGTGGCGTTTTCGTCGGTAGCCATCGCCGTCTTCGCCTTCTTCGTGTGGGCGCACCATATGTTCATCATGGGCATCTCGAATTACGCGGCGCTGGTTTTCTCGCTGCTGACGATGCTGGTTGCCGTGCCTTCGGCGATCAAGATCTTCAACTGGTCGTTCACGCTCTATAAAGGCTCCATCACCTTCGAGACGCCGATGCTCTACTCGATCGGCTTCATGGGCCTGTTCACGATCGGCGGCATGACCGGCGTTTTTCTTGGCGCGACGGGCACCGACATTCATCTCACCGAGACTTACTTCGTGGTCGCCCACTTCCACTTTGTGATGGTGGGCGGAATGTTGATGGCGTTCCTGTCGGGCATCCACTTCTGGTGGCCGAAGTGGACCGGCCGCATGTATCCGGAGAAGCTCTCGCAGCTCGCCGCTTTCACCACCTACATCGGCTTCAACCTGACGTTCTTCCCGCAGTTCATCCTGGGCACGCTGGGCATGCCGCGGCGCTATGCCGCCTACCCGCCGGAGTACCAGGTGCTCAACGTCTTTTCGACCGCCGGCGCGTCGATTCTGGGAGTGGGTTACCTGCTTCCGATCCTCTATCTCACATGGTCGCTCAAGTACGGCAAGATCGCGGGCGATAATCCGTGGCAGGCGACGGGCCTCGAGTGGCAGACGCAATCGCCGCCGCTGACGGAGAACTTTGTTGAGATTCCCATCATGGACCACGAAGCCTACGACTACGATTGGCTAGAGGCCCAGCAAGCGAAAGAGGTAGCCAGTGCCGGATAGCACAGCGATCGCCAACGGCGCCGTGGCCGAGGAGGGCGAGACCCATCACGGGGAGCATCCGCCTTATCAGCGCCACCACTTCGTATCCATCGCGCAGCAGTTCGACACCACCAACTTCGCGATGTGGCTCTTTCTGCTCACCGAGGTCATGTTCTTCGGCGGCCTCTTCATGTCCTACCTGATCATGCGCAACTGGTATTACCCGGCCTTTGTCGAAGGCTCGCACCATTTGAGCATTTTTTGGGGTACGTCGAACACCGCGGTGCTGATCACGTCGAGCTTCACGCTGGCCATGGGCGTGTGGTGCGCGGAGACGCGGCGCAAGGGCGGGCTGGTTCTGTGCCTGATTCTCACCTTCATCCTGGGCCTGGCGTTTCTCTGCATCAAGGGCATCGAGTGGCACGACGAATGGGAGCAGCATCACGTTCCGGGGCTGCGCTACACCGACACGGACTTCATCAATCCCGCGCTCGATCCGGCGGTCTATCACGAGTACCACGACAAGCCGCTGTCGCCGGGCATGGCCAGCAAGACGGAGATGTACTTCTTTCTCTACTTTGTGATGACCGGGATGCACGCGCTGCACATGGTGATCGGTATCGGCATCCTGGGATTCATCATCTTCCGCGCGTGGGCTGGGGCGTACACTTCGGGGCACGTGACGTTTGTGGAGAATTTCGGCCTTTACTGGCACTTTGTGGACATCATCTGGATCTTTCTGTACCCGCTGCTGTACCTGATCAGCAGACACCAATGAAGGGCGCAACCGCATGAGCGAGCAAACTTACCAGGACGCGCACGGCAACGCGCACCACGACGAGGGCCTGCCGCACATCGTCAGCCCCAGGATCTACGTGATCGTGGGCCTTACGCTGCTGGCGCTTACGGCGACAACGGCGGGAGTTTCCTACATCGAGCTGGGAGTGTTCAACGCGGTGGTGGCGCTGGCGATCGCGGTTTTGAAGGCGATGCTGGTGGTGCTGTTTTTTATGCACCTGAAGTACAGCGCCAGGCTGACCAAGCTCACCGTCCTCTGCGGCATCTTCGTCTTTCTAGGGCTGATCAGCATGATGCTGGCCGATTACATGAGCCGGGCATGGGGGCGGTGGTAGCGGACGGTCCGTTTCTTCAGGCGGGGATTACGGCGGAGTGGCCCTGTTTCCGTGAAAGGTCATGCAGGCCGCGGTCGAAGGTGACAAGCGTTGCCTGGACCTCCTTGGCGAAGGCCAATATCCAACCGTCACCGATCCACTTCGAGGCCGGTTGCGCGGCGAAGGGCGCCGTGGCGTGGCGAAATGCTGCCTCGACGGCGCGTGGTTCCGGGTAGAAGTCGACGTGTGGGTCCTGGACCCAGCGGTCGTATATCTCCCAGGCTTTGCCCAGCGTGAGAGTCTTATCGCCCATCAGAGCGGAGTTGGTAAGCAGGCGCAAGAGCCCGATGTGAGTGAACCGAGAGAATATGAGCTTGTGGTCGTCCGGCAGCAGCCTCAGCCAATTCCACGCCGCGGAGCTATGCGCGTGTCCGGCGTCGGAAAGCGCCAGCCAGACATTCAAGTCAGGAAAAAACAAGATCATAAGGATTTTCGTCGACGGGATAAAGCGGACCACGCTTGCCAGAGGCGGGAATCAGAGGGCCGGTCACTGGCGTTCCCTTGCGAGGCTCAGAGTAGGTTTGCTCAATTGCGCACACAATGAGCGACCGGATCGAGGCACCGGAACTCTGCGCCCGGCGGCGCAGTTGGTCATGCAGCGGTTCCGGAATATCGACTGTGGTTCGGACTGCCATGACAGCATTATGGCACACGTGACAGGATCATGTCACCAGCCCCCACCTACAACGTCGGCTTCGGCGGCTTCACCACTGTCCATGCATTTGCGCCCATCACCTTCACCGGCCGGCGATAGAGCTTACCGTCCTGAGCGACGTAAAGCCAGTTTGTGTTGCCACTCGTGGCAAAGGCAATCGCGGTGAGCGGCGCACCGCCGGGAACAGGCGGATTCAGGATCTCCACGATGCGTCCGTTCTGCATCGCGATCTGGATTCCCAGCGGCGTCGGAAAGTACACCATGCCGTTCGTGTCTTCTGCCGGGTTGCCCTTTTCGTACCCCCATACCGGCGAGCGAATTGCTTCCGGCGCCTCCAGCCGGTAAAACGGTTCGCCGTTCTGGAGCGATCCGTCCGCAGCAATTTGGAAGGACCAGCCGTAACGGGAGACTTGATCGATCATCACGGCCATGGATTGATCGGGTGAGAGCGTGATCCTCGCCGGTATGCCCATTTCGCCTAGCAGCCTGCCCCACACGAGCGCGACGCTCACCCGGCCCGATGGGTCAATTCGTTTTGCGCCGGTGCTGAGCAGGGCGTAAATTGTGCCGTTCTGCGTCACCGCAAAATCGACCACGCCCTCCGCCATACCTTCGGATATCTGGAATTTGTCTGCAGTGGCGTGTACCTTCTCGTCGCTGGCGACGCCGTTTGCGATGCTCCAGGAAACAATGGATCCGGCATTGCCCACGGTTGCGATATTGGTCAATGCGGTTCCCGGAATGAAGGCGTAGAGCCGGTCACCGGGGCCTGTGTGCAAAACCGGCACGGGACCGGGAACCGGCGCATGAACGAGGGCCGGCGAGGAATCGGGGACCTCGGCGAACAGCGTCACCGTTCCCTGCGGGTCGACTCGGAGAATCCGTCTGCCGTCCTGGTCCGGCAGGTAGACATTCCCATTGCGGTCCGAGGTCAGGCTCTCGATGGCGCCGTAGTCGCCGCCGATCTGCTCCCATGGTTTGTCGAGGTAGATCGTCGAAAACACGCGATTCGCCGTGTCGTATCCCGGTTCGTGCGCGGCGGCTGGCTCATGCACCACAATCGGCTGCGGGTAATCGCGCCAGAGCCAGCGGAGGGCTTCGGGCATGATGGCTCCGCCCTGGTTCATGCTGTGGGTGCCGTGGCCCATGACCAGCTTGACGTCGTAACCCGCATACTCGAAGGCCTGGTACATGACTTCGTTATTGATGGGCCAGCTCCCGGCGAAGTCGATGCCATACGGCTCGGCGGGGACGATGTGGTCATTGCTGCCGTCCTGCATGAAGATGCGGATGGGCTTGGGCTCGGTTTTGCGAATCATGGCGGGGAGTGAATCGGCGCCTTTCATGGCGACGTAGGTGCCGATGAAGCTGAGCACGCGGTGGAACTGGTCGGGACGGTTCCAGGCGGCCATGAAGGCGCCGACGGCGCCGGTGCTGACGCCGCTCAAGGCCCGGTCGTCGGGGTTTGTCGAGAGGTTGTATTTGGCGGCTACGGCAGGGATCAGCTCGTCGAGAAGGAAGCTTGAAAAGCGGGGGCTGAGGGAGTCGTACTCGAAGATGCGCCCGTAGCGGTTCTGGTCCTGATCCGACAGGGCGGGCAGGACGCCGGGATCGACGAAGATGCCGATCATGGACGGGATTTCATGCTTCGAGATCAGGTTGTCGAAGACGGTGGGGACGCGGATGCTTTTGCCGAGGGCCTGGCTTCCGTCGAGGAAGATCATGAAGGGCGTGGGTTTGGAGGGGTCGTATTGCGCGGGGACGTAGACGGCGTAGTGGTGGGGAGTGCCGGGATAGAACTTGCCGGGCGGGAGGGTGTAGTGGGTGACTGTGCCGGTGGGGACGCCGGGCTGGGGCTGCGAATCGGGACCGAGAGTGTAGTCGTTCTGGGCGGCGGCGAGGGTGACGGAACAGGCAAGCAGCAGTGCGAGGACGAGACGTCTCATGAGGAGCCTCAGAATTGGAATCGCGGGGAATTCTATCGGGAAGCCGCGCGCGGACCTCGAACAACCAAACCATCGTAATTCTTGAGGGCCGCTGCCGGGCCAGTTATTTTAGCGAGCGTGGGGGGAATTGCGCCATTCGGCGCGCGGTTCGGGAGCCGTGAACCGCCGCACGGCGCGGCATCGCGCACCAGGCCGAGCGCTGCCGTGTTTCAAATCACAATTAGAGCATCTCTCCATTTGCTATAGAGTGAGGCGCCAGCTCACCCTAGCCGCAAAAACAAAGACGCGGCGAGGGTGGGGCACCCGCATCGCGCACCAGGTCGGGCACTGCCGTGTTTCAAATCACAATTAGGCGTTTCCCAGACTGTCCTATAATGGTTCACGATTTCATTCCCGGAAACTGCGCACCTCGATTTAATTAATCTCATGGATTCCGCACGCATATCTTTGGGAGATTTAACCCAGGGAGGCCGGAATCGAATTCCGGAAGCGCGCGTGACGAATGAAGTGCGTGAGCGAATTCTCAGACGGCCTGCGTTGATCGGGGGAGCGGGGGAGTGCGTTCTCAGAGTGCAGCGGGGGGCATCGTGGAAACCGCAAATCGCGGTGCTGGGTCTGTTGCTGCTTCCGGCCGC
Source organism: Occallatibacter sp. (assembly GCA_050745765.1). Classification (GTDB taxonomy): domain Bacteria; phylum Acidobacteriota; class Terriglobia; order Terriglobales; family Acidobacteriaceae; genus Telmatobacter. The sequence goes on along the minus strand of JBOGLX010000006.1, from coordinate 7,570 downwards.
GCTTCCGGCGCAGACCGCGCCGCCGGCCGCAGACTCGCCCGCCAGCCAGACCGCGCGGCGCGCCAATTTGCCTCCCAGGGTGGTAGAGGCGGAGCGATTTCTGGCCGAGCGCGGCTGGACGCCGGGATCGGCCAGCCGGCGGACGGTGGGACCGGCAGCGTGGCGATTGCAGGGAGTCCGCGCCGGCAGCGCGCCGAGAGCGTTGGGGAACGCGGCGAGTGCGTCCAGTTCGCAGTTTTCATCGGGGACGGCCGGGACCTGGCTGCCTTTCGGGCCGACGGCGGTCGAGACTTCGACTTATGGACCGGTGAGCGGGAGGGTCTCGTCGGTGGCGCTCGATCCGGGGGATGCGACGGGGAACCGTCTTTACATCGGCACTACGGGCGGCGGGGTGTGGGAAGCGAACGACGCGGACGACTCGAATGCATCGCTGGTTTCGTTTGTGCCGCTGACGGATGCGGTGACGGCTCTGGGCGGCGCGCCGGGAGCGTCGATCAGCATAGGCGCGTTGACGGTGCAGCCGGGGGAGACCGGCGTGATCCTGGCGGGAACGGGCGACCCCAACGACGCGCTCGATTCGTACTACGGGTCGGGGATTCTGCGCTCGGCCGATGGGGGCACGACGTGGACGCTGATTCAGGAGACCCAGGACCGGGAGCAGGGGCTGAGCGCGCAGGACTTTAGTTTCATCGGCGAGGGCTTTGCGGGGTTCGCGTGGAGCACGGTGAACCCGCAACTGGTGGTGGCGGCGGTTTCGCAGGCCTACGAGGGCACGCTGGTGAACGCGAGCCAGCCGAACTTCAGCTATGAGGGACTTTACTACTCGACCGATGCGGGCGCGACCTGGCACCTGGCGAAGATCACCGATGGCGGCGGTTCGGACGTGCAGGGGCCGCTCGATGCGTTTACGCTCCCGGACGGCAACGCGGCTACGTCGGTGGTTTGGAACCCGGTGCGCAACCTCTTCATTGCGGCGGTGCGCTACCACGGCTACTACCAGTCGAGCGACGGGGTGAAGTGGACGCGGATGAGCGCGCAGCCGGGGATTGCGCTGACAACTTCGCTTTGCCCGACGAATCCGGGCGAGGCGGGTTCGATTGCCTGCCCCATCTTTCGCGGCACGCTGGCGGTGAACCCAGAGACCGGCGACACCTTTGCGTGGACCGTGGACATCGATAACCAGGACCAGGGGATCTGGGACGACCAGTGCAACCTGGCCGGCGGCGCGTGCGGCAACGCGGCAGTGAGTTTTGGGCTGCAGTTGAACACGGCGGCGCTCGAAACCAGCTCCGGGAGCGGTCCGGCGACCATTTCGAACGGGGATTACAACCTGGCGCTGGCGGCGGTTCCGTCGGGACAGGAGACGCTGGTTCTGGCCGGGGGGAACGATCTTTGGGAGACAAACTGCGCGCCCAATGGGCAGTGCATCGGATGGCGCAACACCACGAACACGAATACGTGCTTGAGCGCGCAGGTGGGCGAGTTTCAGCATGCGCTGGCCTGGAATGCGGAAAATCCGGACGAGATTTTTATCGGCAACGACAGCGGATTGTGGCGCTCGACGGACGGGATCGGGGAAACGGGTGCGGCGTGCTCGGCGGCGGACGCGACGCACTTCCAGAACCTGAATGGGGGCCTTGGATCGCTGGCCGAACCGGTGAGCATGGCGCAGTCGCCCGAGAGCTCGTACACGCTGATGGCGGGGCTGGGAGTGAACGGGACGGCGGGAGTGAAGGCCACGACCGGAGCGGTCGTGGATTGGCCGCAGATTCTGTCGGGCGATGGCGGTCCGGTCGCGATTGATCCGGCCAATCCGGACAACTGGTACGTGAACAACGAGCCTGGTGTTTCGATTCACGAGTGCTCGCAGGCGGCGCCGTGCACGCAGGCGGATTTCGGCACCGGCGCGGCGGTGAACGATAACGACGTGGGCGGGGATGGCTACACGATGACCGTGCCGGCGCCGTTCCTGGTGGATGCGCTCGATCCCACGCAGCTTTTGATCGGCACCTGCCGGGTGTGGCGCGGGGCGGCGAACGGCATAGGGTGGACCGCGGCGAACGCGATCAGCCCGGTTCTGGACAGCGGGGCGACGGGAGTGCAATGCGACGGCGACACGCTGGTCCGGTCGATGGCCGCCAAGAAACTGACGAGCGGGACGGAAGTGGTCTACCTGGGCATGTACGGCTTGTACGACGCGGAGAATGGCGAGGGCAACGCTCCCGGCTACATTTGGCGGGCGGTGATCGATCCATCCTCAAACTCGATGCCGGCGTGGCAGGACCTGACGCTGACCTCAACGGTGACCAACGACCCGCAAAGCCCATTTTTGAACTACTACGAATACGACATTTCGAGCATTTTTATCGACCCGAGCGACGCGACCGGAAACACGGTTTACGTGACCGTTGAGGGATTCAACAGCACCGCGCAGCCGGTGCAGACGGTGTATCGCACAACCGACGCGGGCGCGCCGAACCCGCAGTGGACGAGTCTGGTGTCCAACCTGCCCGCGGCGCCGGTGAGCAGCTTGGTGGTGGACCCGCTGGACAGCAATGTGGTTTATGTGGCTACGGACGCGGGGGTGTACTTCACCACGCAGGTGGGCAACTGCGCAACGGCTTCGCTGAACTGCTGGTCGGCGTTTGGCGCCGGTCTGCCGGCCGCGCCGGCGGTGGAGTTGAGCGCGTCGCCGGCGGGCTCTTCGCAACAGGTGCTGGTGGCGGCCACGTACGGCCGCGGAATCTGGGAAACGCCGCTGTGGTCGGCCGGCTGCAGCGGTTGCACCGAGGCGGCCGTGAGTCCAACGAGCTTGACGTTTCCGGTTGCGGAGACGGTGGGGGTTGCGAGTCAGCCGATGGCGGTGACGGTCGAGAACACGGGCAGCGCGGCTTTGAGCGTAACTGGGATTGTTTCGAGCGATCCGCAATTTACTGAGACCGATACGTGCGTGGGTCAGAGCGTGGCGGCGGGATCGAGCTGCACGATTGAGGTGACGCTGACGCCCAGCGCGCAGGGCAGCGCGGCGGCTACGCTCACGGTCAGCGGCAACATCTACGGCGGGCAAGTGAGTGTGGGGTTGAGCTGGACGCCGGCGGTATCGGCGGTGACGCTGACGCCATCGGCGATCGATTTCGACACGGCGCTGCAAGGGCCGACGGAGGTGGGGACGACGTCGGCGCCGCTCCAGGCCACGCTCAAAAACACGGGGAGCACGGCGGTGACGATATCGAGCGTGGCGGTGACGGGGCCATTCGTAGTTTCGAGCGACTCGTGTTTTTCGGGATCGGGGACGAGCAGCCTGGCGGCGCAGTCGAGCTGCGCGATGCAAGTGGAATTTCAACCGACTTTGACGGGCGTGGCGACGGGCGTGCTCACGGTGACCGGCACGGGCGGGACGCAGTCAATCGAATTGAGCGGGACGGGCGCGGCGCAGCCGACCGACGTGCTGAGCGGAAGTGGATTGACGGGTTCGGCGCCGAGTTACACGCTGGCGGCATTTCCGGGGACGATTGCGGGCGGACAGGCTTCGACGGCGCAGGTAATCACGCTGAGGAACAACGGGGGTGAGGCGCTGGAGGGGATCGAAATTTCCGTTCCTCCCAATGAGCCGTTTCAGGTCTGGTCGAAAAGCACGTGTTTGGACTCGACGCAGTTGACGGGCGGTAAGAGGTGCGCGATCGCGGTGGAGTTTGCGCCGGGCGCCACCGCGCAGGTTGGGGTGCCGCTGTCCGGAACGCTGACCGTCTCCGACCAGAATGGCACGAACCTCACACAGACGGTGAAGCTGAGCGGGACGGCGCTGGCGCCGCCGCAATTCAGCTTCTCTCCGGCGAATTTGACGTTTTCATCGGCGCAGCCTGGCGTGGCCAGCGCGCCGCAGACGCTGACCATTACAAACAGCGGCGGCGCGCCCATGGTCGATGTGCGCTTTGCGATTACGGGCGCGGCGGCGAGCAGTTTTTCGACCGGCACAACCACCTGCGGAGCCACGCTGAACAACGGCAGCAGTTGCACGGTTCAAGTGATCTTTACGCCCTCGCTTGCGGGCGGCGTGGCAGCCGCGCTGGTGGTCTCCTCGGCTACTGCCGGCGTCCTGGGCCCCACGGGGGTGAGCTGCGCGAAGGTTCCCTGCGAAGTGCAATTGAACGGCACGTCGCAGATTGCCGCGGGCCTGGGCGTCAATCCCACGCAGTTGATCTTTCCGGCGGCAAACGCCGGCCAGTCCACGCCGCCGCAGACGGTGACGGTGAGCAATACGACGGCATTTTCGTTCGCGTCGGTTGCTGTTTCCGCCGCGCCGCCGTTCGCGATTACTGAGAACACGTGCACCGGCGCGCTGGCCGCGGGCGCTGACTGCACGGTTGCGGTCGAGTTCCAGCCCACGAGCAGCGCCGCGGCCACGGGAATGCTGTCCGTGAGCTCTCCGGCGGTGGGAATTGCGTCAAGCGTGGCGCTGATCGGATCGGGGGGGCTACAGTTTACGCCTGCGACCATCGCGTTTCCGGAAACGGGAGCCGGCGCCATCAGCAGCCCGATTACGCTGATCGTGACCAATCTGGGAGCGGCGTATTCGTTGACGGGACTGGCGCTGACCGCGCCCACGGGCTTCCAGTTGACCGCGAACACGTGCGCGTCGACGCTTCCCGCGCAATCGAGCTGCACGGTGGGAGTGGAGTTTGCGCCCAGCGCGGCGGGCCCGCAGACGGGCAGCTTGATGGTTGCGACCAGCAGCCTGCAGCCGGCTCCGGTGGCGCTTTCGGGCATGGGCTTCGACTTTACGGTTTCGGCCTCGGGCTCGGCCACCCTGACGGTGGCGAGCGGGCAAACGGCCTCGTACACTCTGGTCATTACACCGCTGAACGGATCCCAGGGAACCTTCGCATTTCAGTGCCCGGCGCTGCCCGCGAACGCGCTGTGCACATTCAGCCCGGCGACGGAGACGCTGGGCGCGGGCGTCGAGGGGAATGTGACGGTTGCAATCTCAACCGGGGATGCGTCGGCCGCCAATCATCCCGAAAAAACTCCATGGGGCGCGCTGCCGCTGCTGTGCGCGGTGTTGCTGCTGCCGATGGCTTTGCGGCGGAGGAGAGCTATTTTGATGGCGGCGCTGCTGACGGTTCTGGCGTGCGCGGGCGTTTCAAGTTGCGCCAGCTCGGGAGGGGGCGGCGGCGGCTCGACGGGCCAAAACGGCGGCGGGGGTTCGACGCCGGCCGGAACGTACTCGGTTCCCGTTACGGTGAGCTCGACGGGAGTTCAGCACAGCGTTACGCTGACGCTGACGGTGGATTGAGCCCCCGAGAGAGAGGAACGGAGCGGAGAGGAGCAATTGACCAGCGGCTATACTTGAGCTTCGGGATCGCCGGAGTTGGGGACCTACAGGGAATGACCGCCAGAGTAACCGTGGAAGACGTAGAGCGCGTGGCCGAGCTGGCCCATCTGGAGCTGACGCCGGAGGAATCGGTGGGAATGCTGCACGATTTGAACGCCATCCTGGACTACGTGGCCGATCTGAACGAGATCGACACGTCGGGCGTGGCGCCGCTGGGCCAGGTGAGCGAACTCGAATCGGCCGACGGGACTAACGTGCTGCGCCCGGATGAGCATGAGCCTTCGCTGGATCGCGCGGAGGTGATGCCGCAGGCGCCGGAGACGGATGGGGTTTTCTTCAAGGTGCCGAAGGTGATTGAAAGACAGTGATCAGTGGTCAGTGAGTAGGGAATAGGGAATAGGGAATAGGGAACATTCATCTGGGCTGGGAGTTGGGAGTGCTTTTGGCTGGTGAAACGAAGAGTGCTAAAAACCTTGTTGCGAAGGCTCCGACACTGGCGGCGTTGCGTGAGGGGATTGCCGCGGGGCGGACCAAGGCTGCCGATCTGGCTGCGGGGTATTACGAGCGCATCGCGAAGATCAATCCACTGCTCAATGTTTACCTGAGCCTGACTGAAGAGCGGGCGATGGAGCAGGCTGCGCGGGTTGACGCGCTGGCCGCAAAGGGCGATCCGCTGCCGGTGCTGGCGGGAGTTCCTGTTGGGATCAAGGACGTGCTCGTGATGCGCGGGGCGCCGGCGACGGCGGGGTCGAAGATTCTTGAAGGGTACAAGGCGCCCTACGACTGCACGGCGGTTTCCCGGCTCGAGGCAGCGGGCGCGGTGCTGCTGGGCAAGCTGAATTGCGACGAGTTCGCGATGGGCTCGTCGAACGAGAACTCGGCATACGGGCCGGTGCGGAATCCGGTGGATACGGAGCGGGTGCCGGGGGGATCGAGCGGAGGGTCGGCGGCGGCGGTTGCAGCCAACCTGGCCGTGGCTGCGCTGGGCTCGGACACGGGCGGTTCGGTGCGGCAGCCGGCAAGTTTTTGCGGGGTGGTTGGCGTTCTGCCGACGTATGGGCGGGTTTCACGCTTTGGATTGATTGCGTTTGCCTCGTCGCTGGACCGGATCGGGCCGTTCGCGGCGAACGTGCGCGACGCGGCTACGATGCTTGGAGCGATCGCCGGGCACGATGCGCGCGACGCGACCAGCTCGCCGGCGGCTGTGCCCGATTATGCGGCCGAGAGCGACAGAGCGGCGGCTGGGTTGCGCATCGGCGTTCCGGCGGAGTACTTTGCCGAGGGGCTGGACCCGGAGGTGCGCGCCGCCGTGGAGTCGGGGATCGAGGCGCTGCGGGCCGCGGGCTGCGAGATCAAGGCGGTTTCGCTGCCGCACACAAAATACGCCGTGCCGGCTTATTACCTGATCGCTACGGCCGAGGCCAGCGCCAATCTGGCGCGCTTCGACGGCGTGCGGTACGGCTACCGGTCGCCCAGATCGGAGACCCTGGCGGCGATGTATTCGAACTCGCGCGGCCAGGGATTCGGCGCGGAAGTGAAGCGGCGGATTATGCTCGGCACTTACGCGCTCTCTGCCGGCTACTACGACGCTTACTATCTGAAGGCGCAGCAGGTGAGGCGGCTCGTGGCCGAGGAGTTTTTGCGGGCCTTTGCGGAGGTGGACGCGATCGTGACGCCGACTTCGCCCGTGCCGGCGTTCAAGCTGGGCGAGAAGACGGGCGATCCGCTGGCCATGTATCTGGCGGACATTTACACGGTGACGGCGAACCTGGCGGGCATTCCCGGGATTTCCATTCCTTGCGGCGAGACGAAGGAGGATCTGCCGATTGGGTTGCAGATATTTGGCAAGCATTTTGATGAATCGATGATTTTGCGCGTGGCGAATGCGTATGAGAAGAATCGCTAATGTTAGTCGAGGAAAGAATCCGAAAAAAAGCACGACTAGCGGTCAGCAAGTTCAGGCCGATCAGTGGATTGGGAGAACGGTTCGGTTACAACCGGGCATCTGTTGAATGGGTGGACGGTTTCATTGAACGTGGTCGAGAAGGCTCCAAAATCGAAAGTGGTTTGGTTCAGGTTTTGGGATCGTATCTCGGCGAATGTATCATTCATGTTTATGGCGGCAGTTGGCGCGAACACGAAGGGAACTGGGGAGTGTTCTTTGACAACTCCAACGCAGTTTTCCCATTTAGCAAAGTGCAAAAACAGATTGAAAGTGGTCGCGCTAGTGGAGACTCG
>JBOGLX010000005.1:0-24418 GCA_050745765.1 Occallatibacter sp. | reverse complement strand
CCTACCACGCCATGCAGCGCTCGCGGCCCATGTCCACGCGCTCCGGCCTTCCCACCGCGGCCATTTACGTCTTTGTCAACATGATCAAGAAGCTGCGCCAGGACTTCGCGCCGCAATACTTCGCCGCCGTCTTCGACGTCAGCGGCGAAGTCTTCCGCGACGAGCGCGCCCGCGGCATCGCCACCCTACGCCGCTGGAACGGCAAAACGCAATCCTTCGAGGAAGTCAGCTACGAAGGCTACAAAGCCAACCGCGCCGCCATGCCCGAAGACCTCCGCCGCCAGATCCCCTACATTCGTCGCGCTCTCGAAGCCCTGCGCATCCCCATCCTCGAAGCCGAAGGCTTCGAAGCCGACGACGTCATCGGCACCCTCGCCCGCGAAGCCGCCGAAGCCGGCCACGAAGTCTACATCGTGTCCGGCGACAAGGACATGATGCAGCTCGTCACCGAGCGCGTAAAAATCCTCAACCCGCAAAAAGACAATCTCATCCTCGACCCCGCCAAGGTCACTGAAACCCTCGGCGTCCCGCCTGAAAAAGTCATCGACGTGATGGCCCTCCGAGGCGACACCGTCGACAACATCCCCGGCGCTCCCGGCATCGGCGACAAAGGCAGCGTCGATCTCATCCTCGAATTCGGCTCCGTAGAAGCCGTCCTCGAGCGCGCCGCCGAGGTCAAGCGCAAAACCTACCGCGAATCCCTGGAACAGAACCGCGAAACCGTCCTGCTGTCCAAAGAATTAGTCACCATCGACAGCCGCGTCCCGCTCCTGCTCAACCTGAGCGCCATGCAAACCCAGGACCCGGACCTCGAAGCCTGCCGCGATCTCTTCACCGAGCTCGAATTCACATCGATGCTGCGCGAACTCGCCCCCGCCGCCGGCGCCGCAGTCGCGGAACTAATCGACCATCCGACAGCCGAGCAAACCGCCGCCTTCTACGCCGCCGCCCGCGCCGGCGGATTCTCTCTCGCTCTCGACGCATCCGAGCCAACCGCCGAGCCCGCCGAAGACGATGCCCCGCCAGCGCCTTCGCTGCTCGACGCCATCGAAACCGCCGAAAAGAAAACCCGCAACAGCATCGGCGTCTGCGCTGACCCAACAATCGCCCTCTGCCTCCCGCTAACTCCCGAACTCCGCGCGCTGCTAGAGGACACAGCAATCCCTAAGCGCATTCATGACCTCAAACTGGCGCTCCACGTCCTCGGCGGCCTGGGCGTCACGCTGCGCGGCGCGGTAGAAGACACCATGCTGCTCTCCTACGCCCTCAATCCCACCCACGCTACGCAGTCCCTCGCCGACGTAGCCGCACGCAACAGCCAATCCCCGCCCACATCGCTCCCTGCGGCCGCGGCGGCCATTCACGCCCTCGCCCCCGCGCTCCTCGCCGAAGTCGAAAAAGAAAATCTTCTCCGCGTCTACCGCGAAATCGATCTCCCGCTCGCCCCCGTCCTCTACCGCATGGAGCAGGCCGGCGTCCGCATCGACACAGCTGCGTTGCGCAAGCTTTCGGAGCAGTTCAGTTCCGAAATCAATCGCGTGGGCGAGCTCATTTACGAGCTCGCTGGCCGCCGCTTCAACATCAACTCGCCCAAGCAGCTCGGCGAAGTCCTCTTCACCCACCTCCAACTTCCCGCGCCCCCCAGCCGCGGCAAAACCAAGGCAATCTCCACCGCGCAGGACATCCTCGAAGCCCTCGCCGAAAAGCACGACGTCCCCCGCCTCGTCCTCGAATACCGTCACCTCGCCAAGCTCAAATCGAATTACGTTGACGCACTCCCGCTGCTCGCCGACAGCGAATCCCGCGTCCACACTACCTTCCAGGCCGCCGCCACAGCCACTGGGCGCCTCTCGTCCGTCAGTCCCAACCTCCAGAACATCCCCATCCGCAGCGAGCTAGGCCGCGAAATCCGCGCCGCATTCACCGCCCCTCCCGGCACGCAGTTGCTCTCCGCCGACTACTCGCAAATCGAGCTCCGTCTCCTCGCCCACTTCAGCGGCGACCCGCTCCTCGTCCGCGCCTACCTCGAAAACCAGGACATTCACACCCTCACGGCCAGCGAAGTCTTCGGCGTCCCCGCCGAATCCATGGACAAAGAAACCCGTAACCGCGCCAAAGCCGTCAACTTCGGCATCGTCTACGGCATCTCCGCTTACGGCCTCGCCGCTCAGCTCGGCATTCCCCAGGCCGAAGCCAAGGCCTACATCGATCGCTACTTTACCCGTTACGAAGGCGTAAAGGCCTTCATCGAAAAGACTCTCGAACAGACCCGCAAAGAAGGCAGCGTCCGCACCCTCTTCGGCCGTCTTCGCCCCATCCCCGACATCGAAAGCCGCAACCCCAACCAGCGCGGTTTCGCCGAGCGCACGGCCATCAACACCCCGCTCCAGGGCACCGGCGCCGATCTCATCAAGCTCGCCATGATCGCCATCGACCGCGAGCTATTGGCGCGCAAGCTCAACACGCGCATGATCCTCCAGGTCCACGACGAACTCCTCTTCGAAGTCCCACTCGACGAAACCGAAGAAATCGAATCTCTCGTCCGCAAAGAGATGGAGGGCGTCGTCCAGCTCTCCGTCCCGCTCGTCTCCGATCTCGCCTTCGGACCAAACTGGCGCGATCTCAAGTAGCAGCCGGGCAAAGAGTCACGCGGATTGCACAGCTCATGGAAATGTTCTACGGCGGTACTCTAGGGATGGTGGGCTTCTATAGCGGTTTCACAATTGCCGTACCCAAGCTTCGTGCCCCATCCTTGCGACTTTTTTCTGTCGCAAGGGTGGGATTCCACGACAGATGGGTGCGGTATTTTTTGGGAGCGCTTTAAAAAGAATACCGATGAATGAACTCGCCAAAGCGATCATCGGCCTGGGCCTGCTCCTTGTGCTCATCGGTGCCGTGTTGCTCTTTGCCGGCCGCATCGGCCTTCCCCTCGGCCGCCTGCCAGGCGACGTAGTCTATAAAGGCAAACACGTCACCTTCTTCTTTCCCATCGTTACCTGCATCCTCATCAGCGTCGTAGCGTCGTTAGTCGTCTACCTGCTCTCACGCTTCCGCTGAATACCTCAATCCCCAAGCTCCCCGCGTATCGCCCCCGCAATCGCTTCCGCGTGCCGCCGCATCGCGTCTCCGTCCTCCGCCTCAATCATCACCCGCGCCAGCGGCTCCGTCCCCGAGTAGCGAATCACCACCCGCCCCGAATCCTTCAGCTCTTCTTCGGCCGCGCGAATCGCCGCAGCCACCGCCGCAATCGACTCCAGCGGCCTCTTCTCCCGCACCTTCACATTCACAATCGTCTGCGGAAAAACCTTCAGGTCCGCGGTCAGCTCTTCAATCGATCGCCCGCTCCGCGCCACCAGGTCGAGCACCACCAGCGCCGTCAGTATCCCGTCCCCCGCGGTCGCCAGATGCGGCAGCAGGATGTGCCCCGACTGCTCGCCGCCCAGCGCCGCGTCGCGCTTCAGCATCTCTTCCAGAACGTACCGGTCCCCCACCGGCGCCCTCAGCATGCGGATGCCGCTCCGCTTCAGCGCCATCTCCAGGCCCATATTCGACATCGTGGTCGCCACCACCAAATCACCGGTCAGCAGACCGCGCGTCTTCAGGTCCCGCGCCGTCATCAGCAGAATCGCATCGCCGTCGATCACATTCCCCCGTCCCCCCGCCAGCATGCAGCGGTCCGCATCGCCGTCGAACGTCAGCCCAATGCTCGCTCCGCGCGCCACAACCTCGCCGGCGACGTACTCCGGATGAAGCGCCCCGCAATCGGCATTGATGTTGCGGCCGTCAGGCGCGGTGTTGACCAGGTCGATCTGCGCGCGGCCATCGGCATTGAGGCGCCGCAAAAGCTCAGGCGCGATAGCCCCGGCGGCCCCATTGGCGCAGTCCGCCACAATGCGCAGGCCAGAAAGCGTCAGCCCCGGCACGCAATCGATGAGGAACTGGATGTAGTCGCCTTGCAGTGCGGGGTTGTCTTCTACCGGAGGCAGGGAAGCAGGATCGGGCGGCTGGATTCTGGAGGCGTGATGCAGAATGTCGTCCTCGATGCCCTGCTCAACTGCGTCAGGAAGTTTGAATCCATCGGCCCCGAACAGCTTGATGCCGTTATCCTGCCAGGGATTGTGCGAGGCCGAGATCACAACGCCGGCGTGGAAGCCCTGTGTGCGTGCGAGGAATGCCACGGCGGGCGTAGGCACGATGCCGGCGCTTTCAACCTGCGCCCCGGCTTCACGCAGGCCGGCGACGAACGTAGCCGCAATCCAGGGGCTCGATTCCCGCGTATCCCGCCCCAGCAGCACCCGCGGCCCGGCTGCGTCGGACTTCTCACCGATGGGTGCCCCAGGTCTCGTTTTTGAGACCTGGGAGTAACCAACGTCGCGGACAGGATTCCTCCGCAGCGAATGAGCCAGCGCCAGCCCTGTTGCGTAAATTGTCCTTGGATCGAGCGGCGATTCGCCGGCAACGGCGCGAATGCCGTCGGTGCCGAAAAGCTTACGTTCGGTTGCAGTGGTCATAATCCCAATACCGTTCAGTTAAACGCTTATCCTTTGACGAATGTGGGTGCCCCACCCTCGCCGCGTCTTTGTTTTTGCGGCTAGGTCTCTGACAACTTGATTTTGTGCCAAATTGGGTGCCCCCGGTCTCGATTTTGAGACCGGGGAACCACGAAACTGAAGGAACGAATTCATGTTGTCAGAGACCTAGGGTGGGCTTGGCAGACGCTTACGCCGCGAACTGATTTCTTAAGTGAACGGCATTGGTCACAATCCTGGTTTCTTTCGCTCTTTGGCGCTCGGCTGGTTGGCCGCAATCGATTCGACGCAGCTCGTAAAGGCGCCGTCGGCCAGCCGCGAAGTTACCCTATCGCCGGCCTTCACTTGCCCCGCCGAACGAATCAGCCCGCCGTCCGCGGCCAGCACCAGCGCATAGCCGCGGTCGAGCACCGCCAGCGGCGATAGCGAGTTCAGCCGCGCATCGAGCGCTGTGAGCCGCGCCGACGACGACCGCAGCAGCCGTTCCAGCAGCCGGTCCAGCCGCGCCCGCAGCGCCTGCAGCCGTTCCCGCGCCTCCGCCAGCGATTGCCGCGGATCGTGCCGCAAAACAGCCGCCGAAAGCTCCGCCGCGCGCCTTTGCCCTTCGCGAATCTGCGCTCCAACCGCCGCATCCCGCCGGAAAGCGAGATCGTCCAGCCGCTGCGCCAGCCTGTGCAGCAGCATGGCCACGCGCGATTCGGCGCGCCCCGCCGGCACGCGCGTAAACCGCTGCCGCGCCTGCAAAAGCTGGAACCGCGCCGCCCGGTCCAGACGGTGCGACTGGTTGGCCAGGTGCTCGGCGATCTTGTGCTGCGCCTCCGTAACCAGCTCGGCCGCGGCCGAAGGCGTAGGCGCGCGCAGGTCCGCCGCAAAATCCGCAATCGTAAAGTCCGTCTCGTGCCCTACCGCCGAAACCACCGGCAGCCGCGACCCGGCAATCGCCCGCGCCACTCGCTCGGAGTTAAACGCCGCCAGGTCTTCGAGCGACCCACCTCCCCGCGCCAGCACAATCACGTCCACCAGGTCCCGTCCCCCGCGTGAGGCCGCATTTAATTCCGCAATCGCCGCCTCAATCTCCCCCGGCGCCGCTTCGCCCTGCACGGAGACGGGATAAAGCAGCACGCTCAACCCCGAGTGCCGCCGGTTCACAATGTTCAGGAAATCCCGGATCACCGCCCCGGTCGGCGAAGTCACAATCCCCGCCGTCCGCGGAAACGCCGGCAGCGCCCGCTTCCGCGCCGCATCGAACAGCCCCTCGGCCTTCAGGCGCTCCTTCAATTGTTCGAATGCAAGCTGCAGCGAACCCGCACCCACCGGCTCCATGGTTTCGGCCACAAGCTGCATCTGCCCGCGCTGCTCGTAGACGCTCACCCGCCCGCGCACCAGCACGTGCAGCCCGTCCTCGGGCCGGAACCGCAAAAGCATCGCCTGCCGCCGAAACAGCACAATCGGTAGCTGCGCATCCGCGTCTTTGAGCGTAAAGTAAACGTGCCCCGAAGGCGCCGGCCGGTAATTGGAGATTTCGCCCTCCACCCACACGTCGCCGAACTCCTCTTCCACCAGCTCGCGAACCTGCGACACCAGATCGCGCACCGGCCAGATGCGGCGCGAGGGCCGCGGCTCTTCAAAGCTCAGGCCGAGCTGGGGCGCAAATGGATCGGGCACGTTCACCAAATTCATAGTCTATAGCGGTTCCACAGTTGCTGTATTCCGAAGCGCAGGAGCTATGGTTATTTCATGGTTGCTCAACCCAAAGCTCCGTGCCCCATCCATGCGACTTCCTTCTGTCGCATGGGTGGGATGTCACGACCGTTGGGCACAGCATTTCTGAAACTGCTCTAAGCTGCTTTTCCCCAAGAGAAGGCCACCTTGTGCCACCGCTAGAAATGGCTACGAGTACTGTGGAACCGCTCAAGTACCAACGCCGGGCGTCTTTAGTAACGAGGGCCGGGATACTTCCGCGTTAGCCCGAGGTCCATTTTCTTCTTGCGCGTGGCACTCTCATCTGATTGAATCCTACTCACATGCCGCAAAGGCATTTGCCGATCAAACTCCCTTTTCACGGCACGCCGACCCATCGTAGCCTCGAATGCAGCCGATGGTGACTGGGGATTTTTGCTCAAGACCGCACGCCCGGACAGGTCGCGAGGCTCCGGTTCAGCCCTTTCGGAAGGAATGCGCATGAAACGAACCGCTTTGTTGCTGGCGCTTGCTGCATCGGCCGCAGCCCTCGCCATCGTCCCCGCCGCCCAGGCCCAGACCGAGTCCTGGTCCTTCAGCTTTTACGGCGGCTCCGCCGACAACGGCCTCGCCACCATCAGCGGACAGTTCACCACCTCCAGCACTCCTATCCTTGTCGATGGCGTCGACGCCTATGACATTGAGAGCTTCACGGGGACGTTCTCTTACCCCTTGATCCCCGCATCGGCCTCGATGAGCCTCTTGCCTGGAAACGCGGTTTACCCCAATTACCTCACCTCGCCGGACGGCAACGATATCTACGACAATCTCCTCTATCCGGATGACAACGCGCCCTCCTACACGACGGGTGAGCCTACGAGTTCCAGCGGCTATTTCGATTTCAACGGGGTGATGTTTTATTTGAGCCCCCCCGGCTACCCGGCGGATTCGTATGAGCTCAGTCTCTATGACGATCAAAGTATGTATTTAGGGTCGGAATACGAGACTAATGACTTCTCCCTGGGCCCGATAGATGAGCTATACACCTATCCTTTCTTCGTGAGTGTTCCGGAGGGCGGCGCGCCGCTGCTTTACCTGCTGCTGGCCTTGGCTGCGTGCTTTGGCGCGTTTTTCTTCCGGCGTCGAACCGGGCTATGCGCGGCAGCCTCGGCCTGACGTGTAACGAGGGGCGTTTCGACTGAACGCCCACACCTGGACGGCTCCCGTGGCTCCAACTCAGCCCTTGGAGAGGAGGTAAGATGAGAATCCCGCTGCTTTTGCCGGTTGTACTCGGCGCTACCGCGCTCTGCTGCAATGCCCAGGGCGTTGTCAACGGCAATTTCAGCAGCCTGCCCTGAGAGTTTGTGACTTTATTCGACTTGCGGAAAATCGGTGTTGCAAGGAAGGGGCTTGCTGACCAAAAATCCGCGAAAAATCAAAAAAGTCACAAACTCTGAGCGAAGTCGAAGGGTGCCGCAAATGCAACGAAATAAAGGACGGGCTTTAGCCCTGCCGGGGTTTAGAGATCGGATTCATCTTCAATTCGCCCGTTTTCCGCAGCCTGTCTAGTCGTGTCCCCATGGCTTGCGGCCCGCCTAAAGGGACGAAAACCGGTTTCCTTCCCCGGGAGGGGGAATACGAAAATAGCCCAGGACAAGTCCGCCGCAGCGGGACGCAGTCCTGGGTATGCAAGCAAAATAGCACCATGCGCCCCGGAGGGGCGCTGCGAACCGTTTCGGCGGTTGGTTTTCTCGCCGTGCCGTAAGCGTACTCGAAGCGTGCCGTAAGCGGCCCCAAATCAGCGCAGTTCCAGAGTAGGTGTATCCCGAAGAACGCCTGCAAAATTTTCCAACCCCGCTTTGCATAGAATTACGCCCTTTGGCGCACAATTGTTAAGTAGAGGGTTGCTGGCATGGCCCAGCCGGTCAAAGATCAGACAGCAGACGGTGAAAGTGCCGCGATCCGGAAAAATCCTCACTCCCGTACCCTCCCTGAAAGAGGTGGGGTGGGGGGGGTACAAATTTGCCGCATTGTCAGTGCATGGCTTATTTTAAGTCACATGTAATGAATTGCTTGCAAAATACACAAGGTTATCAAGTAGTAAACAATAAATGCGTTTTTAAGCCTTTTTAGCTCGTTTAAGGTGCTCTAAGCCGTTTTGAAGGCCGCTTGAAAATCGCTCGTATTGCGAAATCGCTCTTGAGCCGCGCCCCTCAGGATTTCTTCCGGCTTTCGACAATCGCGCGCAGCCTTTCGGCAAGTGCCGCCAGCCGCTTTCCGCAAGCAGCGTCTATCCCGGCATCGTGCGCGTATGCATCCTCCAGCTCGCGCGCGAGCGTAGTCCCCTCGGCCAGTCCGAACGTGCCCAGCACTCCGGCCAGCTTGTGCGCGGCAGAGTGCGCGGCCTCCCATTGAGCCTGGGTGAGGGAACCAACGGCCGCAGCCGCAGCCGAAGACTTGAGCATGGCCACGCGTTGCTCGATCTCCGGCAGGAAGCGCGTCCAGAGGCGATCGAGAGCATCGCCAAGAGCCGCGCCGCCGGCGGAGGAGGTTTGCGCATCAGGGTCCATCGTGAAGATTCCGCCTCAACTCCAGCCCAGCGCGCCGGCGATCTGCGTCGGCAGCGTAAGCGGGTCGAAAGGCTTGACGAGCACCGCCTCCACGCCCAGGCCGGCAAAGCGCCGCTGATCGGAGCTCTGCACCTTCGCCGTCAGCAGCAGCACCGGAATCCTCGCCGTCGCCGGATTCCTGCGCAGCTCGCGGAACGTCGTCGGCCCGTCCATCCCCGGCATCATTACGTCCAGCAGGATGGCGTCCGGCTTGTGCTCGATTGCGCGCGCCAGCCCCTGCGCGCCGGAGTTGGCCATAAACACCTCCCACCCGGCAACGCTCTCCAGGCTCAATGCCGCCACCTCGCGAATGTCGTCTTCGTCGTCGATGATGAGAATGCGGCGCGGCAAGGTGGAATGCCCCTCCCAACCCATGCGTCCGCTGCTGCGTCCTACGCGCGCAAGCGGCTCAGCAAATCCTGGGGATGGACGGGCTTGGCCAGTATTTCGAACTCGTAGCCCTTGGTTCGCGCTTTTTCCAGCAGGTCGGCCGTGGCCGCCTGCCCTGAAAACAACAGGATCTTGATCGCAGGCAAGAGCGCGCGTATGCGGATGGCCGCGTCGATTCCGTTCAAATCGGCCATGATTACATCGGAAATAAGCATGTCCGGCTCAAATATGTGGGCCAGTTCCAGGGCATTTTCGCCGGAATAAACGGCGCGCGCATCGAAGCCGCTCTGGTTCAGGATCATGGCCAGCGTATCCGCGATGACTCGCTCGTCATCGGCCACCAGCACCTTGGGTTTGGTCATCGTTGCGGGCATAGACTCCTTGACGCTCGACCCTCACGCCCGGTCGCAGCACACGATTGAAGTTTAAGCGCTCAGGGTCTCAATAGTGGGTAGAGCAGAGACTTACTTGCCTGGCAGACGCCTATCCACAATGATACGCTCTGTCTTGGTTCGGGTGGAATCCCCGCTCGTCTCTCGGATTGAAAAGAATCGCCTGCTTTCCCCCGGCTGGATGGCAAAACCAAGGTCCGAGACAATTCATCTCGCGGAAACCTGCCCATCTTAGACTTCTAACCGCCGCCCCGCCGAGGACGAGCGAATTCTTAACGGAGATCCAGCCATGCAGGACGCAATGATCGCCAATCCGGCCCCGGAGCAGGCTCAGGCAGCCGAGCCCATCGTTCGCGCCGAAAAAATAGAGAAATACTATGCCCAGCCCAGCGAAAACCGCATCCAGGTCATCTCTCCGACCGACCTCAGCATTCTCCCCGGCGAAATTCTCGCCCTGCTCGGCCCTTCCGGCTCCGGCAAATCCACCATGCTGCGCATGTTAAGCGGCCTCTCCACCCCCTCGGCCGGTCAGGTTTACTGGCACGGAACCCCCATCGCCGGCGCCGAGATCAACGTCTCAATCGTCTTCCAGAGCTTCGCCCTCTTCCCCTGGCTCACCGTCCTTGAAAACGTCGAGGCTCCCCTCCAGGCCCGCGGCGTATTGCCCTCCGAGCGCCGCGACCGCAGCATGAAGATGCTTGACACCGTAGGCCTCGACGGCTTTGAATCCGCCTATCCCAAGGAGCTCTCCGGCGGCATGAGGCAGCGTGTAGGCTTTGCTCGCGCCCTCGTCGTCGAGCCGGAAGTTCTCTTCATGGACGAGCCTTTCTCCGCCCTCGACGTCCTCACCGCCGAAAACCTGCGCAGCGAGCTCCTCGAGCTCTGGTCCAACAAGACCATGCCCACCAAGGCCGTCTTCATCGTCACCCATAACATTGAAGAAGCCGTCCTCCTCGCCGACCGCATCGTCGTCCTTGGCCGCAATCCCGGCCGCATCCGCACCGATTTTCGCGTCCAGCTCCCGCAGCCCCGTGACCGCAAGTCTGAACCCTTCACCCAGCTCGTCGATTACATCTACAAAGTCCTCACGCGCCCCGACACCGCCCCCGCCGAAGCCCCCGAGACCGGCCCCCGCATCCGCGACCAGCGCCAGATGAAGTACCAGATGCTTCCCCATGCGCGTCCCGGCGGCATCGCCGGCCTTCTCGAACTCGTCATCGATAAGGGCGGCCGCGACGACATCTACCGCCTCGCCGACGATCTCGCCTTCGAGATCGACGACCTTTTCCCCATCGTCGAGGCCGCGCAACTTCTCGGCTTCCTCTCGATCGAGGAGGGCGACGCCGTCATCACCCCCGCCGGGGAGCAATACGCCAACTCCGAAATCCTCCGCCAAAAGGAACTCTTCCGCGACGCCGCCCTCCAGCACATCCTCCTCCTTCGCCAGATTCGCCGCGCCCTCCAAACCAAGAGCGACCACACCGTCCCCGAGGATTTTTTCCTCGACATGATCGACGAGCAATTCAGCGAAGACGAATCCCGGCGCCAGATCGAAACCGCCGTGGCCTGGGGCCGCTACGCCGAGCTCTTCGACTACGACTCCGGGCGCCGCCGCTTCGTGCTCCCCGACGCCCTTGACGAAGCCGCCGCCGTCGAGGACGCCAAGTGAAGACCCAGCGCCCGCTTGCTCAATCCCTGGTCACGGTCACCAACTGGCCCCTCTTCATCGATCTCGGCCTCGGCGCCTGCGCACTCGCCGTCTTTCTCGGCATCATCCACACCGCGTCCTATTGGCTGCAAAAGCCCGTTCCCGTCGTTCCCATCTCCAGCTCCATCGCCGCGCTGCCGGCCTATGCCTCTTACTCCCTTGTGCGCATGGCCATCGCCTACGTGCTCAGCATCGTCTTCGCAATCGCCTACGGCTACATCGCCGCCTACAATCCCCGCCTCGAGCAGTGGATGATCGCCCTCCTCGACATTCTTCAATCCATCCCCGTGCTCAGCTTCCTCCCGCCCGTGGTTCTGGCCATGGTCGCCCTCATTCCCGGCCATCAATTGGGAATCGAACTCGGCGTCATCCTCCTCATCTTCACCGGCCAGGTCTGGAACCTCGCCTTCAGCTTCTACTCCTCGCTCAAATCCATCCCCCGCGAGATGCTTGAAGCCTCCCGCGTCTATCGCTACTCCGCCTGGCAGCGCTTCTGGCAGCTTGAAATGCCCTATGCTGCCATCGGCCTGGTCTGGAACTCCATCGTCTCCGTCGCCAACGGCTGGTTCGCCCTCATCGCCTGCGAAATGTTCACCATGGGCGACCGCAGCTTCCAGCTCCCCGGCCTCGGCTCCTATCTTGAAACCGCCTCCGAGGACGGTAACCTCCGCGCCATGATCGCCGGTTTCACCGTCATGATCCTCATCGTCGCCGCCACCGATCAACTCGTCTGGCGTCCCCTCATCGCATGGAGCGACAAGTTCAAATTCGAGCAGGTGGAGTCGGCCGACCGCGTCACTTCGCCCATCCTCACCCTGCTGCGCCGCTCGCGGCTCTTCAGCAGCCTGCCCGGCCGCGTCTGGAACCGCATCGAAGAGCCCATCTACCGCCGCCTGGCGCAAACCAAGGCGAGCCGCGTCATCCACCCCCTCGACCAGCGCGAATCCGGCAAACCCTCCGCCGCTCTCTGGGTGCTGGCCGTCGCAGTCATCGCTGCCGCGGGTTGGGCCATTGCTCAAGCAGCCTTCATGCTCAGCACCGTCACATGGCCCGAAGTCCGCCTCCTGCTTGAAGGCGCCGGCGCCACCTTCCTTCGCGTCAACGCCGCCCTGCTCATCTCCGCCGCCTGGACCATCCCCGTAGGCGTCGCCATTGGCATGAACCCCAAAATCGGCCGCTTCGTACAGCCCATTGCGCAAATTCTCGCTTCCATCCCCGCCACGGCCTTCTTTCCCATCCTCCTCATCGGCCTGGTCAAAATCGGTGGCGGCCTCGGCGTCGGCTCCATCGCGTTGATGTTGCTCGGCACCCAGTGGTACATCCTCTTCAACGTCATCGCCGGAGCCATGTCCATCCCCTCCGACCTCCGCGAAGTCTCCTCCATCTTCCACTTCAGCCGCTTCCAGCGCTGGACGAGACTGATCCTCCCCGGCATCTTCCCCTATCTCATCACCGGCATGGTCACGGCGTCGGGCGGCGCCTGGAACGCGTCTGTTTTTGCCGAATATGCCCACCTCAAAGGCCACATCCTCCGAACCATCGGCCTCGGCGCGCAGATCGACGCCGCCACCGACGCCGGCCATTTCCCCATCCTCCTCCTGGCCACGATCCTGATCTCCGTAATGGTAGTAACCATGAATCGCCTGGTCTGGCGCCGCCTCTACCACCTCGCCGAAACAAGATACAAACTCGAAGGCTGAAGCACGCTGACCGGGATCCATCCCAACCACAAATGTCTGTCAAAGAAATGCTTGTCACCTTGAGCGGAGCGAAGCGAAGTCGAAAGATCCGCGGCTGTTTTTCCGATTCCGCGTCCCACGGCAGCGTGTGGCCCGTCAGGGACGCAGAGGCAGACGGTCCAGGATAAATTCCGAAATCTGCTGTGCCGACGGCGGATCGAGGTTCGACAGCACGATCACGGCGTAGCGTCCGTTGCCGCACATTTCGAGGTCGCCGTTCGCGCCCGCCCCTGCGCCGTTGTGTCCGAAGCAGGGCGTCCCGTTAAAGCTCTGCACGCCAAAGCCGAAACCGTCGTAGCCGAACGGGTTCTTCTCCTGGCCGGTGGTGGCCATCCGCGTTAATTGCGCGTTCAGCAGCGTGTGCTGCTCCAGCGCGTTCGCGAATCGCAGCAGGTCGCCCACAGTCGAAAGCCCGCCGCCCGCCGAAGTGCCGCGGTACGACCCCATGCCCGCCGTGGAGTGCCACTGGCCGGTTCCCTGCCGCGTATAGCCGACGCTGCTCAGTGCATCGGGCTCGTCTTCCGGCGGCGAAGCGGTCGCGCGCATTCCCGCAGGCGCGTAGACATGCTCACGCACGTAGGCGTAATAGCTCTCGCCGCTCACCACTTCAATCACGCGCCCCAGCAGGATGAACCCATAGTTGCTGTATTCCCAGCGCGAGCCCGGCGGGAAGCGCAGCGGCCGGTCACCGTAGAGCCGCACATAGTCGGCCAGCGTGCGCAACTGGAGCCGATGCTGGTCGTATTCCGGTCCCCAGATGTCGCCCGTACCGCCGGAGTTCGTGAGCAGCTCGCGGATGGTCACGGTTGCCGCCAGTTTGTGGTTCGGATAGGTGGGCAGAAATTTTGCCAGCGGGTCATCGAGTTTCATTTTGCCGGCCTGCACCAGTTGCAGGATCGCGACCGCCGTGAACATCTTGTTCATCGATCCGATGCTGAACTGCGTCTCGAGCGTGTTCGGGGTGTGCCGCTCCCGGTCCGCGAGGCCGTACGCTCGCGCGAAGATCGGCTTGCCGTCCTTTGCGACCAGCACTGCGCCGGAGAAACGCCCTGCGGCTACCGCATTGGACAGGCGTGTCCGCAACCGCGCGATCAACTGCGCATCGCTCAGGTGCGGCAGGGGAAATCCCGCGGGGCGAGGATAGACCGGCACGATCTGAAAACGAGCGATCCGCGCCGGAGCAGCAGGGTTCACCTGCAACGTGATCCGGGCAAAGTCGTCGCCGGCACGTTCCTCGACGAGGGCCGTAATCTGGGTTGGGCTCTCGGTTTCGATCTTCTTCAGGTCGAAACCGCCGGTGTTTTCCCAGAGCCCCGTGTCTCTGTCGATATGGGTGAGACCCGCGGGGAACTCATGTTCCAGAAAGGCGCGATACGTCGCGCGGTCGCTGTTGTCGAAGGCCGCCAGCCAGCGCCCGAGCTCCCGCCGCGCAGGCGTTTCAACTTGCGCGGATCCGGCGGCGTCCACGGCTGAAGGCCTATGCTGGCCCGGCAACACAACTAGGCTCGCAAGAACGCAGAGAACCAAAGTTGTCATTCCGAATCCCCCGAGCTGCCTAGCCGAAGATTACATCGACAGCCCACAGGGTAACCACTTCGGATGGAACCAACTCGCCCTTGGCCCGAACAGCCAACCGCGCAACTATCGAGGAGAAAGAGAAACAGGCATGACGGCGCAGACAATCATCGACTGGTCCCGGCCGTACTTTTCATCGTCCAGCGCACGTTCGATGGCCGCGTCAAGGCGTCCCGCGCCAAGGTCGGACGGAATGCAGGCATCAATCGGCTGCGGAATGTGCTCGTCAAGCCACGCGTACAGCTCGACGAGTCCCTGCTGGCTGAGTCCTCCGATTGCGCGTTCAATGTCCCGCACCGTCTCCATGCTCACAATTCCCCCGTGTCCGCATTCCTAGAATACGCGAACTCTGCAAAACGCCGCCATTCAACTACAAACCGCGTGGTACGAAATCGCAATCAACCCCATCCCATGGAGGGGGATCCTGGGCGCCTGGATGTCATTTCGCCCCGCTCGCTTCCTTCTCCACCAGCGGCACCCAGAACCGAAAACAAGTTCCTTTTCCCGGCGCGCTCTCGACCTCAATCGCCCCTCCATGCGCCGCCAGAATCGCTCGCGCAATCGCCAGCCCCATCCCCGACCCCTTACCGACCATCGTCCCCCGTTTTCCCCGGTAAAACTTCTCAAAAATCAGCGGCAGTTCGAGCGCGTCGATTCCCAGCCCATCGTCCTTCACGGTGAATTCCAGCCTCCCGTTTGCGCTGCGGCTGCTCAGCGTCACGCGGCTCCCCGCTGGTGTATACCGGGCCGCATTCTCAAGCAAGTGCCGCAGCACCCGGCCCAGCAGATGAGGATCGAACCACGCCGTCTCGTCCGCGCCTTCCGCCGCAATCTCCACCTTGTGCCCCGCCAGCAGCTTCCGCGACTCCTCCACCGCCTGCTCCAGCAGCGCCCGCGAATGCTGCGGAACCGCGTGCACCTGCACCACGTGCGCATCGATCTCCGCCATCTCCACGGCCGCGCCGATCAGCACGTCCAGCCGCGACGCCTCCTCGTCGATAATGGCCGCCAGATCCATCCGCGCCGCCTCGTCCAGCTCGCCTGCGCCAAGCAGCGTAGTGGCTGCCGCCCGAATCGACGTTAGCGGCGTGCGCAGCTCGTGGGTCAGCGAGTCGATCAGCGCCGTCCGCAGCCGCTCGCTCTCGCGCGCCGCCTCCACCCGCGTTGAAGTCTCCACGGCAATCGACCGCGCCAGCACGATCGCCACCTGCGCGCTCACCGCCGCGGCCACCTCCGGCGAAAGCGCCGCCGGCCGCCAGCCCAGCGCCCCAACCGGCCGCAGCCCCAGCATCAGCGCCGAGGTGCAATAGCCCCCGTTCACAGCCATTGCGACCGCCTGACCCTGGGTCAAAGCCTTCATCCCCGCCTCTACCTCCGCCGGTATCCTGTCCACCGACGTATAGAACCGGTCCTGATCCCACACGTAGAGCGCCACGGCCTCGAGCGCGAAGATGCGTCCAATGGCCAGCGGCAGATCGCGCACCAGCCCTGCCTCATCCTCGTAAAGCATCATCTCCTGGCTCAGTGCGTAAAGCCGCTCCACATCCGCGCGCCGCTGTTCCGCCTGCTGCGTCTGCCGGCGCGCCAACTCCGCCACGCGGCTCACCACCACGCAACTGGCCGCAAACGAGGCCATCGCCACCAACTCCTGCCTCCCCGCCAGCCACAGCGTGTGATACGGAAGCAGGAAAAAGTAGTCGAAGGAAAATGCGCAGAGCAGCGCGATGTACAACGACAGCCATCTGCCCACGCGCGTGGCGGACCACACCACCAGCACCAGGAACACCATCCCCGCCGTGGTCGAGTTCGCGCCCAGGCCCGCAAGCACAAGCGTCGCGAGGCCCGCCAGCCCCGTGGCCGCAAGCCAAAGCAAACCCTTCCCAACCGCGCCCATCCGCACTCCCATTTATCCGGAATCATACCCGCCCAGCCTACAGCGGTTCCACAGTTGCTGTACCCCGAAGCACGAACGCTAAGTGGCTTTTTCCTCAAGAAAAAGCCACCTTGTGCCATCGTTTGAAATGGCTACAAGTACTGTGGAACCGCTCTGATGATGTAATCTTCCCGTGGAAGTTAGGGAACGATGCCAGGAAGAATTTTGGTCATCGACGACGAACCGCAGATCACTCGCGTGCTGCGCGCCGCCCTCACCGCGCAAAGCTACGATGTGCGCACCGCCAATCACCCCGAGGAGGGCCTGCAGGTCTTCCGCGAGTGGCCGCCCGACCTCGTCGTCACCGACCTCATGATGCCCTCGCTCTCCGGCGTCGAGGTCTGCCGCGCCATCCGCGCCGCAGCCGCCACGCCCATTCTCGTGCTCTCGGTGCGCGACCACGAGCGCATCAAGGTCGAGGCGCTCGACGCCGGCGCCGACGACTATGTAACTAAACCTTTCAACATTCAGGAGCTGCTGGCCCGCGTGCGCGCCCACCTGCGCCGCGCTCCCGAACGCACCGCGTCCGCTATCGAGACGGGCGACTTCGTCGTCGACTCACTCGCCCATTCCATCACCGTCCAGGGCAAGTCCATCCACTTCACGCCCAAGGAGTTCGACCTCCTCCACCACCTCGCCCGCCACGCCGGCAAGGTCATCACCCATCGCGCCCTGCTCACCGCCGTGTGGGGCGCCCAATCCGCCTACCAGCCCGAATATCTCCGCGTCTTCGTCGGCCAGTTGCGCAAAAAACTCGAAGGCAAAACCGGCAAACAATACATCCAGACCGAGCCCTGGGTCGGCTACCGCTTCATTCCCGAAGGCCTGAGCGACGGCGCAGAATGATTCCCGTTGCATCTACTCTCTTGGAGACTCGCGCATGTCCGGATTGAACAAGCTCTGGCCCGATGCGCACACCGCGTTGAAGGGCATCGTGCGCGACGGAATGCTCTTGGCCATCGGCGGCTTCGGCCTCTGCGGCATTCCGGAAGCCCTGATCTTCGCTCTGCGCGACTCGGGCGTCCGCAACCTCACCATCGCGAGCAACAATGCCGGCGTCGACGGATGGGGCCTCGGCCTGCTCCTCGAGCGCCGCCAGGTCAAAAAGATGATCTCTAGCTATGTCGGCGAAAACGCCGAATTCGAGCGCCAGTTCCTCGCCGCCGAGCTGGAAGTCGAATTCTGCCCGCAAGGCACGCTCGCCGAGCGCATGAGGGCCGGCGGCGCGGGCATCCCCGGCTTTTACACCCGCACCGGCATCGGCACCCTGGTTGCCGAAGGCAAGGAGCACAAGGACTTCGACGGCGTCGCCTACATTCTCGAACGCGGCATCCAAGCCGACGTGGCGCTGGTCAAAGCCTGGAAGGCCGACCTCGACGGCAATCTCGTCTATCGGCGCACAGCGCGCAACTTCAACCCGCTAGCCGCCTCTTGCGGCAAAATCACCGTGGCCGAAGCCGAAATCGTCGTCCAGCCAGGCGAACTCGACCCCGACCAAATCCACACCCCCGGCATCTACGTCCATCGCCTGGTCCACAACCCGCATCCTGAGAAGCGCATTGAGAAACGCACGATCCGCGAAAGCTGACCACCGTTCACTGAGCACTGTCCACTGACCACTGAAGCCTGAAACCTGAACCCTGAAACCTGGAACCCGCAATGTCCTGGACTCGTCAACAAATGGCCGCCCGGGCCGCCCGTGAACTTCAGGACGGCTTCTACGTCAATCTGGGCATCGGCATTCCCACGCTCGTCGCCAACTACATCCCCACGGGAATGACGGTAACCCTGCAATCGGAGAATGGCCTGCTCGGCATGGGCCCGTTCCCGCGCGATTCCGAGGTCGATCCCGATCTCATCAACGCCGGCAAAGAGACGGTCACCTTCATCCCTGGCGCCTCCACCTTCTCCAGCGCCGAATCCTTCGCCATGATTCGCGGCGGTCACATCGACCTCGCCATCCTCGGCGCCATGCAGGTCTCCGAGCGCGGCGACCTTGCCAACTGGATGATCCCCGGCAAGCGCGTCAAAGGCATGGGCGGGGCCATGGATTTGGTTTCTGGAGTCCGCCGGGTTCTCGTCCTGATGGAGCACTCCACGCCCGGCGGTAGCCCCAAGCTCCTGCGCCATTGCACCTTGCCCCTCACCGGAGCCAGCGTAGTCAACCGCATCGTTACCGACCTCTGCGTCCTCGACGTCACCCCCGCGGGCTTCGAAGTCATCGAGCTGGCCGACGGCGTCACGCGCGAGCAAATCGAGCAGCGCACCGAAGCTACCTTGCGCTTTAGCGCCGGAACATAGCTCTTTGAACGTTCATCCTCGCACAAAAATGGGTGCCCCAGGTTCCCGATTTTGGGACCTGGGATCGGCAATATACGGCAGGGCTATCGATCACTTCCCCCAAACCGCCTTCCGCTTCCCCAAAAACGCCGCAATGCCTTCGCGAAAGTCGCCCATCTCCCTGGCCGCCACGCTCGCCTCAACCGCTTCCGCAATCTCCGCGTCCAGCCACGCTTTGTTCCGCGCGCTCATCAACCGCTTGGTTGCCGCAATGGCCTCCGGACTGTTGGCCGCAAGCAGCGTTCCCAGCGCGTGAACGTGCCGCGCCAAATCCTCCGCCGGAACAACTTCATTCACCAGCCCCAGCGTCCACGCGTCGTCCGCGCTGAAGATCCGCCCCGTCAACAGCAAACCGCGGCTCCGTTTGTCTCCCATCTGCAACGCCAGAAAGACCGACACCAGCGCCGGCACAAACCCGATCTTCACCTCGGTAAATCCAAACCGCGCCTCCGGCGCAGCCAGCGAAAAGTCGCAAATCGCAGCCAGTCCCGCCCCCCCCGCAATGGCCGGCCCGTGCACAGCCGCAATCGTCGCAACAGGCATCTCGTATAAAGTCCGAAACAGTCGCGCCGTGCGCTCCGCATCGGCCCTGTGCTCGGCCGCGCTTTTGCCCTCCATCGCCTTCAGCGCAGACAGATCGAGACCCGAGCAAAAAGCCTCGCCGGCTCCGGCCAGCACCACCGCGCGGCAGCCGCACATAGCCGCCTCCTTGAGCGCCGCAATCAACTCCTCCTGCATCTCGGGAGTCATCGCATTCCGCTGCTCCGGCCGGTTCAGCCTAATCGTCCGCAGCGGCCGATCGTCCTCAACCAAAATTGTCGAGTAACTCAATCTCTCCTCCCACGCAAGGTCTTTGACCGCTCGATCCTGTACCGATTTGGGTGCCCCAGGTCTCGATTTTGAGCAAGGAACCGGCGTTGGCCGGTGGGGTTTTCCAAGGAACAACGAACTTGTTCCTTGGGAGACCTGGGACTGACGACAGTCAGCTTCGAACCCACGCGGCCAGAGATCCAATTCCGTCCGAAAGTCTGAACACAAACGCACTCATTAACCTGCAAAAACCTCTCCACCATTGGCAATCTCCACGCTCGCGCGAATCAAATCGTCAAGCGCAATAAGCTCGGGAACCTCCGCCCCGCACTCTTTCAAAGTCCCTACCAGAATCTCAGTCGGAATATTCCCAACCAGCCCATCCTGCGCAAACGGGCAGCCGCCCAGCCCGCCCATTGCCCCATCGAACCGCCTGCAACCCGCATCGAATGCCGCGCGAATCCGCTCCGCCGCCTGCGCTCGCCGCGCATGAAGATGTACGCCGATTTCAATGCCGTCGTGCGCCGCAATCACCGCGCCGACAGTCCCGGCAATCCGCTCCGGTCCCGCCACTCCCACCGTATCCGCCAGCGAAATCTGTCCCACTCCGCAGCCCGCAATCCGCGTGCATGCATCCACCATTTCACCCACGCTCCAGCCTTCGCCGTAAGGGTTGCCAAACCCCATCGAAAGGTACGCCGCCACGCCGATTCCCGCCGTCTGCGCCAGCATCGTAATCTCTTTGAGCGTGCGCAAAGCCTCCTCTGCCGTTTGATGCTGATTCCGCCGAAGAAACTCCCGCGAAGTCGAATAGGGAAATCCCAGCGTCTTCACCGAGCCCGTCCGAACAGCGCGCTCCGCGCCCTTCCGGTTCACCACAATCCCGATAATCTCCACATCCTCGGGACGCGCCAGCAGTTTGAGCACCTCCTCGGAATCCGCCATCTGCGGCACGGCCGCCGCCGAAACAAAACTCACGGCATCGATGTGCCTGAATCCCGCATCCACCAGCCTGCGCAGATAATCCGCCTTCACCCGCGCAGGAATCTGTGCCGCCAGCCCCTGCCACGCATCCCGTGGACACTCGACGATTTTGACCGCATCGCTCATCTCATTCGAGCCTTCAGCTCTCAGCCTTTAGCTCTCAGCAAAATTTCCGCCCCGCAGCCATCGCCTGATCCACCAACGTCGAGCTAGAACCTGAAAACCTGAAACCTGAAACTGTTCTTACCCTCGCGACGGATACACATTCAGAATCTCCCGCGCAATCACCATCCGCTGAATCTCGCTCGTCCCCTCGCCGATCGTGCACAGCTTCACGTCGCGATAAAACTTCTCCACCGGATAGTCCTTGATGAATCCATAACCGCCGAACAACTGCACCGCCTCGTCGCAGATGCGCACTGCAACTTCGCTCGCAAACAGCTTGGCCATCGACGACTCCCGCGTCACCCTCCGCCCCGCATCCTTCAGAACTGCCGCGCGCTGCGTCAAGAGGCGCGCCGCATCCAGTTCCGTGGCCATGTCCGCCAGCTTCCACTGGATCCCCTGAAACTCCGCGATCGCCTTCCCGAACTGCCGCCGCTCCTTTACATACTTAAGCGCCGCCTCCAGCGCCCCGCGCCCAATCCCCAGCGCCAGCGCCGCTATTGAAATCCTGCCGCCGTCCAGCACCCTCATCGCATCCACGAACCCCTCGCCCTCGGCTCCCAGCAAGTTCTCCGCCGCAATCTCGCAGTCCTCAAAGATCAGTTCGCTCGTATCGCTCGCCCGCAATCCCAGCTTGTTCTCCTTCTTGCCCGGGCGGAACCCTTTTGTCCCTTTCTCCACCACAAACGCCGACAATCCATGCGTGCCTTTGCTCTTATCGGTCACGGCAATCACCACGGCCACATCGGCATAGTGCCCATTGGTGATGAAGGTCTTGTTCCCATTCAGCACATAGCGGTCTCCAACCCTCACCGCCGCAGTTCGCGCATTGCTCGCGTCCGACCCCGAGCCCGGCTCCGTCAATCCCCACGCCGCCAGCCACTCGCCCGCCGCCAGCCGCGGCAGGTATTTGTGCCTTTGCGTTTCGTTGCCCGCAAGAAAAATGTGATTCGTCCCCAGCGAGTTATGCGCGGCCAAAGTCAGCCCTATTGACCCATCCACCGCCGATAACTCCTCGATGGCCAGCGCGTAGTCCACGTAGCCCAACCCCGCGCCGCCATGCTCCACCGGAACAAGAATCCCCAGCAGCCCCATCGCGCCCAGCTTCTTCACCACCTCGAGCGGAAACTCGCTCGCCTCGTCCCACGTCATCACATTAGGCGCAATCTCCCGCGCCGCAAACGCGCGAATCTCGCGCCGCAGTTGTTCCTGCTCTTCGTTCAACACAAACGGATACAGACTCGCCGCCGGTTCCACTTCCACTGTCATCTACGGTCTCCTTCGCGCGCGCGTCATTGCCCCAACTTCGACTGGATAATTAACATACCGTTACTATGCCGCAAATAGGTAGAAGAACTTAGGAAACTCACGAAATAGGCCGCGCTTTGAAAGGGCACGACCTCAGTCGTGCCGGTAGCGCAGCAGAATGAAACGGGCTTTAGCCCCTGAGGAACCGCGGACTAGCGATAATAGCTGCCCAAAGCCTCTTTAGAAACTCTCCCTCAAGTCTGCAAAACCCCCGGATTAAACCGCGGAACGTTCGGATTCAAAGCGCAGGCTTCGAGCGCCGCGATCAGCACCTCGCGCGTCTTAGCCGGATCGATGATCGCGTCGATCCACAGCCGCGCCGCTCCATACCGCGGGTCGGCCTGCGTATCGTAGCTCGCCCGAATCTCCTCGTGAATGGCCTTCTTCTCGGCTTCGGAAAGCTTCTTCCCATCCCGCTCCATCTGCCGCGCACGCACCTCGGCCAGCGTCGTCGCCGCCGAAGCCCCGCTCATCACCGCATAGCGAGCCGTCGGCCACGCAAACAGAAATCGCGGGTCGTAAGCCTTGCCGCACATCGCATAGTGTCCCGCGCCGAAGCTTCCGCCCACAATCACCGCGATCTTGGGCACCACGCTCGTGCTCACGGCCGAAACCATCTTCGCCCCCGCGCGGATAATCCCCGACCACTCCGCATCCTTACCCACCATGAATCCGTTCACGTCGTGCAGAAAAATCAGCGGCACAAGATCCTGGTTGCAATCCATAATGAAGCGCGCCGCCTTCTGCGCTGCTTCCGTATAAATCACGCCGCCCACTTCGATGCGCCGCGCGCCGGCCTGCGGTCCAACCGCCACCGTGTCGCTCTGGTTCGTCTTCTGGTTGGCCACAATCCCCACCGCGTGCCCGCCCATCCACGCATACCCGCACAGCACCGTGCGTCCGAACTCCGCTTTGTACTCGTCGAACTCGCTCCGATCTACAATCCGCGCAATCACCTCGCGCATATCGTAGATGTTCGTCGCTCCAGGCGCAGGATCGAGCAGTCCGTACAGATCGTCCGCAGCAAACTTCGGCGCATCGTTCCCCGCATCGAACTCGCGCCTCCGAAACACTTCTGTATAACCACCAACCGAGTGCCCCAGGTCCCGATTTTCGGACCTGAGAGGCGTACCCAACTTCTCGACCATCGAATTTGGGTGCCCCAGAGCCTGTCCTGAGCCTGTCGAAGGATCTCGATTTTGAGACCGGGGAACTGGCCCTCCCATCTTCTCCACCAGCGACCGCATCCGCGCCAGGCACAAATAATCGTTCGGCTCCTTGAAATCGACCGTCCCCGAAATCTCCGCGTGCATCGCCGCCCCTCCCAGCTCTTCCGCATCCGTCTTCTGCCCGATCGCCGCCTGCACCAGCGACGGCCCCGCCAGAAACAGCCCCGACCCCTCCGTCATCAGCACCGTATCCGTCATCACCGGCAGATACGCGCCTCCCGCCACGCACATGCCCATGATCGCCGTGATCTGCGGAATCCCCATCGCGCTCATCACCGCATTGTTGCGGAAGATGCGCCCGAAGTCGTCCGTATCCGGAAACACATCCTCCTGCAGCGGAAGAAACACTCCGGAAGAATCCACCAGGTAGAGCGTCGGAATCCGATTCTCCATCGCCATCGTCTGCGCACGCAGCACCTTCTTCGCCGTCATGGGGAAAAACGCGCCGGCCTTCACCGTTGCGTCGTTGGCAACAATCATGCACAGGCGTCCGCAAACGCGCCCCAGTCCCGTCACCACGCCTGCCGCCGGCGCGCCCCCATATTCGCCGTACATTCCATGCGCCGCCCAAAGCCCCAGCTCCATAAACTCCCGATCGTCGTCGACCAGCAGCTTCACCCGCTCTCTCGCCGTCAGCCGCCCCTTTGCGCGCTGCGCCTCTGTCGCCTTCGCGCCGCCGCCCAGCCGGATCGTCTCTTCCGCCGCACGCAGCTCTGTCATCAGCGCCGCCAGGGCCGCGCGATTGGCCCTCGCTCTCGCAGAATTGACATCGAGAGCCGACCCCAACCGATTGTCGAACTTCAACCCTTCCGTCATAGGTAATCGCAGACTACAGCACTTTCGATGCAAATGGCTCGACTTAGATCTCCGCCCTATCTCGACAGCGAAAAAAGAGCTGTCGTCCTGAGAGCCTGTGACTTTTTTGATGCGTCTGCGGGGAGTTGCTGAGTTTTCCACGCGACTGACGGTTATAAGGAAAGCATGGGCGGTGGCGAGATGACAACCGGCGGGCAAGTGCAGACGGCGA
>JBOGLX010000004.1:0-3190 GCA_050745765.1 Occallatibacter sp. | reverse complement strand
GTCCAAGGAAGAAAAAGGTTCATCGGGCGCCGCGGAGGGAGCCCGGAGGGCGACCGGAGCGGCGCCCGATGAGGGCGGCGGGCGCCGTCGTGGGCGCTGGTCGTCGAAACGTAAGGTGGCCGTGATTACCGAGCTACTGCGTGGCGTTGACCTGGAGCAGCTCAGCCGGCGGCATGGCGTGACCGCCGCCACGATCAGCGGCTGGCGGGATGCGTTTCTGGCGGGCGCCGAGGGTGCGTTGCGCCACCGCGACGTCGATGTCGACGACGAGGAAAAGCGGCAGCTGAAATCGGTGGTGGCCGAGCAGGCGCTGGCAAATGAGCTGTTGCGCCAGAAGATCCGGCACCTGGAGGGCGGCCTCCCTTTGGCGCGACGGAGGTGGCGGACATGAGCCAGACAGCATCGCCCGCCTCCGGTCAGCAATATGGGCTCAGCCGGGTTCTGCGGGTTTGGGAGTTTCCGCGTTCCAGCTTCTACGCCGCGCGCCAGCGCGCCCGGCGTGTGGTCCCCCTGCGCCGGCGCGGCCCCAAGCCGCGTTGGAGCGACGAGCAACTACTGGCGGCCATCCAGTCCCTCATTGCCGCCTCGCCCTTCCATGGCGAGGGCTACCGCAAGCTCTGGGCGCGGCTGCGCGCCGCTCAGATCCGCACCTCGCCGGGGCGCGTCCTGCGCTTGATGCGTGCCGCCCAATTGCTTTCGCCTCATCGCCTGCCCCAGGCTCCGCCGCGCCAGCACTCCGGCGTCATCACCACCTCGGAGCCCAACGTGATGTGGGGCACGGACATGACCCTCACGGTGACCACCGACGAGGGCCAAGTCTCCGTGTTTGCCGCCATCGATCACTTCAACTCCGAATGCGTCGGTATCCACGCCTCCAGGCACGGCAACCGCTTCGAGGCACTGGAGCCTCTCCGCCAGGGCGTGCGCGAGCAGTTCGGCGCTTTCGGCGCCGGTGCGGCCGCCGGGCTCAAACTGCGCCACGATCACGGCTCGCAGTACATGAGCGACCACTTTCAAGCCGAGATTGCCTTTCTCGGCATGGCCTCCTCACCGGCGTTCGTGCGTCAGCCCGAAGGCAACGGGTGCATCGAGCGCTTCTTTCGCACCCTCAAGGAGCAGCTTCTCTGGGTGAGGCACTTCCGCAACGTCGAGGAACTCCGCCTCGCTTTGGTCGAGTTCCGCCATCGCTACAACCGCGAATGGCTGATCGGCCGCCTCGGTTACCGGTCGCCTCTAACCGCCCGCAACTGTCCTCAGGCGGCGGCTGCCGCCGCCTGATTTACAATGTCTGAACTGTCCAGAAAATCGGGGCCGGAGCACCGCTATGACAAAAGCACGTGCGACTCTGTCACGCATACTCATTTGCCTCCCGTGTCTGACCTTAACTGCCCTAACGTACCCGCTCGATGCCGCGTCGCACCAGACGGCAATTGTAGCTCGATGACATCCGGGGCAGCGGGGATTTCAGTCAGGCGAACACCTGCGGCTCCAGCCTGGCGGCAGCGCCGTCCGCCGCCTTCAGCTCACGCCGGACCCAACCGGATGCAGGATTTCTTCGAACTGGCCGGAAGCGCGTATTTGCTGTACCAAACGGCCACTCCCAAAGAAAAACGCGATCTGATCATGACGGTGACTTCGAACCGGCGGGTGGCGCCGAAAAACGTAGAGATTACGCTGGCTGAGCCGTTCCGCTCAATCGCGGAGCGGCACGATTCGTCAAACGGTGCCCGTCTTGGGACATACCTCGAACCTCAGCTATCTTCTCGACTCGCTCGTCAAGTTATGCAGCAACACGGATTTTCAGCGATACGTCTTTTCCGAGCGCCGCAAGACGTCCAACACGGTCACGGTGCAGGCGGCATGGTCAAGGCTGAAGATGACCCGGTACGGTCTCACCCGCTTGCGATAGCAGCCCTTCCACTCCGATCCCAGCAGCGAAAGCACGTCCCCCTGGTGTGGGTCGGCTTCGAGCTCATCAATGGCACGCGCGATGCGCGGCCAGACGGCCTTCGGTAGCTTGTCGAGCGCCTTGGCGGCCTGCTTAGCGACTCTTACGTCCCACGACATGGGTGCGCTGGAAATCCCGCCATGTCATCACATGGCCGGCGTCGGCATCCTTCCTGCCGCGGCGAACAGAAGCCGCCTCACGGGGCGTGAGGGTATCCTCGCGGCCCGTAACCCGTTGCGGCCGAATGACGACCGTCCCCGCACGCTCCTCAATCGCCACGAAATCTCCGACAGCGAGCTTGACCTCCTCGCAGATGTGCTGGGGAATGACGACCTGTCGGCGCTGGCCGACCCGGCTGATGGTGTTGTTTACTTTTGAGGCCATGCTGTCAGATTAGCTGATCGTCAGAAATCGTCAAGCTAGTGGCGGCAGCTTGGAGGAGCCCTGGGCGCCAGCGGGCGGACTGGCGGGAATCGAAGTCCGCACTCCAAGCGACCAACGGGAGCGACCAGGGCAAACAGTGGCGAGCCATCCTGCCATGTCGGCCATCGCTTCGCCCTGAGTTCGAATACGCACGGGCACCCCAAGAGGACGACCTCGAACTTTCCCCGGCAGTTGCGCTCCAGGCAGTCCTGCACCGCAGGCCGCATAGCGGAGCCCCGTGGCTGGGACAAAGAGCTTGAGCTAAACTTGCAGCATATTGGTATGGCACCGTCCATCATCACTTGGATTGATTATGCCGAGTTGAACTACGGGAGGCGCTGCTCCATCGAGGATTTCCGACGACAGTTGGCGCGCTTTGAGAAGAGTCGCCTCGTTTTTGCCTGCTCCTTCTTCAACTGGTTGCTCGGACGGCATAACGATGGCGTCGATCGGCGCGAGACTCACGATTGGCTCGTCCAAGCGCTCCTTCTGCCCGACCTCCATGGACTCTGCCTCTCGCCGGGGCGCGTCTGTTTTCACAGAGTGCAGTTGCTTTTCATTATTAAGGAAGCGCTGATTCACTGTCCCGAAGCTGGGCTCGATCCATTGGTTCAGGAAAATGGCCGGCAGCTTGGCCTGCTCCTCCTGATGGCGAACGATCATCTGAGCTTCAAACCGCCGAAGCCGACCGACCGCGACGAACAGCTTTGGAATTCCTTTTCGCAGTTCCCTCTGTGCCAATAATGCTGAGACCGTTTGCCTGGCGATAATTAGCGAGCAGGGCGAGCAGGGAGATTGGCATGACCAGCAAGCACGAAG
>JBOGLX010000003.1:0-3702 GCA_050745765.1 Occallatibacter sp. | reverse complement strand
AGCCTGTGGTGTAAGTCGGAATTTCGGAAAGGACATCCCGCAGGGGCTGAAGCCCTATTGATTCCAGGTGCCTTACGGCACGACTAAAGTCGTGCCCTTTCAAAACCGGACTTTCACCACAGGCTGTTTGGGCAACCTTTAACAGCCCTAAGTGAGGCTAAAATTGCCTAAAAACGGATTTATTGTTTACTACTTGATAACCTGGCGTATTTCGCAAGCAATTCATTGCATGTGACTTACAATACAACATGCACTGAAAAATGGGGCGATTTGCGCCACCCCTACCCCCCACCTTCAGAAAGGGTGCTTAAGCAGGGATTTTTCGAGATCGTGGCGCGTTCTCCTTCGCCTGCTGGCAGACTTTGACGGGCTGTGCCATGCCCGGAACCCTCTACTTAAGAATTGTGCGCCACGGGCGCATAATTATATGCAAAACGGGCGGGGAAGATTTTGCCGGCGTCTTCGGGATACACCTACTCCGGAATTGACTAGACTGCCTTTATGCGTGCGTTCAAAAGCTGGAGCCGTCCCGCTGTGTGGCTCGCGCTGGCTTGTTTGGCCCTCTCACCCGCTTGTCTGGCGCAGGTGGACCTCACCGGCCTGAGCGGAACCGTGCGCGACAGCGCGGGCCGCAGCCTTCCGGGTGCGCACATCGTAGCCCTCGAAAGCGCCACCGGCCTTCGGCGCGAGGCGGTGACGGCGACCAGCGGCGCTTACGCCATTCCCGACCTGCCCATCGGAACTTACCAGGTGACCTGCACCGCGCCGGGCTTTCAGCAGGCGGTCTTCGAGAACCTCGAGCAGATCGTCGGCCGCACGCGCACCCTGGACATTACGCTGGGCGTGGGCAGCGTGAAGCAGCAGGTCACGGTTTCGGCGGCTTCGGCCGAAATTGACCGAAACACCAGCGCGGTGACCGGCTCGATCTCGAGAGAGCAGGCGGATGAATTGCCGCTGAATGGCCGCGATTGGTCGGCGCTGACGGCCTTCGTCCCTGGCGCCATTGACACCGGCGGCAGCAACCAGCGGACGATTCGTTTTGCCGGACGCGGCCTCGACGACAGCAACTTTACCTACGACGGCGTCGACGCCACCAACATCGTGAATCAGACGCAGCGCCAGTGGGTGCGGCTGGCCATTCCGCTGGACGCGATCGCTGAGTTTCGCGTCGACACGATGACGTCGCCCGCCGATGTTGGCGCCACGGGAGGAGCGCAATTGGACGTGACCTCGCCTTCCGGCGCCAACAAGTTTCACGGACGCGCCTTCGAGTACTTGCGCAACGATGTCTTTGACGCGCCCCTGCCTGATTGGGCCTCGAACGGTGAAGCTCAACAGCCGCTTCGCCTGAATCAGTTTGGCGCGTCGCTGGGCGGCCCCATCGTGCACGACAAGACGTTCTTCTTTCTTGCTTCCGAAGCCTACCGGCAGCACTGGGGCTATCCGGTGAGCGGCGACGTGCCGAGCGCGGCGCTCATTGCAACGGTTCCGAGTTCTTCGCCGGTCTATGCGCTCATGCACGCCTTCCCCGGAGCGGGTCCGCATACATTTCTGACGCCCTGGACGCCGGCCAACGACCCCGGCGACGCGAACTACGCGGACTACGACCTGCTGACCTGCGAATGCCAGCAGGTGGTCAACGAGGGCTCGGCGATGTTGCGCATCGACCAGCACTTCTCGTCGAAGACCACGGCCTTTATGCGCTTCAACTACGACCGCTCCGTCGATACGCAGCCGCTTTCAGCTACCGCGACGGACCTGCAGCAGAAGGTCTCCGCGCCGGTCAATGGCGCGCTGGAATTGCTGCACGTTTTCAATCCCCACCTGGTGAACGAGGCCGAGGCCGGCTTCAATCGCTCCACCTCGAACCAGTACAACTCGAGTGACTCAGGGATCATTTATCAGATTGCAATTGCGAAGGGTCCTGGGCCGGGGTTTGTCACCGAGAACTACAACTACGCCAGCATCTACGCGGGCAACTCGTTTTCGGGGATCGACGACCTGACCTGGGTTCATGACCGGCATACCTTCAAAGCCGGAGTGGAGATTCGCCGCATTCAAGTGAACCAGGAATACGGGCAACACGGAAAGATTACGTTTTCCACGGTGGAGAATCTCTCAAGCAACGTGGTGACGAAAGCCAGCCTGACAGGCGCCTTGCCGGTCAATGATCTGCGCAAGAACGATACCTTCGTCTACGCGCAGGACGAGTACCGGTGGCGGCCCAATCTTAACCTGAACCTGGGCGTGCGCTACACTATCTTCGATCTCTTCAACGAGGCGCACGGGAAGGCCAACCCCTTCGACTTTGCCACCTGCGGGGCGCAGGGATTCTGCGGCGTGGGCTCGAGCTTCGGCGACCAGAACTACGGCGACGTCGATCCCCGCGTGGGCTTCGCCTGGACGCCGTCTAAGGGCGGCCAGGCGGTGGTCCGGGGCGGATTCGGCATGTACCACGAAGACGGGCAACTGGACGATCAGAATCTGCCCGCCAAAAACGAAGTGCCCTCCTATTCGGCGACAAGCAGTGCGAGCTCGCCGCTCTCCTACTGCCCAACCACGACCTGTCCGACTGCGGTCCCATTCGGCGCCGGAACCCTCTCGCCGAATGCCGAACAACGGAACCGCAAGGACACCTATGTCGAGCAGTGGAGCTTCTCGGCGCAGCGGGAGCTGCCTGCGAACTTCGTGGGCACAGTCTCCTACCTGGGCAGCCACGGCGTGCACCTGCTGGAAGAGAGTTACGTGAACCTGATTACTCCGCCGGCCACGGCGCCGCAATATACGGCCTTTGCTCCAGCCATCGGCTGGCGCGGCTCAATCGGCACGAGCACCTACAACGGGCTTTCCGTGTCGATGAGGCGGCCCCTCGCGCGCGGCCTCCTGGTGGCGGCTAACTACATGTGGTCGCATGAGATCGACAACGGCTCCAACGGCAGCGGCGATGGCGACGAGATTGCTCCGCAGAATCCATTGTGCCAGGCCTGTGAAACCGCCAGCGGCGCCTGGGACGCCCGCCATGTGGTCAACGGCAATGCGGTCTATCAGCTTCCCTTCGGCCTTGGCAAACCAATGCTGAGCCAGCCGGGGATTGCAAGCGCCATTGCGGGCAACTGGGAACTGGCCACGACCGCCTTGGCGCGCACCGGATTCCCGGTGAACGTGCTGATGCCCTCGAGCTACACCGCGCCGGATGGGACCTCCGGCGAGCAGCGCCCCGACCTGGTTCCGGGTGTTTCACTCACGCCGCCACGGGGCAGGAGCGTTGCGGAATGGATCAATCCAGCCGCGTTGGCGAATCCGGCCGGCGAATTCGGCACTGCGCCGCGTGACCTGCTGCGCGGTCCGGGCACCTGGCAGATCGATCTCGCCGCCGACAAGACGTTCACCTTGACGGAGCGCTGGCAACTGCAATTCCGCTCGGAGTTCTACAACATCTTCAATCACCCGCAGTTGGGTCCGCCCGAGTCCACTTTCAACTCGTCGAATACCACGGGCTTCGGCGCAATTACCACGACTGTGAACACGGCGGTATCGCCGGTGACCCCGGTGGGATCGGGAACGCCGCGCGAGATGCAGTTCGCGCTGCGGATTCAGTTCTGATGGATCGATAGAGGCGTTTTGGAGGGATGGGGAAAAGGGGCGGAATTCGCGGCAAAATAGGGCAGAGAAGGCCGCCGCCGGCGGTGTGGGCCAGGAGGC
>JBOGLX010000002.1:0-4055 GCA_050745765.1 Occallatibacter sp. | reverse complement strand
TCGATGTCTGGAGGTATAGCGGTAAGTTAACCTCGCCGTGTAATAGCCCAAAGCGGCCTCTATATTCCAAACTCTCGCACTACCTCGATCTGAGATAGATCGGACTAGTCGAAAGCTTTAGGCGCAGACCGTGCCGGTTTGCATGAATACCGCGGCGTCGAGATCCTTCAAGCCCGGTCACCCGGAACCGCCCGCGGAGGCCGGGAATAACGACCGTGTGAGGCGCGTTCGAGGTGGTCCAAGCCCCGAGCCGGGATTCAGCGCCGCGCGTGAAGAGCAGCACATAATCCTCCGAGCCGCCCACGGCGAGCCGCCGGCTGAACCGGTAACCCGCAAGGACGTGCGTGAGCGTCGCTGCAGCCAGATAGTCAGGTTTGGGCGCAAACACCGGACGCTTGCCGGCACGATAGGGGAAGCGCACGAGGCCGAAGTGCACCTCGGGGTCCACCGGGTCCGGGCCATCGTCGCGCCAGTCGTACCAGATAGTAAGCGGCACGCCATTGGCTGTTTCGATGAGCCATTCCCGTGCTAGCATTCGCGCCTGCGTCCGTTCATCCATGTGGTCATACTTCCAGGTGGATGAATATCCCCACTCGCTGGTGATAATCGGTATCTTCTTGCCAGGCGGAGCGTAGCGCGCAATCAGACTGTCGAGCGCTTGCAGTTCCGGCAGGATGGTTTCCGGATCGCGCTGCCGGTAGGGATGCACGGAAACGCCGGCCCAGTAATTGAGCAGCCCAGCCTGGAAGCATGCGGCAAGAAATCGCATGTCGATTAAGGCGCAGGCGGGCCCGATGATCGTGGCGCCGGGATCAGCTTCCTGAATCGCCTCGCCGGTGGCAATTGCCAGAAGGATGTAATCCTCGACGCTGGGTTTGGGCTTCCAAAACCGAATATAGTTGGGCTCGTTGTACATCTCCCACACCACGCCGCGCCCGTGGAAATGAAGCGCGGCAGCCGCGGCCCACCGCGCAAAGGCCGCGCGGCCCGCTTCCGTGTGCGGCGGAAGGCCCTGATCGTAGAATTTGTTGGTGTAGTCAAGTATCAGAAGCGGCCGGATGTGATACGGCGCGAGAGCCGCCAATAGGCTGTCATAGGCCGAAAAGTCGTATTCGCCCTTCACGCGCTCTGTCGCGCTCCAAACGAGGTCCATGCGCACCCAATGAAAGCCGGCAGCGGCCAATTCTTGCATTTCGCCTGGCTGCGGTGAGGTGAAGTGAATATCCACTCCCATGTTGCCTGCAATTGCGGGATTGAGTGGGATTTGGGCCTGGGCCAATCTTGGAGAAACGGCGAGAAGCGAAATGAAGCAGGCCAGGAGCAGTCTGATATAACCTCGGAAGTTCGGGAGCAGCCCGGAAGGGCACGGTTTCAACCGTGCCGTAAACGCCCTCACCCGGTTCGCTCCGCAGGGTAAGGGGGTTCTTTTAACACTTGCGGGTGCTGCGAAGCGACATAAGCGACTGTCTAGAACGCGCTACACCATCTGCTCGATGATTCCCGGGACCGACTTCAGCGCTTCTGCCAGCTTGGCTGGATTTTTTCCGCCGGCTTCAGCCAAGTCTTTGCGGCCGCCGCCGGATCCATCAATCATCGCTGCTGCCGCTTTGACGATCTTTGCGGCGTCGAGCCGGGAAGTGAGGTCTTTTGAAACCGCGGCTACGAGGGAAACCCTGCCATCGCCGGCGCTGCCCAGCACAATGACGCCGGAGCCGAGCTTGCCGCGCAGGTTGTCGATCATCTGGCGCATGGCAGCGCGGTCCGGAATGTCCACGCGGGCCGCGAGCACGCGAACGCCTTTTATATTCGTGGCGGTGTCGAGTAGGTTTCCGGCCGAGGCCACGGCGCCCTTGAATTGCGCCGCGTCCAGCCGTCTACGCAGATTCTTCTCCTCTTGAGAGAGCTTTTCCGCGGCGGCAAGCAGCTCGCCAGGCTTGGCGCGGAGCACTTCGCCAAGTTGCGCCAGAGTTCCGCTGGTTCTACGCAAGGTCTCAAGCACGGCCGTGCCCGTTATGGCTTCAATGCGCCGCACGCCTGCGGAAACGCTACCCTCGGAGGTCAACTTAAACAGACCAATATCTCCCGTGCGCCGCGCGTGCGTGCCGCCGCACAGCTCTTTGGAAAACGTTCCATCGCCGACGGAAACCACGCGTACTGTGTCTCCGTATTTTTCCCCGAAGAGCGCCATGGCGCCGGAATTGATGGCCGCGTCGATCTGCATCACGTCCGTGCGCATCTCCTCGTTGGCAAGAATGCGGCGATTGACGAGGTCTTCTATGTCCAGACGGTCCTGCTCTTCGAGCGGCGCGTAGTGCGTGAAGTCGAAGCGCAACCGGTCCGGCGCGACCAGCGATCCCGCTTGCTTCACGTGGGTTCCGAGCGTTGTCCGCAATGCGGCGTGGAGCAGATGGGTGGCGGTATGATTGCGGCGGATGGCATCCCGGCGTTCGGCGTCCACTTGGGCCGTGACCTTCATGCCTACTTCGAGCGGTTGGAGCGCTTTTACCTTGTGCACAATCAGCCCTGTGGCGGTACGCTGTGTGTCTTCCACGCGGGCAAGTTCTTCACCGGATTCTCCGAACAGGCGGCCCGTATCTCCTACTTGGCCACCGGATTCCGCATAAAAAGGAGTGTGATCCAGGACGACTTCCGCCTGCATTCTGCGGACAACGGTCGAAACGCTTGCGCCATTCACGATCAAGGCCACGATGCGGCAATCGGTAGATTCGGTCTGTGTGTAGCCGTCAAAAACAGTCGGCTGCTCCTCGGCCAGCTCCCGGTAAACCGGTGAGGCGACTTTCTTCTCCGCGCCCTTCCAGCTCGCCCGCGCCCGGTTACGCTGCATCTGCATTTCGTCTTCATAACCCTTCCAATCGACCTCAACGCCGTAGCTCCTGACGATATCCTCTACGAAGTCAGGTCGCAGGCCAAAGGTATCGTGCAGCTTGAAGACAGAGTCACCCGGGAGCTTTAGTAACGGTTCGCGCAGCGCGCGGGGACGCTGGCGCGCAAATTCCTGCTTCCACTTGCCAAAAGTATACGCCTCTCCATTTGGGCGCTGTACTATCCTGTCGTCTAACTTTTCCAAACCTATTCTCGTCGTTTGCGCGTATCGCTCCTCTTCCATCTTGATCGCCTTTGCGATGTGCTGCGCAGACTCGGCCAATTCCGGATAGGCGCCCTTCATCAGCTCGACGACTTCGCCCGAGATTTTGTAAAGGAATGGGTCGTTGAGACCGAGCGTCTGGCCGTGGTAGAGCGCGCGGCGCATGATGAGGCGCAGGACGTAGCCGCGTCCTTCGTTTGAAGGTAGAACGCCGTCGGAAATCAGGAACGTTGCGGCGCGGCTGTGATCGGCGACGATGCGCAGCGATACATCCGTCTCGTGATTCGCGCCGTATTCGACGTTGGCAAGCTCCGCCGCTTCTTCAATCAGCGGCTTAAACAAGTCAGTGTCAAAATTCGAGAGTTTGCCTTGAAGGACCGCCGCAAGCCGTTCGAGGCCTGCTCCAGTGTCGACAGAAGGCTTTGGCAGTATTTCGTCGTGAGTTTTGATGCACTTCCGAGTGCCGGGTTCGCAGGCGTCACAAACACGGTTGTACTGCATGAAGACCAGGTTCCATAATTCAACGTAGCGCCCGCAGTGGCAGGGAAACGCGCAATCTTTGTGGCCTTCGTCGCTTGCCGCCGGACCCATATCATAGTGAATCTCGGAGCACGGGCCGCAGGGGCCGGTATCGCCCATGGCCCAGAAGTTGTCCTTTTCATCCATGCGAAAGATGCGCTCGCGCGGCACGATCTTGGCCCAAATTTCTTCCGCCTCACCGTCTTCGCGGAACACGGTGACATAAAGCTTTTCGCGCGGGATGGCGAAATCCTTAGTGATTAGTTCCCAAGCCCAGGGGATCGCTTCCTTCTTGAAATAATCGCCGAAGGAAAAATTCCCGAGCATCTCGAAAAACGTATGGTGGCGCGTGGTACGGCCCACCTGTTCGAGGTCGTTGTGTTTGCCCCCGGCGCGCACGCACTTCTGCGAGGAGCAGGCGCGGGTATAG
>JBOGLX010000001.1:0-71441 GCA_050745765.1 Occallatibacter sp. | reverse complement strand
GGAGTCTCCTTCGCGGTGACCATCCTCTGCGACGGCATCCGCTGAGCCGTGATTTCGGGCCAGGCCGATGCGCTTTCCCGTTTTATCGCCGATTGTTCTTTCTTTCCCAATTCGCCGTATCCGCCTTTTTCTTTCCTAATTTGCTCTAATCCTTTTGCCGTGCTTCCGGTCTCCCGTCTGCATAGCTCACGAGCGCAGGGAGGCGCGCGATGGGCAGCGGATACTATGCGGCGGCAACCGGGCTGGTCGGGCGTATGCAGGCCCTGGACAATGCGGCCTCGAATCTGGCCAACGCGCAGACGCCGGGCTACCGCGCCGAGCGCGAGTACTTCCGCTCGGCGCTTCTCGGTCCGGACGCCTTCGACTCGCAGTTGGGCGAGACAGTGAACGACTACGGGCTTCTGGGCGGCGACCGGCTCAGTATGATGCAGGGCGCACTCCAGCAGACCGACAATCCTCTCGACCTGGCCATCGAAGGCCAGGGTTTTTTTGAAGTGCAGACGCCGAACGGCCTGCGCTACACGCGCGACGGCGCCTTTCACCGCACCCGGACGGGGCAGCTGGTGACGGCCGAGGGCGAGCCCGTGCTTTCTGCCGCAGGCAAGCCGATTCCCATTCCTCCGGGCGAGGTGACGGTTGGGGCCAACGGCGCTGTTTCGGTGGCGGGCGGGGTGGTGGCCACGGTCGGCGTCTTCACGTTTCCAAAGGGAACGCAACTGACCCCCGAGGGCGCCAACCGCTATGTAGCTCCGGCCGGAGCCAAACCGGTGCTCTCGAAGGCCGCGGCGGTGCATCAAGGTGAAATCGAAGCGGCAAACGAAAACGTCGTCGAAGGCACGCTCGACCTGATCGTGATGCAGCGCCAGGCGGAGATGATGCAGAAGGCGCTGACCATCTTCCACACCGAGTTCAACAAGTTCGCGGCCGAGGATCTGTCGAAAGTGTGAACAGAAGGGACGAGTTCCTAAGTCCCTTCAACATCAAGGAGCAGTCATGATTCGAGCGTTGTATACGGCAGCCAGCGGCATGAGCGCGCAGCAGTTGAACCTGGACACTATCGCCAACAACCTGGCCAACTCCTCGACTACCGGCTTTCGCCAGTTGCGCCTGGAGTTTCAGGACATGGTCTACCAGAATCTGGTGACGCCGGGCGCGGCCCAGAGCCAGAGCACGGTTTCGGCGGGCTTGCAGATCGGCCTGGGCACCAAGTCCGCGGCCACCGAAGTGATCAATACCCAGGGATCGCTGAACGAGACCGACAACCCCCTCGATCTGGCTATTGAGGGCACGGGGTTCTTCCAGGTGCAGCGGCCCGACGGGACCATCGCCTACACCCGCGCCGGCCAGTTCCAACTGAACAACCAGGGCACCCTGGTCACCGCCGACGGCGACCCGGTGATCCCCACCATTACCATCCCCCCCAACGCGACGGCGGTGACCATCACGCAGTACGGGGTGGTGAACGCGACGCTTCCGGGGCAGCAGAACCCGTCGCAGCTGGGGCAGTTGCAACTGGCCACGTTCCCCAATCCGGGCGGGTTGGAGAGCATGGGCGGCAATCTGCTGCAGGCTACGCTCAGCTCGGGCGATGCGGTGCTGGGCAATCCCGGCGGAACCGAGGGGCTGGGCACGCTGCAACAGG
The DNA here is from genome assembly GCA_050745765.1 of Occallatibacter sp. GTDB lineage: Bacteria > Acidobacteriota > Terriglobia > Terriglobales > Acidobacteriaceae > Telmatobacter. The sequence goes on along the minus strand of JBOGLX010000001.1, from coordinate 69,799 downwards.
GCTACCTTGAAAACTCGAACGTGGACGTGGTGACCGAGTTCGTGCAGATGGTGCTGGCGCAGCGGGCCTACGAATCGAACTCCAAGGTCATCAAGGCGGCCGACACGATGTATGGGGAAGTCAATAACATGGCGCAGTAAAGCGCGACTGTTCGATGAAGGACCGGGCTATGGTCGGCGGGGGCAAAATCGGAGCAGGCATCTGTCTGGGAGCGGGATTTCTGGCCATTGTGCTGGCGCAGAAGGCAACCGGACAGGCAGGCGCGCACAGCCCTGCCGGCGCGCGCATGGTGGTTTCTCTGCCGAGGCCGGTGGCGGGCGCGAACGGGGGCCTGGGCGAAGTAGTGCGCGCCATCGACGACCCGTATACCGGGAATTACTGGCTGCTCGAACGCGATCCGGATCATCCGGGCGGTCCGGGACGGCTGGTTCTGGTTCCCCGGGCGGCCCAAACGGATGGGCCGGACAGCGAGCCAGGCAGCGAGTCGGATGGGGCAGGGCCGCGGCAAGCGGCCCCGGATGCGATTGCGAGGGCTCTCGCGCCGGTGATTCGCGCCGGGGACCGGCTGATGGTAATAGAGAACACGGCGGTGGCCGAGGCGCGCCTGGAAGCCGTGGCGCTCGGTCCCGCGGTTCGAGGGGCGGATTTCGAGGTGCGTCTCCAGATTGGCGGCAAGGAGGTGCGCGCCGTGGCTCTAGGGCCCGGCCGCGCGGCCTTCGCCGACCAGATCGGGGCGCGGCCATGAAGGCGGATTTTGGAAAGCCGGCTCTCGTCTGTCTTTGCGCCCTGGCTCTGGCGCTGCCGCAGCTGGCGGCGGCAAAGATAAAGCCGCCGGGGGCGCAGAAGCTGACCCCTCCGGAATCGGCGCTGAACGCCTACATCGCGCGGGTGCGGGCGCAGCAGGCGGCGGAGGTGCGGACGCCCGGCTCGATATGGAGTCCGGCCGGCCAGATGGTTCGGCTGGGCACCGACGTAAAGGCCTTCCGGCTGCACGACGTGGTGCAGGTCGTGGTGCTGGAGAGTCTGACCGCATCGACCGACGGCCAGGTGAAGAACTCGAGGGCATCGAGCGCCAACTCCAGTCTGACCTCGCTGTTCGGGGCGCTGAAGTCCTCGAACGCCTTGCAGAACCTGGTGGGCATGACGGCGTCCTCGGGGCTGACGGCGCAGGGCGGCAGCACCACCGATTCGAGCCTGGCGACCACGTTCGGGGCCGAAGTGGTGGACGTGCTCCCCAACGGGATGCTGGTGGTGCAGGCGACACGGCAGTTGACATTTTCGCAGCAGACACAATTGATCAAGCTGCGTGGGCTGGTGCGCCCCGAGGACGTGAGCGCGCAGAACCAGGTGTTGTCGACGGCCATGACGGACCTGGAACTGGAAGTGACGGGCAAGGGCATCGTCAACGACTCGACCTACAGGCAGAATCCTCTGGTGCGGTTTCTCGAAAAACTGCTGGTGTTCTAGCAGTGATCAGTGATCAGTGGTCAGTGGTCAGTGGTTAGGAACAGGAACAGGGACTAGGGATTAGGGACTAGGAGCCGGAGGCGATGAGCGCACTGAGGGTTGGCGGCTTTGCCGCGAACTATCGACTGTGAACTATGAACTATGAACTGAGACTTGGGAACTGACCACTGATCACTGATCACTGATCACTGATCACTGATCACTGACCACTGAGCTAGTCATGAGCGGATCGAAGAAAAATTCGGGAGGCTGCGCAGAGCGAGTGCGGTCCGCCTCTTACTTCTGGTGGTGGGTGGCGCTGGGCGCGGCCCTGCTGCTGACCGCGGCCGTCTCCCCCGCCCAGCAGACGGGCCAACTGACCGAGGTCAAAGACGTCGCCTCCATCGAAGGGATTCGCGACAACCAGCTTGTAGGCTACGGACTGGTGGTGGGGCTGCACGGCACCGGCGACAGCTCGCAGACGGTTTTTCCGGAGCAGACGCTGCTCTCGGTGCTCGAACGGATGGGCGTAACGGTTCCGCAGACGGGCCAGAACAGCGCCAGCAACATGCAGGTCAAAAACATGGCCGGGGTCTTCGTCGTGGCTACCTTGCCTCCGTTCAGCCAGCCGGGCGACAAGATCGACATCAACGTTTCGTCGGCAGGCGACGCGCGGTCGCTCGAAGGGGGCATCCTTCTGATGACGCCGCTCTACGGGCCCGACGGACAGATCTTTGCCCAGGCCCAGGGCTCGCTGGTGCTGGGCGGGTACATGGCGGCGGCCGGGGGCAACAGCCGGCAGGTGAACGTTACGACTACGGCGCGGGTTCCGGGCGGGGCGCTGGTGGAGCGGGCGGTGCCCTTCAACCTCGAGCAGATGCACACCGTCGACGTGGTCCTGGACAACGCCGACTTCCACACCGCCGAGCAGATGGCGGCGGCGATCGACCGCAAACTCGGCGCCGGCCGCGCCCATGCGGTTGACAGCCGCCGGGTCCAGATCGCGGTCAAGCCGGGCGAGGACGTGGCGTCGCTGCTGGACAAGGTAGAAGGGGTCGAGGTGGAGGTCTACCCGCAGGCGCGGGTGGTGGTGGACGAGCGCACGGGGACGGTGGTGATCGGGGGCACGGTGCGGTTGCGGCCGGTTTCGATCCTGCACGGCGGGCTGAGCGTGAACGTGATCTCGACGACCGAGGTCTCGCAGCCCGGACCGCTGTCCAACGGGACGACACAGGTGGTGCGGCAGACCTCGGTGCAGGCCCAGGACAAGCCGGTGAACGAGATCGACCTCAAAGAGGGGGCGACAGTGGAGGATCTGGTCCAGGAATTGCAACGAACAGGGGCGGGAGCCCGGGACGTGATCTCGATCCTGCAGGCTATGAAGGCGGCGGGCGCGCTCGAGGCTGACCTGGAAGTGCTGTAAACACAGGGAACAGGGAATAGGGAATAGGGAACAGGGAATAGGGAACGGGGAACAGGGAGTGGAGATGCAGGCAGGGACGATTGGCGCGGAGAAGACCACGGGGCAGGCGGAAGCGGCAACACCGCCGCCCAGGCTCGTCAAGGCCGCGCATCAGTTCGAGGCCATGATGATGAATGAGCTGCTCAAGCCCATGACGGATGGGGATGGGCTGGGGAGCGAGGATGGCGACTCGGACTCCGGAGCCGGATCGGGGGGGGCGCTGAGCAGCTTTGCGTCGGAAACTCTTGGGCAGGCGATCAGCGCAAGCGGCGGATTGGGAATTGCGAATGAGATTATCCACAGTCTCTCCCGTTCCGGTAACCAGCACGCGTCCGGGAAAGTAACCGGAGATTTGCACGGCAATACTGTGATGAGAGCGCTTAAATGACTAGAGTGATTAGTGAAGGCGCCGATGGAACAGGCAAGGAGTTATGCGCATGGATATTCGCAGCAGTCTCGAAGGTTTGAGGACGATATTGGGAGTGAACTCGGCGGCGCCCGCGGCGGCGGAGGCCAAGGGCAATTCTGCGCCGGGCGGGAGCGCTCTGGGCAGCGATCGGGCGACGTTGAGCAGCGCCGGGAGCGAGGTTGCGCAGTCGGCAGCCGAGGCTGGGGTGCGCATGGACAAGGTCGAGTCGGTGCAGTCGGCGCTGGCGGCGGGAACGTACAGCGTTCCGGCGACTGCCGTGGCTTCAAAGATGGTGGACGCGATGCTGACCGGGGAACAGTAACCGGCCAGGGACAGGGAACTCAAAAAAAAAGGCGCCGACAGCCGCGGCGGCCGTTCTTTTCCCTGGGGCTTCGATTGGTTCGGGGATTGGGTTCAGGGTTTGGTGCGCGGGAAAGGGAAGCGGAAATGCGGGAGCCGGATTCACGAGCGGGACAGCCCAGGCTGAAAGAGCTGGTGGCGGAGGCATCGCGAGCGTTGGCGCGCCTGGATGCGGAACGGCTCGAAGAGCTTGCGCTATCTTGCCAGGCGCTCAACCGGGATTTGGGGGCTGCCGGCGCGGTTAGACGAAGGGCGCTTGCGCTCGAGGCCCGCGAGGCGGTTCACGACATGGCGGTCTATGCCCGCGTACTGGAGGTTACGCGGGGCAATCTGAACGTGATGAGGCGGCTCAGGGAGCTGCGCCTGGGCCAACTCGAGTACGGCGGTCCTCAGCAGGGTCTGGTGCGGGGATGGACGGAGCGCGGGTATGGGGACAATTAACTCCGCATTCTCGCTGATGACGGAGGCGCTCGACGCCAACCAGGCGGCGCTGAACGTGGTGGCCAACAACGTGGCCAACGCCAACACCCCGGGGTACACCGAAGAGACGCCGGACTGGCAGGAAAACTCTCCGATCTCGGTGGGCGGCGTGTCGATTGGGGAAGGGGCGACGGAGACGGGCGCCACTTCGCAGCGGGACCGGGTGCTCGAGGAGCGGCTGGACCAGCAGCAGCAGCTTGCCTCGGCGTCGGGCTCGCGGCTCACGGCCTTGAATACGATGCAGGCGCTTTTTACGCCGGATTCCGGCTCGTCCGGTTCGACGGCGGGGGACATCGGCAGCGACATTACCAGCTTCTTCGACTCGTTCTCCGCGCTCGAAGCCAATCCCACAGACAACTCGCTGGACGAGGAGGTGCTTTCCTCGGCAACGACGTTGGCGGGCGACATTTCGAGCGCCGCGTCGAGCCTGAATGGGCAGAGTGCGGCGCTGGACCAGGAGGCGGCCGGCACCGCCAGCCAGGTGAATGCGCTGACCGGCGCCATCGCGCAACTGAACCAGCAGATTCAGTCCACGTCGCCCCACGCCGATGCGGGGACGCTCGAAGACCAGCGCCAGCAGGACCTCAGCCAGCTTTCGCAGTTGATCGGGATCAACCAGATTACGACCGAAAACAATGGGCTTTCGATCACAACGACTTCAGGGCAGTTGCTGGTTTCCGAAGGCCAGAGTTACCAGTTGACGGCGGGTTCGGTGAACGGAGTCACGGATTTCTTTCTGGGGGGCACGGATGTGACGTCGCAGTTGGCTTCGGGCGGCGGCGAACTGGGGGGGTATTTGACGGCGCGCGATCAGGACATTCCCAGCGCGCTTGCTTCGCTCGATCAACTGGCATACAGCATTTCCACATCCGTCAATACGCAGAACAATGCAGGTACGGATGCGTACGGGGCAACGGGCGCAGCCGTCGCCGGCTCGACGACCGGGGCGCGGACGCTCGATATCTTTTCGCCGCCGCCGACTCTGGCCGCGAATGAAGCGGGAGGCGGCACCGAGGTGGCGGGCAGTGCGGCGGCTATGAGCGTGGCGATGACGGACCCCGGCCAGGTTGCGGCCGCTGGCGCGGGCGACGGTACCGGGGACAACTCAAACGCGGTGGCGATGGCCGATCTTGCCAACGGCCCGCTCATCCAGCCGACGGCCACCACCAGCTTCAGCGTTACGCAGAACCTCAATTCCGCTGGTGGAACCGCGACCGGGGACGTGGAACTTTTGGACTCGCTCGGCAACGGCTATAACGCCACGATCGCTTACACCCAGACGGGAACGAACCAGTGGTCCTACAACATTGCGATGCAGGATACGGTCGCGGCCGATACCAGCCTTGCCGGCCAGGTGAGTTACAGTTTTGGCACCGGGGAAACGGTGGATCCCGCAACCGACCTGACGATCACCGGAACAACCGCTTCCGGAACGACGGCGACCATCGCCGCGCCGACGGTGACTGCCGGGGAGGCGGTGGGCGATTCCGGGCCGCCGGCGACGGGCTACGTTGCGGCGCTCGATAACGCCTTGTCTGCGGCAGGCATCACCAGCGTCAATGTCACGACCAATGGCAATGTTGTAACGATAGCGGGCGCCACGGCGACCAGCGGCAGCGTGATCGCGGACCCGGTGGCGATGAACGCGAGCGGCACGCTGCAGTTTAACGCAGCCGGCAATCTGATCTCTCCCAGCGGAGATGTGGGCGACATTACGTTCTCCGGATTATCCGACGGAGCGGCGGCGCTTAACTTGAACTGGGGCCTCTATGGATCGAGCGGCCAGTCGAACGTCACGCAGACCGCTGGCCCCTCTGTGCAATCGGGGCAAAGCCAGAACGGATTCACTTACAGCGGCGACACGCCGATCGACTACTACTCGAATTTCGTTTCTACGCTGGGGGCAATGGTTTCCCAGGTGCAGACAGAGAACACGGCGCAGAATGCGTCGGTGACGCAGTTGCAGACGCAGAACAATTCGCTTTCCGAAGTGAACCTGAACGACGAAGCTTCGGCGATGACGACGCTCGAGCGCAGTTATCAGGCCGCCTCACAGGTGTTTACGATGCTGAATTCAGTCATGACCTCTGCTTTGAATCTGGGCGTAGAGACGGCGGTATCTTAACGGCGGCTGGTGCCTCGGCCGTGTAGTTTTGCGGTTTCCCAGGTCTCAAAAGCGAGACCAGGGGCACCCGAGTTGCAACCCAAGTTGGTACATGTTCAAACGGTCAGTGACCTAGAAGCCAGGAGCCAGGGAACGAGATGATGGTAGACCCGAGTTATTTGACCACTCTGGCGAGTTCGCTCGACCAGGTGCAGGGCAATGAACAGCAGTTGACCTCGGAGCTGTCGAGCGGCGTGAGCATAAACTCTCTCAGCCAGAATCCGGTGGGCGCCGGGGAAAATGTGCTGCTGCTCAACCAGATTCAGCAGGATGATTCCTTTACGCAAAGTTCCAGCATGGTTACGGGGCAGTTGCAGGTGGCGGACTCGGCTTTGGGGAGCGTTGTTTCCGAGCTTACGCAGGCCATTTCGCTGGCCACGAGCGCCAACAACGGCACGATGAACGCGAGCGACGTGCGGTCGGTTTCGAACCAGATTTCGGGGATACTGGACGAGGTGCAGTCTCTGGCCAACACCAACTATCAGGGCCAGTATATTTTTGCCGGCGGGCAGACGGCTACCGCGCCTTTTTCTACTTCGGCGGCCGCGTCGCCGGCGATTACCAGCTACAACGGCAATGAGGACGTAAATTATCTTGAATTGCCCAATGGGCAGAAGATTCAACTGAATGTGCCGGGCGACCAGATCTTTCTTGGCGGCGGCGCGAACAGCGTCTTCGGGGCTTTGAACGCGCTGGTGGCCGACTATGCAAGCGGCACGGTAGACACCTCGCAGGCTGCGAGTGACACGGCGGCGTTGAACACGGCGCTCAACTATGTCTCGCAGCAGCGGGTCAACATCGACAACTCGATCACTCAAGTTACGGACTCGAGCAACGCGGTCAGCAGCGAGCAGACGCAACTGACCGCGGCGCAGACCAACCTGATGCAGGCCGATGTGGCGCAGGTCTCGACGCAGCTCTCGCTGAATGAGACGCAGCAGACGGCGCTCGAAGACGTGATTGCGCAACTTGGGTCGGCCTCGAACGACCTGTTCAGCAAGCTGGAGCCGTAGCCATGCGATAGGCTGATCAATAGAAGCAAATGGCGCTGCCGAGATTCCTCGCAGTCTCCCGGCCTCTGACATGTAGCCATGCGATAGGCTGAACAATAGAGACAAATGGCGCTGGCACCGATTCGATTCTTGTGGAACGCGACGCGCGGGCACCGGCTTAGGCCGTGGCGGAGCGACTACCTGCGGTGGCGCGTCGAGACCTACTCCGGCCAGCGGGCCGAGACGTTGACGGACCGAAGTGTGCTGAGCTTTCTTTGGGCTTCGCGCTGGGAGCTCGTGAGTTTTCTGGCGTGGACGGGGCAGCTGGAACGGGAAGTGCGCAAACGGCCTTGATGGAGGGCGCTCCTTTGCCGCCTGCATCCGGCCCATTGCGATCAAACGCTGAGCACGGGGCAAGGCGACTCGCGAATTACCGCGTAGAGGTGGGACCAGACGCGCGAGACGCTGCCGCGAGCGTGTCCACGGCCGACGACGACAAGGTCGGCGGCCTCGTCCAGTGCGGTCTGGCGAATGCAATCCGGCAAGTCGGTATCGAGAATGCGAACGCAGATTTCCACCTTGGCGCTGCCGCCCGGACCGAGCGCCTGTTCGAAGGCGCGCCGCACGAACTGGGCCGAAGCGTTCTCATCGCCGCTCTCGCCTGGGGACACGAGGTGAAGCGCGCAGACGCGGGCGCCGTAGGCTCGGGCCAGCAGGGCGGCCATTTGCAGCGTGGCCTCCGACTCGGGATCGAGCCGAACGGCGCATAGAATCGACCGGCAGCCGTCGGGCGAGGCTGCCAGCGTGCCGGGCTCGTGGGCGCTGGTGAGTACCGGGCACTCGACGTCGTGGAGGACCTTGGCGGTTATCGAGCCGAGCAACATGCGGCGGAATCTTCCCCGCCCTCTGGTGGACAAGGCGACCAGGTCGGCGGCCTCGTGCTTTGCTGCCCATTCGATCGCCGTGGCCGGTTCCCCATCGACAATCGTGGTTTTGTATTCAATGCCTGAAAACCGGGTGCGGGCGAACTGTTCCAGACGCTGGGCGCGCACGTCGCGCAACTCCTGCAAGGCTGGGACGTAAGGGACTGTATTTGGCTCCGCCTCATCGGGCACGCCGCGGGCGGGATCGAGCCGGTACTCGTGCACAAGATTGAAGGCGTTCAACACGGTGACGGAGGCACCGAACTTTTCGGCCAGCGCCGCAACCGCCGCGGCCATGGAGTCCGCGGCTTCGGAAAAATCGCACGGAAAAAGGATTCTGTCGAATGGCTTCATTCGCCGCATTCCCCTGGGGTCGATGGCGCCGGCCCTGGCCGCCGCTGCAAGCGCAGGCGACGCGCTGGAAGCGAAGCAGGCGATTAATGCTGGCTCTGGCGCTGGCACTAGCGCGGGCGCCGGCCGAACTGATTTTACCACCGGATGCGATGCGGGCGAGGAGGCGGCGCGCGTCGATGGCAGGTGCGCCGGTTGTGATATATATACGCATGTCTAGCGGTCTACAGATGGGGCCGCCGCAGGTTTTTGTTGGCGGCCATGGCAATGCGCACAGCCTGGGTGGGAGATTCGATCGTCTTTCCGCAACCATGGGAGGCACATGCTGCACGAACTGAATTCTCTGATCGGAACTCCCGTGATCGCCTCCGATGGCGAGACCGGCAAGATTCGCGATTTTCTCTTCGACGACCAGTCGTGGCAGGTGGGCTATGTGGTGGCCGAGACCGGCAACTGGCTCAAGCGGCGCGACGTTGTGCTTCCCATCGAGGCCTTCGAGCAGCCCGACTGGGTGAACAAAACCTGCCGGGTCTGCCTGAGCAAGAAACAGGTGCGCGACAGTCCCGACGTGGATACGGAGAAGCCGGTCTTTCGACAGCAGGAAAATGCCATGCGGGAGTACTTTGGCTCGCTGGCTTATTGGGTGGACAGCCAGTATGGCCTGTCAGCCATACCTGCCGGCGTCGGCTATCGTATCGCCGGAAACGAAGACCCTCATCTACGCAGCACCAGCCACCTTCTCGGCTACACGGTGTGGGCGACCGATGGCGAGATGGGCCGCGTCGAGGGCCTTGTGCTGGATGATGCCAGTTGGCACCTTGGCTATCTGGACCTGAAAGCCGGGAGCTGGCTCCGGGACCGCTCCGTGCTTGTGCCCACGCGGTGGGTGCAAGCCTTTATCTGGGCTGAATTCAGGATTTATCTGCATCACTCCCGCACGGGGGACTAAATGACCATCTACCTGGACGCATGAAGCGCATCGCCGAGGGTGCGGGCGATGCGTTGCGGGCGTTCGGGCGTCCATCTCCTATGATCGATCTCCTATGATCGAACTTGGAGTGTGCGATGCTGGAGCGTGTTTTGTGAGAGCGGGTCTGAGGCGTCTTTTTCTGCTTTGTTTTGTCGCTGCGGCTGCAATGAGCGCGGGCGCGTTTGCCGGGGCGCAGCAGTTGCCGCCTGTTGAGCCGCCCAAGCCGATGCCGGCAGAGCAGGGGCCAGCGCCGACGATTAAGACCACGACCACCGAAGTGCTGGTGCCAACGCTGGTCGAGAAGCACGGGCAGGTGATCTACGGGCTGAATAAGGCGAGCGACTTTGTCGTCGAAGACGACGGAGTTCCGCAGAAGATCCGGGTGCAGGAGGAGATGGATACGGCGCCGGTTTCACTGGTGGTGGCTGTGGAGCTGGGCGGGGCGAGCGTGCTGGAGTTCGGGAAGCTGGCGCACCTGGGGCCGCTGCTCGATCTGTTTCTGGTTGACCCGCGCAGCGAGGCGGCGCTGGTGGGGTTCGACTCCACACAGCACTTGATTTGCGACTACACGCACTCGGAAGACGAGATCGACAAGGCGGTGAGGAATCTGGAGCCGGGCGATGGGGGCGACGCGATTCTGGACACGGTGAGCTACGCCGTGGATCTGCTGGATGACCGGCCGAAGGGCTACCGGCGGGTGCTGCTGCTGATCAGCGAGGAGCGCGACCACGGGAGCAAGCACATCAAGCCGGTGGCGTTGATACGGAAGATCGGGCGGTCGGATGTGCTGGTGCTGAGCGTGGCGTTTTCGCCGGCGCAGGCGGAGTTCGAGCATGACGTGACGGGCACGGGCGAGGACCCCACCATGAACATGGTTTCGACGCTGTGGATGGTGGTGCAGGCGTTCAGGAAGAACGTGGCCAAGGAGATTGCCACGATGAGCGGCGGCGAGTATACGACCTTCAGCGGCAACAAACGGTTCGAGCAGCGGGTCGTGGATGCGGCGCGGGATACGCGCAACCGCTATCTGATTACCTTCAGCCCGTCGAATCCAACGCCGGGTCTGCACACGATCAAGGTGCGGACGGCGCAGGATTATGGAGCGAAGGTGGTGGCGCGGGCGGATTACTGGCTGCAAGGCGGGTCTTGAAGATAAGACGAGTGAGCGCCTCCGGGACATTTTGCCGCGGAAACTGTGGCATAATGTCCTCATGAGCCAGGCTATTTCAGTTCCACCGGTTTCTCCTGCGCCTTTCACTCCCGCGCCTTTCACCTTTGACTGGAAGGATGTGGAGCGTGGCCTTCCGCTATCCACGCTGGACGAGTTCTCTGTCTACTCGGGCATCCCAGTCAAGGATTTGCTCGGAGTGGTAATCCCCGCCCGCACGTTGAAACATCGCCGCCAGCGCGGCGAGCCGCTGAATCAGGACGAGTCGGACCGGCTGGCGCGCGTGGCCAAGATGTATGAGCTGGCGGTGAAGGTGTATCAGGGCCGGGAGGACGGGAAGAACTGGTTGCTTGGCCCCAAGCGGCGTTTTGACGAAAGGACACCGCTGGCCATGCTGCGCACCGAGAAGGGCGAAGAAGCTGTCGAAGAGATCCTGATCCAGATCGATGAGGGAATGTTCATATGACATGCAAGCGCCGTAAGCGAAATACCCGATGAGGAATTTGTGGCGCATCAGCAGTTACGCGGATCTCAGCGGCGAAGGCGCAAAGATTGTGTCCGCGCGCTGGCATAGCAAAGGGAACCTCGTGGTATACCTCGCCGAAACGGCGGCAGGCGCGATGCTTGAGCGCCTGGTTCACTTGCTGGATAACGAGGGTCAGCTTCCATTGACGTACGACCTGCTGCGGGTCGTGGCCGCGGAGGAAGTGGCGACGAAAGACCTGATGCCCCTCGCCGAGGTCGATTGGAAGGAGCGAACCGAATTTACGCGCAAAATGGGCGACACCTGGCTTGCATCTTTGGAATCGCCCCTGGCTCGCGTGCCTTCGGCAATCATGCCCTTCACGTGGAACTACCTTCTTAACCCAGCACATTCCCACGCGAAAGTGGTAACCATTCAGGAAGTCATCCGCGAACGCTTCGACAACCGTCTCTTCCGTTTCGGACCGCGTTGAACGGCTTGAATTTTCGGCGCGGCCCTGGGGATGCAGGCGCTTCGCGCACGGCAGCGGTTCATGGTAATCTCACAATAGACACTCGAGAGTGGACCTGAGAAGACAGAGGAGTAATACCCGCCGTGCTGGCGACAGAAAAGAAAACCGACCTGATTGCACGCTTCCGCACCCACGAGACGGACACGGGATCGCCCGAGGTCCAGATCGCGATTCTGAGTGAGCGGATTGGCGAGCTGACCGAGCACTTCAAGACCCACAAGAAGGATCACGCTTCCCGCCGTGGGCTTTTGATGCTGGTCAGCAAGCGCCGCCGCCTGCTGGATTACCTGAAGGCGCACGATTCGGACCGCTACCGGGACGTGATCGGCAAACTGGGAATCCGCAAGTAATCAGAAAGCCAACGTTGAATCGGAAGCACCCAGACCGGATATGGGTTAAGGCCCCGTTCTACCCGGAACTCGCGGGCCTTGGCGTCCCTGACAGCCCGCAACGGGCGCAGGGGAGGGCGCGGGGCTGTCGGCTGACGAAGGTTCTTCCCTCGAGGGCTAAAGCCCGGATTTATTTTGCGGCCAATGCGGCACGGTCGAAAACCCGCCGGCGGAGGCACCGTCCCTACGGGAGTGAGGACCCTTCTGGCCACTGCGACCCCACGCTAAAGCGCGGGGCTAACAAACGCTGCGCCTCCGGCGCGGTGATCCCGGCAGCTTCGAAAATCACGCGGTTTCCGTCATCTTGGGCGAGCCGGGGGCTCATGAGGGCGGGACTGAAGCCGTGCCCTGTTACAAGACCCTTGGCGCTCCGAAATCCTCGGCGAGCCGGCATCTCCATCTCCGCCTTTTCAGGCGCCTTCCTTACACAAATTTCCCAAGCGAAAAACAATGAAACGAGGACAATATGTCTACCAAGCATGAAGTAGCCGTCGAACTTGCCGGCGGCAAGCGGCTGGTCTTTGAGACCGGGCGCATGGCCAAGCAAGCGTCCGGCGCGGCGCTGGTCACGACGGGCGAAACCGTCGTTCTGGCCACGGCAGTCGCGTCGCCCGACCCGCGGGAAGGCATCGACTTCTTCCCCCTGACCGTGGATTACCGCGAATACACCTACGCCGGCGGGCGCATTCCAGGCGGCTTTATCAAGCGCGAAGGCCGGCCCAGCGAGAAGGAAGTTCTTACCTGCCGCCAGATCGACCGCCCCATCCGACCGCTCTTCCCCGACGGGTTCCGCAACGAGACGCAGATCATCGCGCTGGTGTTTTCGGCGGACAAGGAGAACGACCCGGACGTGATCGGCATCAATGCCGCCGCGTGCGCACTGGCCCTTTCCGACATTCCTTTTGGGGCGACGGTGGGCGCGGTGCGCGTGGGACGCGTGGACGGCGAGTTTGTGATTAACCCCACTTATGCGGAGCGCGCGGCCACCACGGTGAACATCATGGTGGTCGGCCATAAAGACGGCATCGTCATGATCGAGTCGGGCGCCAAAGAGGAGACCGAAGAGGTAATCCTGGCGGCCATCGAGTTTGCTCACGCGGAGATCAAGAAGATCGTGGCCGCGATCGATGAGCTGGTGGCCAAGGCCGGCAAACCGAAGCGGGCTTTCACCGCCCCTGAGGTTGACGAGACCTATTACGAAGAGCTCAAGGCAAAGGTCGGCGAGCGGCTGAAGGACGCGCTCGACACCAAGACGCACGGCAAGACCGAGAGCTATGGGCTGATCAAGCAGATCAAAGACGAGTTGGCGGCGGGGCTGCCGGCGGACGAGCCCGACGCGAAGAAGCGGCTGGCGCATTATTACGAGCTGCTGCGCGAGCGTCTGTTCCGCGAGCAGGTGACGAAGGAGCGCATCCGGCCGGACCGGCGCGCGTTCGATGAGATCCGGCCCATTTCGATCGAAACCGGGGTCCTGCCGCGGACACACGGGTCGGCGCTATTCACTCGCGGCGAGACGCAGGCGCTGGTGACAGCGACGCTGGGCACGGAGGACGATGGACAGCGGCTGGAGTCTTATGAAGGCGAGAAGAAAAAGAACTTCATGCTCCACTACAACTTTCCGCCGTTCAGCGTGGGCGAGACGGGCCGCATGACGGGCGTGGGCCGGCGCGAGGTGGGCCACGGAGCGCTGGCCGAGCGGGCGATTTCGGCGGTGCTGCCGAGCGCCGATGAGTCGCCGTATTCGATTCGCATCGTCTCCGACATTCTGGAGTCGAATGGATCGTCGTCGATGGCATCGGTGTGCGGAGCGAGCCTGGCGCTGTACGACTCCGGCATTTCTCTCAAGGGCGCAGTGGCCGGCATCGCGATGGGCCTTGTCAAAGAGGGTGACGACTACGCCATCCTGACCGACATTGCCGGCGCCGAAGACCACTATGGAGACATGGACTTCAAGGTGGCGGGAACGCGCCGGGGAATTACCGCGCTGCAGATGGACATCAAGATCGGTGGGCTGACGCGGGAGATTCTGGAGCAGGCGATGGAGCAGGCGCGGCGCGGACGGCTGTTCCTGCTGGACAAGATGGATGCGGCGCTCGACGGGCCGCGTCAGGAGCGGTCGCAGTACGCGCCACGGATTGAGACCGTGCAGATTCCCACCGACAAGATTCGCGACCTGATCGGCAAGGGCGGGGCGACGATTCGCGGGATTATCGAGCAGACGGGCGCGAAGATCGACGTGGACGACACGGGCCGCGTGAGCGTGGCCTCGAGCGACGCCGATGGCCTGAAGCGCGCGCTGGCGATGATCAGCGACATCACGGCGGTTCCCGAGCTGGGCAAGGTTTACCTGGGCAAAGTGGTGCGGCTGGCCGAATTCGGCGCGTTTGTGGAACTGTTCCCCGGCACCGACGGCCTCTTGCACATCTCGGAGATCGCAGAGCATCGGGTGAAAGAAGTAAAGGACGAACTTCGCGAGGGCGACCAGGTGATGGTGAAGGTGCTGGCCATCGAGGGCAACCGGATCAAGCTGAGCCGCAAGGCGCTGATCCGCGAGCAGAAGGCGAAGCTTGCGCAGGCGCCGGGCAATGGAGCGGAGCCTGCGGAAGATGCGCAGATCGAAGCGTCGGCCGCGCCGGCCGCGCCGGCCAAAACGGAGAGGCCGCGGCACGAGTTCGACGATCGGCAGCCGAAGTCGAACCAGAGCACGATTCTGATCGAGGGCGGCGATTTCGAAGAGGAAGAGGGCGAGGGCGAGGAGTTCGACGAAGAGACGGAGCCCAACTTCAACCGCGTGGAGGGCGCGCCGGTGGCTGCGGGTGCGGGACAGTCATCCGGATCGGGCCGTCCGCCGGCGGCAGGCACCAACCGGCGCCGGCGCCGGCGCCGGCCGGGGGGCGGGCGCGGACCGGGCAGGGGAGGCGGCCAGGGCTAACGGCAGATAGCCATGTGAAAAGAGCAAGGCCCGGATTTGCAGTCCGGGCCTTGCCTTTTTCTTGTCCCGGTTGCGTTGAACACGGGTTTGGGAGCAGCGAGTCAGCGATACAGCGAGTCGGTGAACTGGCGGAAGTACGCGCCTAAGGCGCTTCCAAAATTGCTTTACCCATCAGTTGCGGAATCCCACCCCTAGCGCCAGTCGTGGAATCTCACCCTGGCGCCGATACCTGGACTGCATTTGCGCAAAAAGCTGCTCAGTCGGTGGCCAGAATGCTGGTCGGCTGTTCTGTTACGGAAGGGAGACCGTGAGTCGGCGGGAGGGGCATAGATTCTTCGGCACTCCGGGAACCGTACTTTTCGGCGTACATGCGAAGATCGGCAACGATGCACAGGGCTTCGAGGCTGGGTGCGTCTTCAGGGAATAAGGCCATGCCGATGCTTGCGCCGACGGTAACTGTATTTTCGCCCAATTCAAGCGGTCCATTGAGCAGTTCCATGAGGGCGCTGCTGACCTGTTCGGCGTTTTCGCGGTTTGTCGGTTCCTCGAGGACGACGGAGAACTCGTCGCCGCCCGTGCGGGCCACGGTATCGGACCGGCGGACGCGGCCACTGAGGAGGGTGCCGACCCGCTCGAGGAGCAGATCGCCGGTGTGGTGTCCGAAGGTGTCGTTGACGCGCTTGAAGTGATTGAGATCGATGAGTAAGAGCGCGGCCTGTGAGCCGGTGCGCCGGGCGCGTTCGAGTGCGCTGGCCAGGCGGTCCTCGAAGAGCCGCCGATTTGGCAGCCCGGTGAGCGGGTCGTGCAGGGCCAGATGCTTGTTGTGCGCGAGCTGGTCTTCGAGAAGGAGCAGGATCATGCCCACGGCTACGACATATTTGGGCAGGTTCCACACTTCGCCTTCGAGGTGCAGGTTGGGCAGGAAGGTTTGGAAAATCGGAGCCACGACAAAGACTGCGGCCCAGGCCAGGAATCCGGAGATGGTGATGAAGGCGCCAGTTGTGGGGCGGCCGTATGCGAACCAGAAATGGATGCAGCAACCGAAATAAACGGTGAAGAAGACCGCATCGAGGGCGAGTTCGCTTCCATAGCCTGGGCGCATCTGAATGACCAGGAGGAAGACGGAGAGGGCGCAATAGAGGCCGGTAAGGATCCATCGCAGCGGGTGCCGGAACCCGCGTATGGTTGCCAGGGAAAGGCCCAGGGGCAAAAGGCCGAAGAGAGCGGCTGCTGGAATCAGGGTCCAGGAGGTGCCGGGAGCATAGCTGATCAATGCGATATAGAGGGTGTTGGTTGCCAGCATGATGAAGAACATCAAGCGGCTGGAGATTTTGCCGCGATAGGGCACCGAGGCCCACATGAAAAGCACGCCGGCCCAGGCCAGGGCGCACAAGCCTATCAAGCCCGCAAAGTTCTCGAAGGCGTTGGGGTTCCCGCTGGCGGGCAGGAACATGAAAGCGAAGAAGTGGATCACGATCATGATCCAGCCGATAAGCCAGATGCCGGAGACGGAAGTCTGGCCGCGGCGCGCAACCGAGGCAAACGCGCACGTCAAAAGCGCGACAGCTCCAACATCGGGTAATTTGCTCCAATCCACTCAGTCAACCTCGCGTCAAAAGACTGGCCTCCTATATAGAATCGGCTCTTCGAGGAACTTGCAATACCGCTTTGGTATCAGCTTAGAAACTTTAGGGATTTGAAGCCCGTAACGGGGATTCTTCCCAGCCCGATCCCTGTGGCCCCCTTTGCACCAAAGTCCCGGCCATAGCCGGGACCCTGAAATGTGGATTCTCTCATTTTTTCTAAGCCGGAGTTGAAACGGGCTCCATGACACCGAGAACCGGCTCGACGCTGGCCGGGGTCTGCTTAAGAGGCGCCTGGGTAGCGGCTGCCGGCTGTGCATGAGGACCGCGCGTGAGCCGGTGCACAAAGTGGTAGGGCGGCCAAGGGCCGGAGAGCTGCATCTGGCATTGCCGCATGGTGGCGCTGGTGGAGGAGAATTTATTCTGGTAGCGCTCCACGTATTTGCGGTCGATGAGGTGGGCAATGTCGAGCGCCATCTTGCCGTTTTCGGTGAGCCGGCAACTGACCTCTTCGTCGAGGGGCAGGAACAGGCGGTGCATCTGGAAGCTGACGGCGCGGGCGCGGGTCTGCCGCTCGCGGGTGCGGGCGGCGCTCTCACGGAGGCTGGAGAGGTAGCCGTGCGGCCCGCAGTCCGCCGGTGCGCGGCCGGCATCGCGGCTGGGGCAATCGTCCACGAAGATCTTGAGGTGCATCTCTGTCTTGCCGCGCAGCTTATCGATGTTGGAGAGAAACTGGCGCTGGTTGGAGCGGATGGAGCGGCGCAGGCTCTCATCGTCGTTGAATACGGTGCCGAAGCGGAAAGGCAGGACGGTCGAGTGCTGGAAGCAGTCGGCGATGACCCTGGCGTGGTCCACGCCGGATTTCTGGCTAAGGGCGTCCAGGGGGTTGTGCTCGCTGACGATGACGGCAAGGTCGCTGGCGGGATAGAGGAAAACCTGGTTGCCGCTTACGCCGGATACGGATTCCAAGGGGACGGGTTTGCGATGACGGGCCAATTCGGGGAAGGCTTGTTTTTCACCGATGCAGTAGGCATACCATGCCATGACGAGACACTCCGTTAGCGTGCGCCGGTGAGCGCCGCCGGTTGGTGAAGCTCTGTGAACTTGGGAACAACTGCATAGCGGGCATAAAGTCGGGCCGATGGTGGTCGGCTCGATCAAACTAAGCGAAATACTAGCCCCCCAAAAATACGGCTGGCAACCCATCGGGAATGAAAGTTTGCAAAAGTGAGCAAAATGGGGTTGGATTACATTTATGTGACTAAATTAATTTTTGACTCTATGAAGTAGAACGCTCGAAATGATAGAAATCGAGAGCCTTCCCGAGCCTTTTCTAATCCAGTATTTGCAACCTTTTTGTCTCAAGAAAAAGACTTTACTTACGAGGTTACGAGTAGGCTTCCTCAGGTAAGCTTTGAGCAGAGGACGCCAAACCGGATGTGTGGCATCGCGGGAATAACAGCTCTCTCAGACGCACTTCGACCTAACTTTCAGGATGAGTTGGATGCTTTGTCGTGCAGTCTCGCTGTGCGTGGCCCTGACGCAACCGGGACTTGGAGTTCCCGTCGCCGGAGCGCGGCGATGGTTCACCGCAGGCTCTCGATCATAGATGTCGCCGAACGCTCTAACCAGCCGATGCGCTCCAGCGACGGCAGGTACGTGCTTGTATTCAATGGAGAAATCTACAATTACGCGGAACTGCGCCAGGAACTGGAGGCGCGGGGAGAGGTGTTCGCGACCAGCGGCGACACCGAGGTGCTGCTGCGTTTGTATATGACCCAGGGCGCTGCCATGCTGAACCGGATGCGGGGGATGTACGCGTTTGCGGTCTGGGACGAGTCGGAACAGAAGCTGTTTCTGGCGCGGGACCCGTTGGGAATCAAGCCGCTTTACTACGCGACGGCGGAGGGGCAGTTTTATTTTGCATCGCAGGCGAGGGCGCTTCGCGAGACTCCGGGAGTGGATCTGAGGCCGGAAGCGGCGGGCCATGTGGGCTTCTTTGTCTGGGGATCGGTGCCGGAGCCCTACACGCTGTACCGGGGGATTCGCTGTGTTCCGAGCGGCTGTTTTCTAACTGTGGCAGGGGGACGGGTAAGCGCGGCAGAGCGGTTTGCGTCGCCTGCGGGGGAGTTTGTCGGCTTCGATGCCGCAGACCGGCCGCGATCGCTTGGGGAAGCCCACGAGCGGCTTCACGACGCACTGGAAGAGAGCGTTCAGGCACACCTGATTGCCGACGTGCCGGTGTCGCTGTTTTTGTCGGCGGGAATCGATTCCGGGGTAATTACGGCGCTGGCGTCGGAGGCGCACAACGGGCTGGAGGGATTGACGCTGGGCTTCGACCGGATGCGCGGGACGCCGGAAGATGAGACCGAGCCGGCGGCGCGAGTGGCGGGGACGTATGGGATCCGGCACTACAGCCGGTACATCGACCAGGGGACGTTTGTGGCGCACCGCGAGCGGCTTCTTGGCCAGATGGACCAGCCGACGATCGACGGCGTGAACACGTATTTTGTGGCCCTGCTGGCGCGGGAGCGCGGGTACAAAGTGGCGCTCAGCGGACTTGGCGGCGACGAGCTGTTTGGAGGCTATCCGAGTTTTGAGCAGATTCCGCCGCTGGTGCATCGACTCGGCTTTCTGGGGGACTATTCAAGTTCCGGCGCGGCGCTGCGCTCGATGGCGGCGCCGTTTCTGAAGAGATTTACTTCACCGAAGTACGCTAGCCTGTTTGAATATGGGGGGAGCTGGGGGGGAGCGTACCTGCTGAGGCGCGGCCTGTTTATGCCGTGGGAGTTGACCGGCATTCTGGATGCGGAGATGGTGCGGGATGGGTGGGGAGAGTTGGGGTCGATCCGGGAGATGAATGGAATGGTGGCTCCTTTAGACGATGCGAAGGTGAAGGTGCAGGCGGATTTTCTTCGGGTGTCGGCGCTGGAGCTGCACTACTTTATGCGCACGCAGTTGCTGCGCGACGCGGACTGGGCAGGAATGGCGCACTCGGTGGAGATTCGCGTGCCCATGGCGGACATGGTTTTGCTGCGAAAGATCGCGCCGCTGCGGGCCAGTGAATTTGCGCCGCGCAAGCCGGAGTTTGTGAGTGCGCTGAGGACGCCGCTTCCGCGCGAGGTAGTCACCCGGCCCAAGAGCGGGTTCGTGATACCGGTGCGGGAGTGGATGCAGGAAGACCAGTCGGGACCGCCGCGGCGCGGGCTGCGCCACTGGGCAATGTACATCTACAACTATTTCCAAGGACTGCCGGCGCAGCAGAATTTGCTCCAACTGGCGGTAGAGCGGAGCGCCTAGAGCCGCGAGCAACGGATAGGAGCCGCCCGGCGGCTGCGAGCCTGCGGCGAAGGTTGAGATTTCGGAAGAACCGTCCCTCAGCGGCTAAAGCCCTCTGATTTTCTTGGCTTTACGGCACGACTGAAGTCGTGCCCTTTCAAAGCCAGGCTTCTATCACTGGCGGCACGATTGTTGCTTCAGCGAACGGCGCTTGCGGGACGGTCATGCGCCAAGGCCGGGCTGTTTGCTTCAATCTCTTCGGTCAGAATTTGGGCAGCGGCGACGCAGGCAGCGTGATCGACATCGAGGTGGGTGACCAGGCGCATGGCGCTTGGGCCGACAGCGTTGGCCAGCAGGCCGCGCTCTTTGAGCCTTGCCGAGAGAGCGGGCGCGCTCTGGCCGTCAGTCAGTCGAAAGATGACGATATTGGTCTCGACCATGTCGGGGTCGATGGCCACGCCTTCGCAGTGGGAGAGCGTCTCGGCGAGGAAGCGGGCGTTGGCGTGGTCCTGGTGCAGGCGGGCGGGCATCTGCTCGAGGGCGATCAGCCCGGCCGCGGCCAGTACGCCTGCCTGCCTCATGCCGCCGCCGAGAGCCTTGCGGAAGATGCGGGCGCGGGCGATCTGTTCCTCCGAGCCAACCAGCATTGAGCCGACGGGCGCGCCGAGGCCCTTGGAGAGGCAGAACATGACCGTGTCGAAGCCGCGGGTGAGGGTTTTTACGTCTACGCCGAGGGCTACGGAGGCGTTGAAGATGCGGGCGCCGTCAAGATGGAGGGGGAGTTGCCGGTCTTTTGCGTTCTCCCAGATTTCTTCCATCGCTGCAAAGGGGGTGCAGCGCCCGCCGGCGAGGTTGGCGGTGTTTTCGATCTCGATAAGGCCGGTGGCGGCGCGGAAGTTGCTGCGGCCGTAGATGACGGGGTCGATGTCTTGCCAGCTCAGCGTGCCGCTCTCGGTGTGGACGGCGCGAATGAGGCAGCCGGAGAAGACGGCGGTCGAGGCCATTTCGAAATCGAGGATGTGGGAGCGGGATTCGGCGATGACTTCCTGGCCGGGCTGGGTGTGCAGACGGATGGCGATCTGGTTGCCCATGGTGCCGGTGGGAACGAAGAGCGCGGCCTCGCGGCCAAAAATCTCGGCGGCGCGGCGCTCGAGGAGGTTGACGGTGGGGTCTTCGCCGTAGACATCGTCGCCAACTTCGGCGGCGGCCATGGCGGCGCGCATCGCGGGGGTGGGGCGGGTTACGGTGTCGGAACGCAAGTCGATCGGGTTTTCCAATTACTTCCTACCTTTCTGGATCGGCCGCGGAAAGGACGCGCCAAACGATTGTCGCCCCGGCCACGATAATGGCGATCATCAGGCCGACGTATGCAGTTTCCCGGACGGTCCCAGGGACAAAGTATCCTATGCCAAATACGGTGAAAAACATCATGGCAAAGGACACCCCGATGGTACAGGCAGCCTCCAGTTCCGGCCGGTCAAAACCGCGTCTGAAATACGCCAGCACATATCTTGCGGCCGCAAACGTGGCTATCGCCGGAACCAGCGACAAGGTAAACATTGTGAGCAAGAATACGGACATCCTGTTCCCTCAGGACAATCGTATTCGCTTTGCACGGCGGTGGACGGACTGTTTTTGTTCCCGATTTGCGCCGCTTCGGCAGCGCTAGGGAGCCGTCGTCGCGTTGGATTTCAAAGCTGGCCGCTGAAACCTCGCGGTTGATCCCTGATCCCTGATCCCTGATCTCTGATCTCTGTTCCCTGTTCCCTGTTCCCTATTCCCTATTCCCTGCTTTTACGGTATCTGCGCCATAGGCAGCTCGATGATAGGAGTCTTCTTGCCATTGTACGAAGCGACGGCCCAGAGGCCGTGGAAGCTCTCGCGCAGGCCGGGCTGGGCTTTGAGCAGGGCGCTGAGCACGGTTACGGCTTCAGTGTGCTGGGCGGCGGGGGTGGTTACGCCGGTGGATTCGTAGGTGACGGCGAGGTCGGCCTGCTGGAGGATGGTGTTGATTTCGATGGAGTCGATCTTCCAGGTGCGGGAGCCGTCGGGGAGCGAGTAAGGGAACGCGTTTTTGGGCGAGTTCTTGATCTGGGACTGTTCGGTGTCGAGCTTTTCGAGGTTAGGCGAGGAGATGAAGCCGACGGGCATGAGGGCGTAGCGGGCGAGGTCGTAAAGGTAGTAGGCGCTCCACGGGTCGGCGCTCGAGAGGGAACGGGCGCGGGCCCAGAGCCAGACGCCGTCGTGGCCATCGAATTTGCCCTGGTGGATGGAGACGCCGGCCAGTTTCCATCCGCCGGATGCGCCCTCTTCCCAGGCGAGGACGATACCGATCTGGCCGTCGAGAGGTGCGCCGGCGGCTTCACCAAGGACGATGGCATATTTGCCCGGCGGGAGGGCGCGCATGGCGACGGTGACGGTGAGCGAGCCGCTCGCGTTCGAGCAGAAGAACTGCGAGTCCTCGGGGGCGGTGAGGCTGGAGGCGTCGAGGAGGTAGGCGTTGGTGAGCTCGATGTGGCCGCCTTTCATCACAGGGGCGGCGTCTTCGACGGCGGTGTGCATGGCGTTCCAGATGGAGGTTTCAGAGGGAAGCAGCGCGGCCTGGAGGGCTGGGTAATCCTGGTTCAAAACGTCAGTGGAGATCCGGACGCCGGCTTCAGAGAGTTGCGCGCGGTCTGCGGCCGAAAGTTCCGCCTGCGAGGTGCAAGTGACGGCGCGGCTCATGGCTGGCGCAAGGAGCATCGCGGTGCAACACAGAGCACAAGGCAGGGCAAGAGGCAGGGCAAAAGGCAGAAGCGCGCGAAGTAGTAGCCTGGAGCAGGAACACATCGGCGGGAAATCCTCCACGGCCCGCAAAACGCCGCGCAAACCCACTTTGAGCGTAGCCGAGCCACTGTTAGTCTAGTACAGTAGACGTTACCGCATGAGTGAGGGGTGTGTCGGGCAGAGGGTAAGGCCTAGCGAGATGTAGAGCAAATTATTTAGAGCTAGAGCGGCTCCAGAGATGTTATACGCAACGGTCGTGGCATCCCACCCATGCGACAGAAAAAAGTCGCATGGATGAGGCCCGGGGCTGATCGTGGGTTAGTCTGTTATGCATAGAAGGAATCCAGATCGGAGCGGATTATTTAGAGCTAAAGAGAGTTTGCGGAAACGGGGTGGGTCGATGGCGAGTCCGATTTCGGAATTTTCCGCGGGGGCTGAAGGCCTGGTTCATCATCTGGGTTTCTGTGCCGGGGACAAAACCTGTGAGCCGGGGGGTTGCCAGCCGGAGCTTGGCAGGCTTCCCAGCTCCAGACGTGTGGGGCCGCAGACGGCAGCGCATGGTGGGCGATTTGCGCCGCTGACGATTCTGCTTGTGGTGGCGCTGGCGTGCGGTTCGGCCGCGGCGCAGGGTTCGGCGGCGCCGCGCAAGGCGCTTGCGCAGCACAGGCCGGTTGCGGCGCGCCATCACGCGCACAGGGCTCAAGCGGCGGCTGTTCCAGCTAAGCCTGCTCTGGCGAAGCCTGCTGCGGCGGCGGCTGAGCCCGCGGCGTCCGCGGCGCCCAAATGGCCGGTCAACGATCCTCCCTCGCAGCCCTCGGTGACCTGGAACGGCCGTGAGCTGCGCATCGACGCCATGAATGCGAGCCTGAAGCAGATAATGAAGGAAGTTTCCGCGGATACGGGGGCGAAGGTTCAGGGCTTCGACGCGGATCAGCGTGTCTTCGGCTTGTATGGGCCGGGTGAGCCGCGGGAGGTGCTGTCGCAGCTTCTGGACGGCACCGGGTACAACGTGATTATTGTTGGGGACCGTGCCGCCGGCGAGCCATTGCGGATTGTGCTGAGCGCGGCTCCAACGGGCCCGGCGCCCAACGTGCCGAGCTATCAGCGGTCGAGCGACGAGCAGGACTACCAGCCGGAAGAGCCGCTGCCCTATCCGCCGCAGCCGGGAATTGTGCCGGGGCAGCCGCCGCGTACGCCGCAGCAGATCATGGAAGAGATGCAGCAGCGGCAACAACAGACACGCGAGCAGCAGCAGATGGAAATGGAGCGGCAGCAGGAAATGCAGCGTCAGGAGCAAATGCGGCAGAACAATCCGCAGTAGTACCGTGTCCGGGCGGATTTGTGGCTTCCCAGGTCCCAAAAAGCGAGACCTGAGGCGCCCAAATTCGCGAGCCCGATTAGTAGCCTTAAGGGCTTCCCCAAAAGCGGTTCCCATCTGTCGTGGAATCCCACCCTTGCGACAGAAAAAGATCCAAAGGAAGGGGCACGGAAGATTGACGGTCTTCGGGCTTGGGGCTCGGGCGCCCGGGAAACGCTATGGTTATGGAACGCTATGCCTGGGGGACTCGGACGACTTCAGGCTGCGGGTTGACGGCAGGACGGCGCTGAGGGCGGATGAGGGCAAAGCCTGCGCGAAGAATGCCATAGGCCGCCAGAAGTCCGAACGCCATCGAGCCCACAGTAGCGCACACCAACATTGCAAGATTCAATAAATTCGCCACCCACCACCCGCCTGGTCATCCAATAATTGGGCTTGCTGAGTCCGTATTCGGGGAGTCCGGCGATTGCGGAACAACCCAGGGCTTTCCCATCTTCATTCTTGCAGAAGAAACGCCGCGTTGACCCTGGTTTCTGTTGACTCATAGAATACTCCCAGGGCTGTTGCGGCACGATCAAAGACACAGCAAGTCCAGATCCGTCCCTGGGGGTCCGTCGGTTAGAAATTGCTCATCGCAACCCGTCCATCGCTGCCCCTGACGCAATAAGATGCCAATTACTCACATTTCGGTGCGCGGGGCGCGGCAGCATAACCTGCGCGACATAAGCGTGCGCATCCCGCGGAACACGCTGACGGTAGTGACGGGGCTGTCGGGGTCGGGGAAGAGCTCGCTGGCCTTCGACACGATTTATGCGGAGGGCCAGAGGCGGTACGTGGAGACGCTATCGGCGTATGCGCGGCAGTTTCTGGACCAGATCGAGCGGCCGGACGTGGACTCGATCGAGGGGTTGAGCCCGGCGATTTCAATCGAGCAGAAGACGACCAGCCGCAGCCCGCGTTCGACGGTGGGGACGATCACCGAGATCTACGACTATCTGCGCCTGCTTTATGCGTCGGTGGGCACGCCGCACTGCCCCAACTGCGGGCGGCCCATTGCGCGGCAGACGGCCGAGCAGATTGTGCAGCGGATTGTGGAACTGGGCCGGGGCGAGCGGGTGACGGTGATGGCGCCGGTGGTGCGGGGGCGCAAGGGCGAGTTCAAAGACCTGCTCGACCAGATCGACCAGCAAGGGTTCCGCGCGCGCGTGGATGGGGAGATCGAGGATCTGTCGGAGCCGGTGCTGCTGGACCGGCGGAAGAACCACACGATTGAGGCGATCGTTGACCGCGTGCTGCTGAAGTTGCCGAGTGCTGGAGACGGCTCGGTTCCCTCCCAGGTCTCAGAAGCGAGACCTGGGGCACCCGGCTTAGTTCCTTCCCAGGTCCCAAAAGGGGGACCCTTCGACACGCTCAGGGCAGGCTCTGGGGCATCCACTGGCAAGGCTTCTGTCGAGAAGCGTCTCGAGCAGGCGGTAACCAAGGCGCTGCAGCTTGCCAACGGGCTTGTGCTGGTGGCGATTGCCGGCGGCGAAGAGCAATTGTTTTCGTCGTCGATGGCCTGCCCGGATTGCGGCCTCGACGTGCCCAAGCTGGAGCCGCGCAGCTTCAGCTTCAACTCGGCGTTCGGCGCCTGCCCGGAGTGCCACGGTCTTGGCTCGCTCTACGACTTCGATCCGGCGAAGGTGATAACGGACTGGTCGAAGCCACTGCTGGACGGCGGGCTGGGTCCGGGGTCGTCATCGCAGTATCTGCTGAAGCTGATTCATCTGGCGGCGGACCGTTACGGCATCGACCTGAAGCTGCCGTTCGAGGACCTGCCGCCGCGGCAGCAGCACATTCTGGTTTATGGGCCGCCAAAAGCCGAGGCGCCGCGCACGGGGTTTCACGGAATTTTGTCGTATCTGCGCGATTCGGTGGAGGAGGCGCGCAGCGACGGCTACCGCGAGTACATGATGAATTACATGTCGGCGACGCCGTGCCCGGTATGCCGGGGCAAGCGATTGCGGGCGGAGTCGCTGGCGGTGCAGATTGGCGGGCTTTCGATTGCGGACTTTACGGCGCTGCCGCTGAACCGGGCGCTTTCAGCGGCCATCAACTTGCGATTTACGGAGCGCGAGGCGCTGGTTGCGGAGCGCATTCGGCGGGAGATTGCGGAACGGCTGGAATTTCTTTGCGCGGTGGGGCTGAATTATCTGGCGCTCGATCGCAGCGCCGCGACCCTGTCTGGCGGGGAGGGGCAGCGCATTCGCCTCGCCACGCAGATCGGGTCGCGGCTGCGCGGGGTGCTTTATGTGCTGGACGAGCCTTCGATCGGGCTGCACCAGCGCGATAACAACCGGCTGATCGAGGCGCTCAAAAAGCTGCGCGATCTGGGCAATACCGTGCTGGTTGTGGAGCACGACGAGGACACGATTCGCCATGCGGACTACGTGGTGGACCTGGGGCCGGGCGCGGGACGGCTTGGCGGGCAGGTGGTGGCTGAGGGGACGCCGGAAGAGATCATGGCGGCGCCGCAGTCGCTGACGGGGCGCTATCTTTCCGGTGCGGAGACGATGCTGCAGCGTGAGCGTCCGCGGCCGCTTACGGGCAAGTGGCTCACGGTGAGCGGTGCGCGCGAACACAATCTGCAGGACGTGACGATCCGCGTTCCGCTGGGCGTGATGACGGTGGTGACGGGAGTGAGCGGCAGCGGCAAGAGCACGCTGGTGAACGACATTCTGTACCGCTCGCTGGCCAAAACAATTTACGGTTCGCGCGAGGAGCCGGGCGCACACGACGAGCTTACGGGCGCGGAGTTGCTGGACAAGGTGGTGCGCATCGACCAGTCGCCGATCGGGCGCACGCCGCGGTCGAATCCGGCCACTTACACGCAGGTGTTCTCGCCGATCCGGGATTTGTTTGCGATGCTGCCGGAGTCGCGCGAGCGCGGATACAAGCCGGGGCGGTTCAGCTTCAACGTGACCGGGGGCCGCTGCGAGGCCTGCCAGGGCGACGGACAGCGCCGCATTGAAATGAACTTTATGCCGGACGTTTATGTGCAGTGCGAGGTTTGCAACGGGCGGCGCTATAACCAGGAGACGCTGGCGGTCAAGTTCCACGGGCACTCGATTGCGGACATTCTCGATTTGACGATCGAGGACGCGCTGCCGGTGCTGGCCGATGTGCCGCAGGTGCGGCAGAAGCTGCAGACGCTGGTCGATGTCGGCCTCGGCTACGTGCACCTGGGGCAGAGCGCGACTACGCTTTCCGGCGGGGAGGCGCAGCGCATGAAGCTGGCGCGGGAGCTCTCGAAGCGCCAGACAGGGCGGACGCTCTATCTGCTGGACGAGCCGACGACAGGGCTGCACTTCGACGATGTGCGCAAGCTGCTGGAGGTGCTGCACCGGCTGGCCGATCTGGGCAACTCGGTGATTATCATCGAGCACAATATGGACGTGATCCGCAATGCGGACTGGGTCATCGATCTGGGTCCCGAAGGCGGCGAAGGCGGCGGACGCGTGGTGGGCGAGGGAAGGCCGGCGCGAATTGCGGCGACGCCGGGCTCGTATACGGGCCAGTTCCTCATGCACTATTACACTTCAAAAGACGGGCGACTTGTCGCGGCCGATGCCGACGAGGAGATTGCGGCTGCGGCGAACGGCAACGCGGGCCCAGAGCAAGCGGCGAGCGGCGGACCGGCGGACGCCGCGTTGGCGAGCGCCAAAGGGAAGCGCAGGGGGGAGAAGCGCAGGGGACGGAATGGAACGTCGACGGAACCTACGCATCCAAACGGAATTGAAGGGAAGAACGGCAGGAAGAGCAGCGGGAAAAATGGCGTGAAGAGGAAAGCGGTGAGCCGATGAACGGAGTGCCGGAGCAGGACGCGAACAACCTCGAAAACTTCGGCGCGCCGGAGGAACAGCGGGCCGCATCTGCGGATGAACAGCGGGCTGCGGAGCCGGACGCAGGCGGATTCGCCCCCGCGGATGTTAGCGCTCCGGAAGACGGCCGCGGAGAGATTCGCGCATCCGGGATTGCCTCAGCCGGGTCGCCGCCGCCACATCCTTGGCTCGAACCGTCGGCGCCCGAGCCTTATGGTCCGCACATGCTCGAAGGGCGTCCATACGATTCGTCCTATCCACAATTCAATTTTGCTCCGCCTCCGCCGCAGGCGACGATACGCAGGCCGCCGCGGATTCCGAATTTTGGCCATCTGGCGATGCTGATTCCATTCTTCGTAATGGGATGGATCGCGTCGATGCTTCTGCTTTATGGCGCGATGCACCTGCACCTGCTGGGCGTGCACACGCTCGACGGGGTCAAGAGCAACGCGGCCTACCTTCTGGGCATGGAGGCGGTGATTTATGCGGTGGCGTTCGGCGCCGCGTATGTTTTTATGCCGCTGTTCTGGCACAGGAGCTTTTTTGCGGGCGTGCACTGGAACGGCGAGGCGGCGATGCGCAGATACAGGGTGCTGCTGAGCGCGGCGTTCTTTTGCTTTCTGCTCGCCCTGCTGAGCGAATATCTGATGCCCGGCCCGGCGAACGCGCCCATCGACAAGATTTTCAAAGCGCCCGGAGCGGCGTGGATGATGTTCGCGTTCGGCGTGACCATTGCGCCGTTTTTCGAGGAACTGATCTTTCGGGGGTTCCTGCTGCCGGCGCTTTCGACGGCGTTCGACTGGATCGGGGAACAGATGCGGCAGGTTGCGCCGCCCCCGCTCGACGAGAACGGGCATCCGCAATGGTCTTTCGGGGCCATGGTGTTTGCGGCCGTCTGTACCAGCATTCCCTTCGCGCTGCTGCACGCGGCGCAAACCGGCTACTCGCTGGGGCCGTTCATCCTTCTCGTCTTCGTCAGCCTGGTGCTGTGCTGGGCGCGGCTGAGCACGCGCTCGCTCGCGGCCAGCGTAATGATTCACGCCAGCTACAACTTTATGCTCTTCATGCTGATGATGCTGGGCAGCGGAGGGTTCCGGCATATGCAGAATATGTAAAGAGCAGGGCGCAGGTTGCGGTGATGCGGTGTGCGTCTTCCGGGAGGCCGGACGCGACCCGCGGCACAATTATCGGCGATGGTTCAGCGGAGGCGCTTGCTGAGGCCAGGATCAAGATTTGCTCATGGCATTGCTCATGGGATTGCTCATGGCGTTGCAACCGTCATACCTTTGCAAGTAGGCTGGTCATGGCGGGGTTGACCTCCGCACGTGTGGCCCCGTAGCTCAGATGGATAGAGCAGCAGTTTCCTAAACTGCGTGTCGGCTGTTCGAATCAGCCCGGGGTCACCATCGCTCCTGCCTTCGCCCTCCCCAGATGCTTTCGCGGGCTTGACGCGGCCGGAGAAACGATGCGCGGCCCGGAAAAGGCCGTGTTTCCAGAAAAGGATGGCGATGAAGAGGTTGATTCTGTTTGTAGTGGGGTTGGCGATGACGGCGGCGCCGGCGCTGGGCAGTTCACGCGTGGGTCCGCTGGCTATCTTTTACATGACCAACGGGCCGGACTCGGTGCGGGATTTTCTGGAGCATTCAGGGCAGATTGGGCTGCTGGTGCCCACTTGGTACCAGGTGGACGAGAACGGCCTGGTGACAGGCGCGCCCAATGAACTGGTGCTGCAGCGGGCGAAGAGCGAAAAACTGGCGGTCATGCCCATCGTGGCCCTGATGAACAAGAAGAGTTTTCATCTGCTTGCCGACAGCGAGGCGGCGCAGGCGGAGATGAACCAGGCGCTGATCCGCGAGTGCAAGCTGCACGGCTATACGGGGTTCCAGTTCGACTTCGAGAACATCGACTGGACGGACCGCGACGCGCTGAGCGCGCTGGTGAAGCGGTCGGCCGGTGCTCTGCACGCCGCGGGGTTTCAGTTGACCATTGCCACGGTGCCCAACGCGCCGGGCTACCCCGGCAGCGGCGGATTCGCGAAGTGGATTTATACGGACTGGCGGGGCGCTTACGACCTGGCGGCGCTCGCCAAATCGGTGGACATGGTTTGCCTGATGACCTACGACCAGAATACGCGCTGGACGATGCCGGGGCCGGTGGCGGGTTGGCAGTGGACGGTGGACAACCTCGACTACGCGCTCAAGTATGTGCCCAAAGACAAGCTGGCGCTGGGCATTCCGGTCTACGGATATCACTGGTATGCGGGCGCGCCGATCCTGGATAAGGCCACAGGCGAGTACGAACCGAACCCGACAGCCGATTACATCAGCGCGGCCAATGCGCGGCTGCTGGCCGAGGAATACGGCGGCATGATCCAGTGGGACGCCGAAGACCGCAGCGCATACTTCTACTTTTACCGGGACCAGATGCGGGAGTGGGTCTTTTTTACCGACGAGCGGACGTTCCAAGAGCGGTACGAGCTGACGGAAAAGAGCGGGCTGGCCGGGTTCTGCTCGTGGGTGCTGGGCGAGGAGGATCCGACGATCTGGACAGTGCTGCCCAAGGGAAGGTAAGGCAGACTGTGCGGATTCCTCTTCGGCGGACCGGTTAGCGGTCCTGTTTCCAGTTGACGTAGACGGGGTTGCCGAGAAGCCAGTTTTTGCCGCCTGGGCCAACGGCCTGGGCGAGGAACCAGTGGCGTTGGCCGTCGCTGGTCCAGTTTGCGTGGAAGGTCTGGCTAACGGCCGACGAAACCGGCGAAGGCGCTTGGCCTTCGAGCGGCTTGCCGTCTTCAATGAATTCAACTTTGGCGCCGGCTGCATCCACTACCTGAGCATCGAAGGAAACCGGGGCTCCGTTTGCGGCCTGGAGCAGCCCGCCCATGTGCGCGGTTTCGCCTGCGCAGGTTGCGGTGAGGCCGATCGTGCGGTCTTTGGACCCAGTGATGTCGATGAACACCCGGCCGGAGCGGATGCCGGCCAGAATTGCCGGCGTGGAGAGGTTGGCGGCGTAGACCACCGTGGTGGGGCTGCCGATCGACCCCATGCGGTCGAGCGGGCGCATGGGGCGATGGTTGTCGCTGCCGCCGATGGCCGTCAGCCGGTAGCCGAGGTCGAGCTGATGCTCCCAGAAAGTTGCCCCCGAGTACATGGTGGCTTCGCTGCCGCCGTTGGCGGCCTCGACGGCGTCAAGCAGGCTCATGTCGGCGGGCGGGTTCGGGTTCCAGCCGCAGCCCATGCAGATCTCTCCCGTGGGCGCGAGGGGGTGGTTGATGGAGATGAGCGCGCCGAGCTTGCGGGCGCTGCGCAGGAGATCGTTGACGGTGGGGACGGCGGGCGTGCCGAGGCGGAAGTCGAGGAACTGGGTGGTGCCGAGGAAGTTGAGATGGCCGTAAAAGGTGGTGATCTCGCGGCCGGGGATGAGCAGGACTTTGTCGAAGTAGGGTTCGAGCTCGCGCATGGCGTCGTACTGAGATTGCGCGTTGTGGTCGGTGATGGCGATGAAGTCGAGGCCGCGGCGGGCGGCGGCGTCCACGGTGAAGTAGAGGGGGCAGGGAACCATTTTGCCGGTCTGGCTGGGGCATTGGCCGTCGCTGTGGGCGGTGTGCATGTGGAGGTCGCCGCGGAACCATCCGGGACCGGCGCGCAGGGGCTCGCGGAGGACTTCGGGGTAGTCGGCGACCAGGCCGGTGCGGGTGAAAAAGACCTGCGCGGTGAACCGCGACGTGACCTGGGGACGAATGTTGGGCACGCCGATGAGGACGTTCCACGTGCCGGCGGGGATGGCGCCGGGGAGACAGGAGGGCGTGGCGTCGGTAAGCGCTACGGTGAGGACGGATTTGTTGCCGCCGCTCCAGCAACGGAGCGAGACGGGGTCGAGCAGGCCGAGATCGAGGGCGGTGTGCTGATCTTTTTCGGTGTAGGTGAAGGTGAGCGTGACGCGGTGGACGCCGGCGGGGACGTGGAAGGGGACTTTGATGTAGCTGTGGTTCTGGGAGCCGTGGACGATGCCATGGAGGACGACGTTTGGCGCAGGCGCGGGGGGTTCTGCGGGGGTTTGCGAGTGGGTGAGGACTGTGGAGAGCACGAGGAGAAAAAGGACTGCGATGCGCGCGGGAAGGGTTTTATAAGGGCGGGTCATTTAGTTTTTGCCTCGGTAATCGATGGTATACGCGAGAGCGCCGAGGTTCGCGGAATGGAGTGAAGGCCGATGCGCATGGGCTTTGGGTCAGTCCCACCCATTCCGCAGAAAACGCGGAATGGATGGGGCACCCAGTTTAGAGAAGATTGAAGCGCTTCAGCTTTGGGTGAATCCCCAGGTCCCAAAAGCGGGGACCTGGGGCACCCAGTTTCGGAGCTATTGGAGCACTCCGGACACATGGCTCCAACTACATGTTTAGAAGAACAGCTTCAGCGCCAGTTGCAGGGTACGCGCGCCGTTGTTCCCGTTGCTGTTTTTGGTCGCCGAGATGTTGCTGAAGCTGCCGGCCTGGAAATTCAACTGTCCGGGCTGCGCGAAGGGCGGCGTGTTAAAGGTGTTGAATGCTTCGGCACGGAACTGGAGACGAAGCGACTCGGCGAAGTTGAAGTTCTTGAGGATCGAAGAATCCAGATTGCTGAAATGCGGTCCGCGTACCTGCTCGATGCCACCACCCAATGGCGAGTAGTCGGCTTGACCGATGGCGGTTGCCGTGGGCGGCTCCGCAAACGCCGCGGGGTTTAACCATTTCGTGTAGTTGTGCGGACTGCCATAGAGAGCCTGGCCCGAGACCACGTCGGCGGAGCAACCGAAGTCAGCCGTCGTGCCGGTGGGGCAGGTGACTGTGAGCGGCTGGCCGCTTTGGTATGTGTAGAAGCCGCCTATCTCCCACCCTCCAACGATCAGGTCGGCGGCCTTGGGCATGTTGCCCCCAAACTGCTTCCCATGGCCGAACGGAAGGTTGTAGGTGCCGGCGAAGTGCCACAGGTCGGTGGCGTCGGCATCGCAAAGACCGTAGTCGCCGCTGATGCCGAAGTGAGGCAGCCACTGGGCGCGGTAGCCCGCATTGAACTCCGAGTTCTGCGGCGCGTGCTGGTCGCCCATGCACTTGGACAAGGTGTAGTTGGCGAGCAGCGAAAGCCCCAGGCTCATCTGGTGCTGGTAGGTGACCTGCATGGAGTTGTAGCTGCTTTCGGCGTTGGTGGTGTTGTAGGTGCTGTTTCGTTGGAAGTACGGGTACGGAATATAGAGTTGGGTGTTGGTGCCGGGAGGCAGGATCTCGGAGTTGCTGTTCGTGTTCCCCAGAATATCCAGGTGACGGCCCTGGGTGCCGACATACCCCACCTGGATCGCGTCGTGGGGCGTGAACTGATCCTCGACGGTCAGGTTCTCCGTCTGCACCAGCGGCGTCTGGTAGTTGTACTGGCGTGCCGAGAGGGGAAGGCCCAGATAGTTCGTGCCGATGTATTGACCTCCGGGGCAATCCGGGCAAGTAACTGGCGTACTTGAGTACGGAGTCGGACTTTGCAGCACGCTCGGATTGTTGAAGTTGAAGTTATTGAAGGTATTCTCCAGGGTCGCCGGCGCACCCGAAGAACCGGCGAGCAGCGGGTGATTGGAGTCGGGCGAGGGGATGGTCTGGACGTAAACGAACGGGTAGTTGAATCCCAGCGTGCCGCCGTAGCCCAGGTTCGCCAGCGCTCCGAAAGCCGTGCCGAAGCCTCCGCGCACCACCAGCTTGGGCCCGAGGCGATAGGCGAAACCGATACGCGGCGCGAAGTCGCCCTTCTGGGCGTTGCCTAGCGCCAGGTTTCCGACGCAGTCGATGTTGATGCCGCTGAGGGCGGCCACGGTGTTGAAGATCGGGGCTCGGGCTACCGCGCACCCCTGCTTGGACATGTAATAGGTCCCGGTGGGGCCATTTCCACCCACCGCGTCGAAGTTGGCTTGGAATCCGCGGGTCTCGGCGTAAGGCGTGAAGTAATCCCACCGCAGGCCGAGATTTAGCGTCAGGTTGGTGCTGGCCTTCCAGTCATCCTGGAAGTAGGCGCCGATGTACCAGCGATGGTCGTCGGTAGCGGCAATGTTGGAGGCAGAAACGCCGTTCTGGCCGCCGACCTGGTTAACACCGTTTCCCACGCCGTATTCGTAGTTGATGGGCGTCACCAGCAGGTCGCCGATGCCATCCAACCCAGAGCTTTTGTTGGAAATGTCGGTGTACTGGCCGTTGAAGCTCATGTCGCCGCGGCCTTGCGGCGGCTGGGAGATGTCGGCTTCCAGATCGTCCACCTGGATGCCGGTCTTGAAGGCATGATTGCGCCAGACCTTGCTGATGGCCTCGACGCCCTCGAGGCTCCAGACGGCTTGAATCGTCGGCGAGTAGTTGCCTACGCCAAGTGTCCTGAGCCCGCCAATGGAGATGACGGGCAAACCGCCGTTGTATTTCACTTGCGGAACGCCCTGGATGCCGTACTCGAGGGGGATATTGCACGTACCTGGACCCGCAGCCACGGTTCCCGAACAGGCTGAGCTTCCGTAGTCGTTGCCCCAGACGGATACCTGATCCTTGTCGCTGTGCACCATGCCCACGTGCATTTCGTTGGTGAACGTGGGCGTGAACTCGTGCGTATAGCCCACCGCCCAGGCATAAGCCGGCAGGCTGTCGACGCGTCCGCCGCTCTCGCCCGCGCCAACCCCTGGGAAATACGAGGGCACGTCGGCGGTGAGGTAGCTCCGGTCAAAGACGCCGAACAGAACGTCTCTGGAGCTGATGTCGGCATCGATGCGAACGTCGTAGGTATTGGTGTTTTTATCCTCGCTGGGAACGTAGCCTTGGAAATCGTTGGCGAGGCCGGAGGCTGTCGCCGCCGGATACAGGCCCAGCAGCTTGACCGCGTTCGGATCCTGGCGGCTGGTGGGAATGACGTTGAGGGTGGAAAGGGCGACGCCGCCGGCGTCCTGGGTAAAGTCCTTTGTGGTGTTGCCCACGAAGCTGGTGCAACCGCCGCCCGCGGTGCAGTTATAGAAAGGATCGCGAACGTAGGCGCCGGGTGTGCCGGTAAGTCCAGTCACGGCGTCGTAGCCCGTGGTCGGATCGAGCTGGCGCGTGCTGGCCGGATCGAGGATGGTGCCGTTAGAGAAGCTGCGGCCCAGAGCGTCGGTGTGGCAGCCGGTGGTAACCGTGGCGCTGCACGTGCTGCTGTAGTTGTAGGCGATGTTGTCCTGCAGGTTGGTGAAATTGCTGCTGGCCATGCCCATGCTGGGCACGGTTAAGTTGCCGTCCGGCTCCGGCAGCACATAGCGGCCACCCTGGTAGTCGGCGAACCAGAAGAGCCGGTTCTTGATTATCGGGCCCCCGGCCGTGAAGCCGAACAGGTTCTGGTGATAAGAGGGGATGGGATTAGCGGTGCAGACCCCGCCACTGCAAGTTCTGTTAAAGAAGTAATTGGCGTTCAGATCGTTGTTGCGCATGTACTCCCACACGTCGCCGTGCACGCGATTGGTTCCCGATTTGATGGACGCGTTGATAATGCCGCCGGTGGAGTGGCCGAACTCGGCACTGAAGTCGCCGCTCTCAAGCGTGAATTCCTGGACGGCGTCCGGAGGGGGCACGATGGCGGCGTTGGTCCCGGTGTAGTTGCCGCCATAGATCTCGATATTGTCGTTGATTCCGTCAAGGCGGAAATCGTTTTGCCATTCGTCGACACCATCCACCCTGAAATATGCAGACTCGGAGCTGCCTGCGTCGGCGGTGCCGTTCCCGCCAGAACCGGTTCCGGTCGCATCGGTACTGACGCCGGCCGACATCTGCGCCAGCGAGCCCCAGTCGCGCGTGGCCAACGGCAGATCGTTGACCATCTGGTTGGTCACGGTCTGGCCGACCTGGGCGTTCTCCGCCTGCAACAGCGGCGCTGCCGCGGTCACCGTGACGCTCTGCTGCACGCTCCCCGTGGCCAGCCGGATGTTCTCCGTCAGCACCGCCTGGATGTGCACGACGAGTCCATTCACCAGGTAAGTCTCAAAGCCGCTCGCCTCCGCCTTGATCTTGTAAGTCCCCGGCATCAGGTTCGTGAACGAATACGTGCCCGTGGCTGTGGATTTCGTCGCCACCGACACATTGGTGGCAACATTCGTCAACGTGATCGACGCGCCCGGTACGGCCGCGCCGGTTGGATCGAGAACCGTTCCGGTAATCCCGCCGGTGTCGATTTGGGCCGTCAAACTGGACGGCAGGCAGAGGAGCAGGAGGCACACCAGGGCGGCCGCACAGCAGGTCACCCGTCCGGGTCGTAGTTGCATCTTCATATTCGTCTCCAAAAAATGATCGATCGTGTGGGGAAAATCGTTTGTGATGCGCAACCGTTCGATTGTCGCCGTTTCTCATGGTGAGCTTACGGCCGCACAAACGGAAGTGTTTACCCCAGTTTTACCCCTGTGAACTCACCCGTTAATTTGTCTTGTAGACGGCTGAATTCAGGGGCGTTATAATGCTTGTGAAATTATGATGAATGCGTTCCTTGTACGACGCTGTTTCACCCGAATTTATTGTTTGTTTACCGGTAAAATCGTACCCTGTCGCGGGGACGGACTTTCCCCCAGACGCTCGACTGGAGAGGATCATCATGGGTCGTTCCGCCACGCTTGACCTCGAACGCAAGGCGCCTCCTCCTCAAAACCCCTGGCCGGATTGGTTTGACCGTGACCCGCGCTGGAAGGTTGCGCAGCGTGTAGTCGCCAGCGCGCACTTCGTGCGCTCACGCCTGTTAGCCAAATTTCTACTCTATATTGTCGCCGAAACGCTCGAAGACCGGCAAGCCAGGATCACCGAACACCGCATCGGGGTGCAGGTATTCGACCGGCCGCCGAGCTACAGTTCCATTGAGGATAACATCGTCCGAAATTATGCCCGGCAGTTGCGCCGGCGGCTGGGCGAGTACTTTGCCGAAGAGGGAGCGTCGGAACCGCTGCACATCGATATTCCTCTCGGTGGTTACGTTCCTGTTTTTGTGCCTGCCGCGGACGCCGGCTCGAACGCCGAAAAGCCGCGCAGGTTCCCGCCTGGGCCCATGGCAGCGACTACGCACGGCATTCCCGGCCGGCTGAATGCGGCATCCATTTATTTCCGCCTGCGCTGGAAGTCCTGGCTGGTGCAAGCGGGCATGCTCGCCGTCTATAGCGCCGCCCTGGTTGCTTTGGTGTGGTTCGCCGCCTCGCGCCATTCCGCCGCGCGTACCGGGACGCGGCCCGCGGATCTCACGGCGCCGCTCTGGTCCGCGCTGTTTGGAGGTCCCGCCAACTGCTACATCGTTCCCGCGGACGCAGGCTTGAACCTGCTTGAAGATCTATCGGGGCATCCGCTCTCGCTGGTGAGTTATATGAAGAACGGTTACATGGCAATGCCGCTGGCTCACATTGAAGGTCACAGCGCCGACGATTTGCGCGGGCAGCAGTTCACCAGCTTCGTCGATTTGCAGACCGTCTCGGCGCTCACGCGACTGCCGGAGTTCAATGCGCAGCGGGTGATCCTGCGCTTTCCGCGTGACCTCGAACTGGACGATCTCAAAAACGCCAACGCAGTGATTCTGGGCGCCGAGGGCAGCGATCCGTGGGCGGCGCTGGCCGAGAGCAATGCCAACTTCCGCATCGTAAGCAGCGCCAACATGCTCAGCGACACGCTGGTGAACGCCAGGCCGCGGCCGGGCGAAGCGGCCTCTTACGTGAGCCATTGGAACGAGCCGGCGCACGAGACTTTTTCTGTAATCTCGTACCTGCCGAACCTGAGCGGCAGCGGCCACCTGCTGCTTTTGCAGGGATTGGATGTGGCGGGAACGCAGGCCGCGGTCGAAGCGCTGCTCCATCCCGGCGTAATCGCTCCCATACTGCGCAAGGCGACGCGCGCCGACGGCTCGCTGCGTTCGTTCGAGATTTTGCTGCGCTCGACGAGCCTGGAGTCGAACGCCATGGGCACGCAGGTCATCGGCAGCCGCATCTATTGACGCCTTCCGCGGCCGCTCGCTTCACGAACAGGCGGACGCATCTGGATTCGGGAAGCTGTCGGCGCTGCCGGAATCGTCCCCGTGAAGGCAGGCAAAGTCCTTCTCGATGCTGACCTCGAGCGCGCCCTCGGGGCCGAGGT
Source organism: Occallatibacter sp. (assembly GCA_050745765.1). Classification (GTDB taxonomy): domain Bacteria; phylum Acidobacteriota; class Terriglobia; order Terriglobales; family Acidobacteriaceae; genus Telmatobacter. Next base: position 31,841 of record JBOGLX010000001.1, on the reverse strand, counting down.
CCACGGTTGCGTAGATTCCGGCTTCGCCGCTTGCCCGCCACCTATCCACCACGCCGGCCGGAAGCACTAGAGCGATGGTGGAAAGATTGAAGGTGACCGTCAACTCCGCGGCATCCGGACTACGCTCGAGCGCATAAATCAGCTTCGACCGCTCATCGGCGGCAAAGTGGATGCTCTCCTCGACGCGTCCCGAGTCCGCCAGCCGGTCCAGCTCGGGGCGGGTCACGCGCAACCGCAATGAATTGCCTTTGATTCGCAGCTTCACGATGCGCTCCGGAGCGGTTCGCTCTCTTCTATGATATAGAGCATCTCTCCTCATGGTGTAGAGTCAAAAAGCTGAAAAATCGGGTGCCCCACCCTCGCCGCGTCTTTGTTTTTGCGGCTAGGGTGGGCTGGCGCCTCATTCTATGGCAAATGGAGAGATGCTCTAAAACGCCGGCGCCAGGCGCTCAATACACGTCGCGCTGATAACGGCGCTCGTCCCTCAGGGCATGAACGATCGCGTGCAGCGTTTTGTCCATGTCCTTTGCCATGCGCGCGATGCATCGCCGCAGACATAAACCAACGCGCCCTCTTCGAGCCATGCCCAGAGCTGCTGCGCGTTCCTTGCCATCAGATCCTGGACGTAGACCTTGTGCTCGCGGTCGCGGGAGAAGGCGGTGTCGAGACGCGTAAGGTGGCCATCGGCGGCCATTGCTTCGAGCTCGTCGCGATACATCGCGGGTATGCTAGTCCTTTAATTGAGCAGCTCCGGAGGACACCGCGCCGTGTCTTCCGTTCGATCTATAGTTAGTCTTGCTCTCCGCTGAGCAACCCCGTTCAGGAAACTGGAACGACAGTGCACGAGCGTGCGCGTGACCGTTCGTGTGCGCGCAGCGGCAGGGTTGCTGTATCGTAACGACATTCAGAATTCAGGAGATCAAATGCTCAGCTTGAAACGCATCGCGGCATTCCCCGCCGCCCTGCTCCTAGCGGCGTCGCTTGCGCCCTGCGCCGCTCAACCGGCTCAACCAGCCAACTCGCCGGTCAGCTTTTCCATCTTTGACAGCACCCGCGTGGATTCGTGGCAGTGGTTCGCCGCGCCGCCGTATGCGAACTCTTATGGCTATGTCGAGTCCTTGCTGCGCGTCGGCATTGCGCAGCGCATTCATCGCTGGGACTGGCAACTGGAGCTCTCGCAGCCCGCAATTCTCGACGCGCCCGGCGATGCGGTCTCATCGAATTCCGCGCAGGGGCAGTTGGGCCTGGGCGGGACTTACGATGCGGCCAATAACAACTCCTATCCAGCGGCGGCCTTTCTCAAGCAGGGATTCGTCCGGTTTGGCGGCGAAGATGCGAGCCTGCGCGCGGGCCGATTCGAATTTCTAGGCGGGGAAGAGACCAAGCCTGCGAACCCGTCGATCGCCTGGCTGCAGACCAACCGCATCGCGCAAAGGCTCGTCGGCAACTTCGGCTTCTCCAATGCACAGCGCAGCTTCGACGGATTGGATGCGCATCTCAACGCCGGCGGTTTCAACGTCACGGCTATGGCCGCGCGCGCCGATCAGGGCGTCTTTAATATGAACGGAAATCCGGAGCTGAACGTCGATTTGCAGTTTCTTGCGCTGACCAGGCCGGCATGGAAAGACCGCGTGCTGTGGCGGGTTTTCGCGCTCGGCTATCACGACGGGCGCACGGGATTGACCAAGACCGACAATCGCACGCTGGCAGTGAGACAGACGGATCATGAGAACATCCGCCTTGGAACCTACGGCGGCGATCTTCTCGCCGTCGTTCCCACCGGCGTGGGCCGATTCGACTTTCTGTTCTGGGGCGCGCTGCAGAACGGAAGCTGGGGCGCCGAGGGCGATAGCGCCAACGCGGCCGCGCTCGAAGGCGGCTACCAGGCGGGCAAGCAGAGTTACGATCCCTGGCTGCGCGGCGGCTGGTTCCGCGGCAGCGGCGACAATAATCCTGCCGATGGGACGCACAACACCTTCTTCCAGGTGCTGCCCACGCCGCGCGTCTACGCGCGCCTGCCGTTCTACAACCTGATGAACAGCACGGACGAGTTTGTGCAAATGATGGACAAGCCCGTGAAGCGGGTCACGCTGCGTTCCGACCTGCACTGGCTGCAACTGACTTCCGCGCACGATCTCTGGTACCTGGGCGGCGGCGCTTTCGACAACAAGGTCTTCGGCATGGTCGGCCGCCCCTCGAATGGATCCTCATCGCTGGCGTCGGTTCTCGATGCCAGCGCTAACTGGCAGGCGACGAGCCACGTCGGCCTTAACTTCTACTACGCCTATGCGTGGGGCAAAACTGTGGCCGCTGCCATCTATCCCACGAACCGGGACATGCAGTGGGGATTCGTGGAGTTCGATTACCACTGGGGGTTGCCGCAGAAGAAATAGCCGCCATTGCTCGCGAAGCAAAATGGGCCGCAACTACAACGAAATCACCACTTCGCGCCGGCGAAGTGAATTGTGTTGCACATTCTGCTAGCTTGAAGTGGTCGCGCGGCAGCCTGCTGAACATAATCCTGACACTGGTGACTTGTCTTTATCCATTCTGCGAGGCGGCGCCTTTCGGTCGCCTCGAAGTGTATCGTCTTCGGCTGACCTGACGGCGAATGGGCACTAACTGTCGGGCGCGAGCGCCTTCAACAGCGCTTCGCCGTCAGTGACCGGCGGCAGGCAGGTTCGCCCGCGGCACACAAGGGCCCAAACTTCTGCTCCTGCCGGCGCGGGAACCTGGAGCAGCGTCTCCGCCAGCGCTTCAGGAATGCCGCCTGGAACCAGCCGGAAGGGAGCGATGCGCATGACGGACTTGTTGACGGCGTAGCGGGCGACGGCCAGCGCTTCGAGCCGCTCCGCCTCCAGCCCGGAGCCGACCACAATGACCTGCACGGGATCGAGCAGCAGCCGTTCGAGCGCCAGCCCGTAGCTGCCTGCGTAGAGGCCGAAGTGCTCCGCGATGCCGGCGAACGAGGCCAGCGTCTCTTCCGCGATGCGGCGATAATCGCTACGGCCGCTCAGGGCTTCAAGGCGCAACAGCGCGGAGACTGCCGTGGGATTCCCGGCTGGCGTGGGCGAGTCCTGCAGCGGTTTGCGCCGCGCCCCCAGCGCTCCCAGCGGCGCGGCGCCGGCCGGGGAAGCCGTATCGAAGAAGCCCCCCGCGGCGCTGTCGTAGAACCGCGCCACCATGGCGTCGGCCAGCGTGCCGGCCACGCGGTAGTAGTTCATTTCGCCGCCGGCGAACCAGGCGTCGATGCAGGCGTGGACCGTGAAGGCGTAGTCGTCGAGCGTGGCGGGCGCCTCGTCGGCCGGAACCGCCCCATCCGGATACGCAATCACACGATTGAGCGTGGCGCCACCGTCCCACGCCTCGTCGAGCAATCGATTCAGGGTGAGCAAAGCAAATTCGCGAGCAGAGTCCATGCGCAGAACGCGCGCCGTTTCAAAGTACGCCGTGGCCGCCATCGCGTTCCAGCCGGTGTAGAGCGTGCGGTCGATAAACGGCGTGGGCCGTTGGGCGCGCGCCGCCAGCAGCTTGCGCCGCACGGAATCGCGCAGTGCGCGCAACGCGTCAAGACTGCTTCCATTCACGGCCAGCTCTTTGAGGGGCCGGTTCACGTGCAGCACATTTTTGGCCGGGTTGTGGTGCATGTCGCCCAGCTCGCGAATGTCCCAGTACCTGGCGGCAAAGTCGAGTTCGGCCGGGTCGAGCACGGCGCGCGCTTCGCTGAGCGACCAGGTGAAGTAGTCGCCGTCGTCGTCCAGGCCCACGTCCGCATCCTGCGAGGCGTAAAATCCGCCGCGCTCGCGGTCGGTCATCGCCGCATCGAGCCAGCCCACGATCTCGCGGGCGGTTTCGAGGAAATCCTCGCGGGCAATGTTGGGAACAGGGCTCTGAAATCCGTGCACGTAGTTGCGCAGCAGCTCGGTGTTGTCGTAGAGCATCTTTTCGAAGTGGGGCACGCCCCAGCGCTCGTCCACCGAGTAGCGGTGAAATCCGCCGGCAAGCTGGTCGTAGACGCCGCCGCGCGCCATCTTGTCGAGCGTCACGGCGAAGGCCCCAAGCGCACGCTCGCTGTCGGCCTGCTCGTTGCCGCGGTTCATTGCCATCTCGAGGAGCAGGTCGAGCACGGACGGGTGGGGGAACTTGGGCTGCGAGCCAAAGCCTCCGTTGCGCGGGTCGAAGCCGGCCAGGGCCGAGCCGGCGATCTTGTCCACGAGGGCCAGCGTCAACTGGCCGCCGCGTCCCGAAAAGCTCTCATTATGCTCAATGGCAGCCATGACGCTGGTCGCGGTTTCGAGGGCTTCGTCTTTTCTGTCGCGCCACACCTGCGCCATGGTCAGCAGCACGCGCCCGAATCCCGGTCGGCCGTAGCGGTCGTCGCGGGGAAAATAGGTGCCGCCAAAGTAAGGCCGTCCGTCCGGCGTCAAAAATCCAGTGAGCGGCCAACCACCTTGACCGCTGATTGAAGAAACCGCGGCCTGGTAGCGCGCGTCCACGTCGGGCCGCTCGTCGCGATCGACCTTGACGGCGACGAAATTCTCGTTGATGAGCCCGGCGATCTCCGGGTCTTCGTAGGATTCGCGGTCCATCACGTGGCACCAGTGGCACCACACCGCGCCAATGTCGAGCAGGATGGGCTTGTCCTCGGCCTGGGCGCGCGCAAACGCCGCTTCGCTCCAGGCGTGCCAGCGCACGGGCTGATGCCGCGCCGAGCGCAGGTAGGACGAAGCCGCGAACTCAAGCTGGTTGGTCGAGACGGCCTCTGGGAAAGCGTCGCCACGCATGGAGTGAGGATACATGGCGGCGGGCTGGCCCTGCCAGCGGCCGGAAGTGCAACTTGATGCGTTTTGTCGCCTTGGCGCCCCGCCTGTTGCTAGCCACAAAAAGTAACTTACGCGTGGGCGACCAACCGACCTGATCTCGGTCGATGAGCGATTTGGCCTGTACGCGTCGATTCACCTGCGCCCGCCTGCCGCAGGATGCCCGGATCACTGGCTAGCGTCTCGCCTCCTGATCTCACTCCTCCAGCAATCTTTCCAGAGTTTCAATCCCCTTCCGCACCGCGCTACGCTCGGCCCCGCTCGCCCTCCGCAACGCGTTGAGAAGCGGATGCAGGGCCAACTCCGGCGCCTGCTTCTTCATAAACTCACTGACAGGTTTCGACACGGTAATCTGTGTGACCCGGCGATCGCTCTCCAGCACGTGCCGGTTCACAAAACCTCTTTTCTCCAGGCGGTCAACAATCCCTGAGACCGTGCTGTGCGCCAGGCTCACCCTGGCGCTCAGCTCCTTCAGGCTCATTCCCTCTGAGCTCACCAGAGCATGCATCACCAGCCGCTGCGGCCCCGTCACATCGCCGCGCGCGTATTCCGCCTCCAGACGCCTCCGCATCTTTCTCCGGATGCTCTGCAACTGCGCTTCCAGGTCCTGCGCAAGGGCAAGTAGAGGTTTCTCTTCTTTGCGCATACTCAAGCCTGCACCTTCTCAAAACAGAAATGGTACCAGCGCCCGCACCTCACGCTGGTAGCGCTTATACTCCTCGCCGAATTCGGCTGCCATAAAACGCTCCTCCGTCAGCGTCTTCAACCAGAAACCGAACGCCACCACGGGCAACGCCAGAATGGCGCGTACCGATCCATGCGTCAGAGCGGTTCCGGCGACGGCGGTCAGGATACCTGTGTAGATCGGATGCCGCACGATGCGGTACGGGCCACGCCGCACCAGGGTGTGGCCTTCCTTGACCGTGATCACGCCGCTCCAGTTCGCGCCCAGCGTCACGCGCGCCCATATCGCGAACGCCACACCGGCCAGCGTTGTCGCCAGGCCCGCTATTGCCACCTTCGCAGTCACCAGAAAAGCCGCCCCGTCGACCCACGCAATGTCTGTGCCCCAGCCAAACAGCAGCCACATCCCCAGCAGCACAATTCCCATCTGCCAGAGCCGCGAGCTGCTTGTCTGCTGCCGCGCCGTTTGCCGCGTCATGAACGCTCCCAGCGCCCAGACCGCCACTAGGACGACCCACAGGCCACGCGTCCACTGCTGCGCCTCTTCCGGCAGGGTCGCCGCCGATATCCACATCGCAATCCATGCAGCCGCTTCATTCACTGCCAGTCCCTCTCGCTTCTTAGTTATAGACCCGTTCTATACGACGCGTCGTATACGACCTATAATACGACACTGACCCGCGGAAAGTTCCAGGCCCGGAAGGCGCCGGCGCTCTATTCCTGAACACCAGCAAACCCCGACGCCGTCCTTCAACTTCGGCGAGCGCCAAATCCGCCGAGTCACTCGTCTAGAGACTCTCGCAGTCCAAGCCTAGGTGCCTTTTCGCATGAGCGTACCGCCTCCGATTGGCCCTATGGTTTACCTTTTAGGAATGTGGAGGCGCTAATTGCGCCCGAGCTCCGCCTCAATCGCTGAAACGAGCGCAGGCGCATCGGGCGCTGTGTCGGGCGAGAACCGCTCCACCACTTCGCCGTTGCGGTTGACGATAAATTTCTCAAAGTTCCACGTGAGCTCGGGTTCGGGCAGCGCTTCGATCCCGTAGCCCTTGAGCTTCTCGCGGAAAGGCACCTCGGCCGTAGTGACGGCTTTGGGCCGCGCGGCAATCAGCGCCGCGTAGAGCGGATGCTTGTCCGGCCCTGTCACCGCAATTTTGCCGAAGATGGGAAACTTTACGCCGAAGTTGGACGTGCAGAAGGCGAGAATCTCTTCGTTGGTGCCCGGCTCCTGGCTCTTGAAGTCGTTGGCCGGAAAGCCCGCGACCACCAGGCCCTGCCCGCGGTATTGCTCGTAGACCTTCTCCAGCGCCTCGTACTGCGGCGTGAGCCCGCACTTGGAAGCGACGTTGACGACGAGCAGAACTTTACCTTCGAATTCGCCCAGAGATGCGTCGTCGCCGGTGATTTTCTGGACGGGAATGTCGTAGATTGAAGCGGCCATGAGGATTCTCCTACATGCTTTTCCATGGTAGCGGCTGGGGCCAGTCCCACCCTAGCCGCAAAAGTTGCATGACGCAGATCCTCCGACTCCGCTCAAGATGACAGGTGAGGGTGGGGCACCCGATTCGGAGCAGACCGAAGCGCTTGGACGGTGGAGGCTTCCCACCCATTTCACGATGAAGCCGTGAAATGGATGGGGCACGGAGCGTGGTGGAGATCGATGCGAGGCTACGGTTTGGTGGCCAGGATCAGCGGCGAAGGCCCGTGTGTTGCAAGGGTACGCACGTCCGTGAATCCCGCCTCGGTTAGCCACTCCGCGATCTCGTCGAAGGTATAGGTGCCGCCGGTATCGGTGTTGACCAGCATATTGACGGCGAAGAGCAGACTGCCCATCGGTCCCGTGCGGTCCTCGTTGACAAGGAACTCGGCGACGGCGATGGTTCCGCCCGGTGCGAGCGCCGCAAAGGTCTTTTTGAGCAAGGCCTTGCTGCGCTCAACTCCCTCGCTGTGCAGGATGTGGCCGAGCGTGGCCACTTTGTGGCCGGAGCCGAAGTCGGCCTCAAGCAGGTCGCCCTCGGCAAACGTGAAGCGCTCCGACAGGCCGAACCGGGCAGCGTTGGCGCGGGTGACCGGAAGCACACCGTGCCAGTCGACGGCCGTGACGCGCACGCGCGGGCTGCTTTGCGCGAGAGCAATGCCCCACACGCCGGAGCCGGCAGCCAGGTCGAGTACGCTCACCGCGCCCTCCGCGCCATTGAAGTCGAGGTGCGCGGCCAACTCCTGCGCTACGCCGTAGCTCATGGGAAAGATGTCGTTGACGAATTTTTGGAAGAACTCGCTGCCCGGCCCCTGCTGGTTTACCGCCTCGACGGGCTTGCCGGTGGCGACGATCTCATTGAGGTTGAGCCATTTGGGGACCAGATGCTCGCTGGTGTGGCGGATCAGCCCGCCCTGGAAACCCGGTTTGGTGCTCACCAGAAACGCGGCGCTCTCGGCGGTGAGGCTGTAGTTTCCTTGGCCGTCTTTAGCCAAAAATTCAAGCCCCACAAGGGCGTTCATGATGGCGGCCAGTCCGCGCTCGGAGGCGCCGGTGGCCTGGCTGACCTGGGCCAGGGACATGGGTCCGCCGTCGAGCACGTCGAAGACGCGATGGCGAATGGCCGCTTCGAGAATCAACGGCGGGGCGTAGCCCCAGGCAAATTGAAAGATGCGATCGGGCGTGACGCGGGCGGCAACTTCTGCTGTCGCAGTGGCCATGGAAACCTCCGGAGAGAAATGATAAGCGTGGAAAACCGCAGAGGAAGCATAGCAGAGTGTGCTTGCGCCGGGCGAACCATTTTACCCCGCATGGCGCGGCCGGATTCAGGCCAGCAATTGTTTTGCAACCTGAACGTATAGTTGGACGGCTTCGAGGAGTTCCTTCTTGGCCAGCCTCTCCTGGGGCGTGTGGGCCACGTGAATCGATCCCGGCCCGAGCAAGAGCGGCTCGCCCCAGTTGGAGAGCTGGGGAATGTCGGTGGTGAACTTGGCGATCATCGTAGGCAGGGTGGGCAGGCCGGGAACGGCGCGCAGGCGGACAAAAGGAATATCGAGGGTGAAATCGACTTCGGCCAGGCCGGCGGCGGCGAGGAGAATAGCGGCGCGGACCGGCGCCGAGTCGCCAACCAGGCGCACCAGCACCTGGGCTTCAGCTTTGTCGGCGATGACATTGGGAGCGTAGCCGCCCTGAATTTGGCCGATGTTGAGCGTGCTGGGGCCTACATCCTCGGCGACGGGTAATTCGAGCGCCAGAAGCCGCGCCAGCGCTTCCACCAGCTTGTGCACCGCGCTCTCGCCCAGCTCCGGGTACGCCGAGTGCGCCATCTTGCCCGAAGCCCGTAGCGCCACGCGCAGCGAACCCTTCGAGGCCAGTGCGAGACGATTGCCGGTCGGTTCGCCGTTGATCAGGAAACGGCTGCCCCTGGGCGCGAGATTGGCCGCTTTAGCGCCCGCCGAATCGCGCTCTTCGCCGGATACGAACAGCAATCCAATTCGGAACCCGGCAGCGCGCAGCGCCTCGGCGGCTGAGGTCTGCGCGGCGACGATCCCTTTGGCGTCGCAAACGCCGCGGCCGTACATGGAATCCGCGTCCTCGCTAAAGGGGATGTAGGGCGGCACCGTGTCCATGTGCGTGGAAAAAACCAGATCCGGCGTCTGGCCCGCCGCGCCCGCGTAGACATTCCAGCGGCGGCCCTCGGCGCCGCTCTCCGGCGGCTGCGGAACGGGAGTTTTCTCGACCGTCCAGCCTCGCCCGGACAGAAATTCGGCCAGAAAGTCCCCCACCGCGCCTTCGTGGTAAGTGGTGGACTCAATTTCGCACAACTGGCGGGTGAACCCGACGGGGTCCTCCAACGGAGGGGGGGGCGAATTCCGGCTCATAATGCTGCCAGAATAACCTACGTGGACCTTGCGTTTTTGGGATGCGTGCGGCGTTCTCTTTCCCCTTCGTCAAGGAAACGGCCCAAATCGCGCCCATTACGGCAAATCCGGCATCCTTCGCCGGGGGGACGTGAAGAATACGCTTCCAGGCGCGTAAAATGGTGCGTGCAATGAACGCGACAGCCGTCCGCAGCCAGACCGACCGCTTGATTTTCCCGCCGGCACAAGGTCTTCGGGGCAGCGAAAGTGCTCCGATGGTGAGACGGCAGCGTACCCTTTACCTGCCCGGCCCTGCCGGCAGGCTGGAGGCGCTCCTGAACCAGGGAACGCCGGACACTCCGTTTGCCGCGCTGCTTTGCCATCCGCACCCGCTTGGCGGCGGCACGATGCACAACAAAGTTGTCTACCACGCCATGAAGGCCATGAACGCGCCGGAATGGGGACTGGGCCTGCCAGTGCTTCGCTTCAACTTTCGCGGCGTGGGATTGAGCGAGGGCCGGCACGACGGCGGAGCCGAAGCCGAAGACGTGGCGGCGGCGCTGGCCTGGCTTGAAAACGAATACAACGTTCCCATTGTGGCTGCCGGCTTCAGCTTCGGCGCCGCCATGACCCTTGAAGCTTGCTGCGGCGCGAGCCGTCCGCCGGCCGCCGTCGGCGCACTGGTGGCGCTGGGGCTGCCCACGGAACCGGGGTCCCCGCGGACGGGTCTTGGTCCGTGGGGTGGGGAACCGGGGTCCCCGCGGACGGGTCTTGGTCCGTGGGGTGGGGAAGCAGCGGGCCGCAATTATAGTTATCGATTTTTGAACAATTGCACGCTGCCCAAGCTGTTCGTGAGCGGCGCCCTCGATCAATTCGCCCCGGCAAGCCAATTGGCGCAGGTCACCGCCTCCGCCGCCGATCCCAAACGACTGGTGCTCCTACCTGGCGCCGATCATTTCTTCACGAACCAACTGGAGCCGATGCAGCAAGCGCTGGCCGGTTGGCTGAAGGAGCTAACGCCATGACCCAGGCCGGCGAACTTGTTCTGGACAGCCTGCACACTAGAGCGACGGACATCTTCACGGGCGCGCTTGAAGCCTGCAATATCGCGTCCGCGTTCGACCGCCGCATCCGCTTTGAAAAAACGGCGATGCGCCGGCTTCTGCCCGATGGCGGCGGCCCTTCCGAGATCGATCTGAGCGCTTACAAAAGGATTTTTGTGGTGGCGCTGGGCAAGGCAGCCGGCCCCATGCTCGATACCCTGCTGGAACGGATGAAACGCCGCCAGGGCCTGCGCGGCATCTGCTGCACCAACCAGCTGCCCGGCAGCCGCAACTGGCGGTTCCGCTACTTTGAGGGCGGCCACCCGCTGCCCAACGAAGACAGCTTCAACGCGGCGCGCGCGGCCCTGGCGATGCTGAAGAAGGCAAAAAAAGACACGCTCATCTTCTTCCTCATTTCTGGTGGTGGGTCAGCCATGTTCGACCTGCCGCTGGACCCGCAGATCACTCTCGAAGAGACCATAGGGTTTCACCGATTGCTGCTCGGCTCCGGCGCGCCCATCAACGTGATCAACACGCTGCGCAAGCATTTTTCCGCGGTGAAGGGCGGCCGCCTGGCGATGGCCGCGCCGGAGGCGGCGAAAGTGAGTTTCCTTTTGCCCGACGTGCCGCTGCGCTCGCTGGATACGCTCGCCTCCGGTCCGACTTCCCCGGACCACTCAACCGTGGACGACGCGCGCGAGCTGCTGGCGAAATACGATCTGGCGGCGAAGCTTCCCCGCTCGATCCGGGCGTTCTTTGAGCGGAAAGACCTTCCCGAATCGCCGGGGAACAAGGTCTGGCTGCCGCCGTTTTTTCCCAAGCAGCAAAAGAACGGGCAGCCGGCGTCGCCGCGCCGCATGACGGCCGCGGCCAGCATGACGGGAGAAGACGAGGCTTTCCGCGATTCGGTCTTCGAGATTCTGCTCTCCACGCACGACCTGGTGGAAAACGCACGGGCGCTGGCGCAAAAAGCCGGCTACTTTGCCGTGGTTGACAATAGCTGCGACGATTGGGACTATGCCGATGCCGCGCGCTACCTTCTGGAGCGGTTCCACGCGCTGCGCGCCAGGCACGAGCGGCTGTGCCTGATTTCGGTGGGCGAGGTGACGGTGACGCTGAATCGCACACCGGGCGCAGGCGGCCGCAACCAGCAGTTCGCCCTCGCTTGCGCGCTGGAGCTTGAGCGCTACCCCAGCGAGCACCTGACCGTGCTCAGCGCGGGGTCGGACGGGATCGACGGCAACACAAAATCGGCGGGCGCCATCGCCGACCCCACGACCGTGGCGCGCGCACGGGCCTTCGGTTTCGACCCCGAAGCGTCGCTTGCCACATTCGATGCCTGTCCGCTGTTCACCTCCATCGGCGACACGGTGGTGACAGGCCCGACCGGGCATAACCTGCGCGACGTGCGCCTGCTGATCGCGGAAAAAGATTGAAAGCTGGAGCGACAAGCCGCCAACCCGGCGCCGTTTGCCGGCGCGCGACTTTCCCACACCAACTGCGGTAACATGGCTTTCACACTTGGTTTGCGTGAATTAGGATTGCTCCGTGCCACGAAGAGGGAACTCCAGAAATTCCGCCAAGAGCCCCGACATCCGTACCGTCGCCGCCCTGGCCAAGGTTTCCATCGCCACCGTCTCGCGCACCATCAACGGCTCCCCGGTGGTCAGCGAACGGCTATCGAAACGCGTGTGGCAGGCCATCCATCAGCTCGGCTACTATCCCAATACGCACGCGCGCACGCTGGTTTCGGGCCGCAGCCGTCTCTTCGGCATCATCGTGGAAAACATCGTCAACCCTTTCTTTCCGGAGCTCATCCGCAGCTTCGAGGAGGTCGCGGTTGCGCACGGATACGAGATTCTGGTCAGCTCGTCGAACAGCAACCCCTCCATTCTGACCACCTGCGTGCGGCGCATGCTGGAGCGCAAGGTAGAGGGCGTCGCGGTGATGACCTTCGGCGAGGAAGAACCGGTGCTCGATCAACTGGTGCACCGCAATGTGCCCATCGTGCTGGCCGAGTTCAAGCTCGAGGATCCCAAAAGCAGCACCATCCTGCTCGACTATAAGACCGGCATTCACGCAGCCGTCAAGCACCTGGCGGAGCTGGGTCACCGGCGCATCGGCTTCCTGGCCGGACCGCACAGCCTGCACTCGGCGATCACGCGGGAAAACGATTACCGCTCCGCCATGCAGGCGGCCGAATTGCCCATCCAGAAAAAGTGGGTGGTGGAGTGCGACCACACTCTGAAGGGCGGCGTGGCGGGGTTTGAGCGGCTGCACACGCTCCCGGCTCCGCCGACGGCCATCATCTGCTCCAACGACATGACGGCCATCGGCGTGCTCCGCGCGGCTTACATGCAGGGGTTGCGCGTGCCGCAGGATCTGTCGGTGATAGGACTGGACGACATCGATTTTGCCGAGTTCACGCTGCCCCCGCTGACCACCATCCGCCTGTCGCGTGTGGACCTGGCGCGGGCCGCCTTCGAAGCGCTGCGCCAGCAGGCCGAAAACCCCGGCAGCGCCAAATTGCAGCGGGAGTTTCTTGTCTCTACCAGCCTCGTGGTGCGCGGATCGACGGCCGTGCCGGGCGCGGGGGCATAGCGCGGCTATTCGGTTGCTCGGTTGTCCGGCGAATGCGATTGCGGGATTCCTCGTCCGCCCCTCGAATCCCCAATCCCCTCGAATCCCCAATCGCAGCGTGCTTCCATAAAGTCAATTTCCGCATCCAATCGTTGCGCAGTGCGGCGAATCAAGCGCCGCAGCGAAAGATCCCCAGCGCCGAGGCGAATCATGACGGCAACCGCACACATCAACCGCATCGCCACGGCTGTCCCCCCGCACGATGTCCACCGTGCGTTTATCGATTTTGCCGACAGCATGTTGCCGGGCGGCACGGTGCGCAACCTGTTTCGACGCATGGCGCGTCTCTCGGCCATCGAGCACCGCTACTCGTTCCTTGAGCCCATCGCCACGGAAAGCGGCGAATGGAAGGATGCGGAAGGGATCTATGCGCGCGGCAGTTTTCCGCAGACCACGCGCCGCATGGAGGCATTCGAGCGCTTTGCGCCGCGACTGGCGCGGTCCGCGCTGGACAGGCTTGCGCTGGGGGAAGACGAGCGCAGCGCCGTCACCCACGTCGTCGTCACCTCGTGCACCGGCCTCTATGCGCCCGGACTGGACTTCGAGGTGGTCGATCATCTGAAGCTCAGCCCCTCAGTGGAGCGCACCATGATCGGCTTCATGGGCTGCTACGCCGCCATCAATGCGCTCAAGGCCGCGCACCACATCGTGCGCTCCGAGCCGGAAGCGAAGGTGCTGATTCTGAGCCTCGAACTCTGCACCCTGCATTTGCAGGAGACCGAAGACCTGGAACAGTTGCTCTCATTTCTGCTTTTTGCCGACGGCTGCGCGGCATACGTGGTGAGCGCGCAGCCGCGGGGCCTTGCCATCGACAGCTTTCTGGCGCTGACCATCCCGGCGACCAGCGGTCTTATCACCTGGCGCATCCGCGAGCTTGGCTTCGATATGCAGCTCTCCGGCCGCGTTCCCGGCGAGCTGCGCAGTGCGCTGGCCGAAATCGGCGGGCAAGTCACGCGCGGCGCCGATCCTGGGTCGATCGATCTCTGGGCCGTGCATCCCGGTGGGCGCTCCATCCTCGACGCGGTGGAGCAGGGGCTGGGCCTGCCGGGGGAAGCGCTGCGGCACTCGCGCGGCATTCTGGCGCGGTTCGGCAACATGTCGTCGGCGACGGTGGTGTTTGTGCTGGAAGAGATCATGCGCAATGCGCTCGCCGGCCAGCGCGGCTGCGCCATGTCGTTCGGCCCCGGAGTGACCGCGGAGACGATGCTCTTCCATGCCGCGTGAAATGACGATCGCCAAGCCCGATTTCCGCCGCCGCGCCGAGCTTACCGAGCTGATGGACGAGCCGTGCAGCCGCGAAGTTCTGCGCGCCTGCCTGCGCGATCTGGCGCGGGTCAACCGCTGGTTCCTTGGCTATCGGCCTCTGCTCTCCTGGCTCGATCGCATCGTGCCGCGGCATCGCGGCGAGCCGCTTCACATCCCGCTTCACATCCTGGATGTGGGATGCGGCTATGGAGACGGCCTGCGGCGAATCGAGCAGTGGGCCGGTCTGCACTCCGTTCCCGTCAGACTCACAGGACTCGACATCAATCGGGACACCGTGGCGATTGCGGCCGAAGCCACACCGGCCGCAAGCCGCATCCGCTGGATCGCCGCCGACGTGTTTGCGTACGAGCCTGAAGAGCGGATTCATCTCATTGTCAGCTCGCTGTTCACGCACCACCTCAACGACGCCGGCGTCATTCGATTCATTGAGTGGATGGAAGGCCGCGCAAGCCTCGGATGGTTCATCAACGATCTTTCCCGCGCCGCGGTTCCGTTTTATTTCTTCCGCATCTTCTCCAGGCTCGCGCGCCTGCACCCATTCGTTCAGCACGACGGCCCGGTCTCTTTCGCGCGGGCCTTTGCGGCGGAAGACTGGCGCAAGCTGTGCACCGCCGCGGGCCTGGGCGAGCGCGATGTGACAATTCAGCCATTCAAACCGGCAAGGCTCTCTGTGGCGCGGAGAAAAGCGCCATGACGGCGCACGTCAAAGCCGTTGACCATCTGGTGATAGGCGGTGGCCCCGCCGGCTGCATGGCTGCTTGCCTCCTTGCGCAATCGGGCGGCAAGGTCACACTGCTCGAGAGGGAGCGCGGCGCACATCACAAGGTCTGCGGAGAGTTTTTGAGCCGGGAGGCCATCGCGTACCTCGACCGCATCGGCATTTCGCCGGAGGAGTTGGGCGCGGCGCCGATCGGCGTTGTGCGCCTCTCTTCCGGCGCGAGAATGGCGGAGGCGCCGCTGCCCTTTCCGGCGCTCTCATTGTCGCGCTACGCGCTCGATGAGGCTCTGCTCAAGCGCGCGCTCGAAGCCGGCTGCGACCTGCAGCGCGGCAAGTGCGTCGAGGGGCTGACCGCCGGGAATGGCCAGTGGAACGCGCGGTTGAGCGACGGCGGTTCGATGCGCGCTCAAGCCGTTTTTCTCGCTACCGGCAAACACGATCTGCATGGATGGAACCGCCCGCCGGGAACCGAGAGCGATCTGGTCGGATTCAAGCTGCACTGGCAGTTGGCTCCCGCGCAAATCAAAGCGCTGCGCGGACACATGGAGTTATTTCTGTTCCCAGGCGGATACGGGGGGCTGGCGCTCGTTGAGCGCGCCGCGGCCAATCTTTGCCTGGTCGTGAGGCGGTCCAGATTGCGCCGCACAGGCGATTGGGCCGCTCTGCTGCGCGCCATCCTGGCCGGAAACCGGCGCATGAGGGAACTCTTGCGGGACGCGACGCCGTTGTGGCCGCGCCCGCTGGCCATCTCTCCTATTCCTTATGGATACCTGGCTTCGGAATCAGGCGGTCTTTGGCGCCTTGGCGACCAGGCCGCGGTAATCCCGTCGTTCACAGGCGACGGAATGTCGATTGCGCTGCACAGCGCGGCGCTCGCCGCGCGCATGTACCTCGAAGGCAAAAGCTCCGATGCGTTTAACGGCATGCTTCACGCGCAACTGCGCAGGCCGATGTCGCTGGCGGCGTGGCTATCGCAAATGGCCGTCACGGAATTCGGACGCATCTCCGGACCATTCGCCCTTTCGCTGCTGCCCGGCGCGATGCGCTGGATTGCCGCCTCGACTCGCATTCCCGAGCAAGCGCTGCTTTCCAAGAGCCGCGACCATGGAGATTCGTGATTTCCCAGGTCTCAAAATCGAGACCTGGGGCACCCAAGGTTGCAGGCAAGATTATCCTCCAGAAATTGTGAAAACAGGATTAAGTCGGCGCAAATCCGACGCAAAAAATCTTCTCGAATTCGCAACTGTTATGTACGCGGCGCGGCAAGATGCTCGCGGAATGCCTTTTCAAGCTCTGAGCTTTCGGCGCGTTCCACCGCCTGCCGGACGCGGTCGCGCAACTCCCCGGACGGCGCGGCGCTGCCCAGGGCTTCAATGGCCATGGGCGCCTCGCGTTTATCGCCGGCGATCAGGTCCACGAGAAAATCGGCGGCTTCGGGCAGGCGGGTTAATGCGATGGCGCGGAGAAGAACAGCGGCAAACCATGGATCGTGACTGTACGCCTGCCGCTTGAGGATTTCGGCAAGCGCAAGCGGACTGTGGGTCTCCGCGAGCGCGAAAGCCGCCTCGCCGGCCGCATCGTCTCCCTTGTCCAGAAATCGGGCGACGAAGGCAATGGCCTCATCGCGCTCGATGGAAAGCAGCGTCCCGAAGCACACGGCTGAAACCTCCGGCTCTTCGTCGGGAATAAGCGCGCGCAGCCGCAGCACCGGCGAAGCCAGCGCGCCGATCTGGCCGATGGCGCGCGCCGCCTCCACGCGCACGGTCTTGTCCTCGTCCACAAGCAGATCGAGAAGCAGATCGAGCAGTGCGCGATTGTCAATGTCATCGCAGGCCACTAACCCGTGAGCGCAGTTGGCGCGCAGCACGGCGGCCGAGTCCGACCGTCCGCCCCACGTTGGCTCCAATTGATAGTGGTGAAGACCGCGCAGGTACACGTCCTTGTCGCGGCATTCGAGCCGCATCAGCGCATGGCTGAGCGCGTTCTTGGCCCAGCATTGCGGATCGGTTTTCCCCGGATTGGTGAAGAAGCGATTGAATGCGGCGAGCAGTTCGGGAACAATCTGCGCGAGGCCGTTGTCTTCGGCCAGCCGCGCTGCCTTGGCAACCAGAAGATTGCTCCGGCTGCCTAGCATCTTCTTCACCAGCAGCGTTTCCGACGCGTCGAGCGCACGCCCCTTGAGCGCGTCGAGCGCCGCCATCTGCTCGTCGAAGACGGGATGCGACATGGGCTCATTACACCACGATTGGCGAGCGGCTACTCCGCCGGGTCGTAGTTCAGGTTCGGTCCCAGCCAGCGCTCGGCTTCCGCCACGCTCATGCCCTTGCGCAGGCTGTAGTCGGTCACCTGGTCGCGGCCGATCTTGCCGAGCACGAAATAGCGCGACTGCGGATGGGCGAAGTAAAGCCCGCTTACGCTCGAGCCCGGCCACATGGCGAACGACTCGGTAATCAGCATTCCGGTGTTCGCCTCCACATCCAGCAAGCGCCACAGCGTTCCCTTCTCCGTATGATCGGGACAGGCCGGATAGCCCGCGGCCGGCCGGATGCCACGATACTTTTCCTGAATGAGTTCGGCGTTGCTCAGGCCCTCGTCGCGGCCGAAGCCCCACTCGTTGCGTACACGCTTGTGTAGGCACTCGGCAAAAGCTTCCGCCAGGCGATCGGCGACGGCCTCCGCCATGATCGCGTTGTAGTCGTCGTTTTCGCGTCTGAACCTGTCGCACAACTCCTTCAGGCCGATGCCGCTGGTCACGGCGAAAGCACCGATGTAATCGTGGAAGCCGGTCTCCTTTGGAGCGATAAAGTCAGCCAGCGACCGGCACGGTTCGCTGCCTTCCCGGTTTGCCTGCTGGCGAAGGAAGTGAAACCGCGTGAGCGCCACTGCGCGCGTGTCATCCGCATACAGCTCGACATCGTCGCCGACGGCGTTCGCGGGAAAAAATCCGTATGTGCCGCGGGCCGTGATCGGATTCTTCTCAACCATGCTGTCCAGAATCGCATTGGCCTCCGCGAATATCTGCCGCGCCTGCTCCCCCTGCTCCGGGTGATCGAAAATGCGCGGGTAAACGCCCTTCAGCTCCCATGTGTGAAAGAACGGCGTCCAGTCGATGAACTCGCGCAGTGTGGCCAGAGGAAAGTTGTCCAGCACGCGCACGCCGGTAAACGTGGGCACGGGGATGTCTTCAGCGCGCCATTCGATGGGAGTGCGCCGGGCGCGAGCCGTCTCAATGGGAACGATCGGCTGGGGCGGCGCGGCGTGGGCTTTGCGCAGCGCCTCGTACTCGGCCCGATGGCGCTCAACGAATGCCGGCTTGGCCTCGTCGCTCAGGAGGCTGGTCGCCACAGGAACCGCCCGGCTCGCATCGAGCACGTGGACGACCGGCTCGCTGTAGTTCGGCGCAATTTTGACGGCCGTGTGCCGCCGCGTGGTGGTTGCTCCGCCGATCAGCAGCGGCAGCTTGAATTTCTGGCGCTCCATCTCGCGGGCTACGTGAACCATCTCGTCGAGCGAGGGCGTGATGAGGCCGCTCAGGCCGACGATGTCCGCCTTCTCCGCCCTGGCGCGTTCGAGGATCTTTTCGGCAGGCACCATCACACCCATGTCGATCACTTCGTAGTTGTTGCACGCGAGAACCACGCCCACGATGTTCTTGCCGATGTCGTGCACGTCGCCCTTCACCGTCGCCAGCACGATCTTTCCCTGCGCCTTTACCACCTGCCCGGCCGCGGCCATCTCGGCTTTCTCAGCCTCCATAAACGGCGTCAGGTGCGCCACCGCTTTCTTCATCACGCGCGCCGACTTGACCACCTGCGGCAGAAACATTTTGCCGGCTCCAAACAGATCGCCCACCACGCTCATCCCCGCCATCAGCGGGCCTTCGATGACCGCGAGTGGCCGGCCCAGCTTGACGCGCGCCTCTTCGGCATCGGCCACGATGTACGCGTCGATTCCCTTCACCAGCGCATGCGAAAGCCGCTCCTCGACCGTTCCGCTGCGCCACTCTTCGGCCTTCTTCTCGTTCGCGTCCGCGCCGTCCGTGCCCCCGCCCGAGCCCTGCGCCTTCAAAGCCTCGCCGTAATTAACCAGCCGCTCGGTCGCGTCAGCGCGGCGATTGAGCAGCACATCCTCCACCAGCACCTTCAGTTCCGGCTCAATCTCCTCGTACACCTCGAGCATCCCCGCGTTCACAATGCCCATGTCCATGCCCGCCGCGATGGCATGATAGAGAAACGCCGAGTGCATCGCCTCGCGCACTTTATTGTTGCCGCGAAAACTGAACGAAATATTCGAGACGCCGCCTGAGACCTTGGCGTGCGGCAGGTTGGACTTGATCCAGCGCGTAGCCTCTATAAAATCCACCGCGTAGTTGTTGTGCTCCTCCATCCCTGTCGCCACGGTCAGAATGTTGGGGTCGAAGACGATGTCTTCGGGAGGAAATCCAACTTCGTCTACA
The DNA here is from genome assembly GCA_050745765.1 of Occallatibacter sp. Taxonomy (GTDB): domain Bacteria; phylum Acidobacteriota; class Terriglobia; order Terriglobales; family Acidobacteriaceae; genus Telmatobacter. Next base: position 12,380 of record JBOGLX010000001.1, on the reverse strand, counting down.
AGAATCCGGTAGGCGCGCGTGCAAACGCGAATCTTGTCCTCGAGGCTCGCCGCCTGGCCCTGCTCGTCGAAGGCCATCACCACCGCCGCCGCGCCGTATTTGAGCACCGTTCGCGCGTGCTCGCGAAACTTCTCCTCACCCTCTTTCAGAGAGATGGAGTTCACGATGCCTTTGCCCTGAAGGCACTTCAATCCGGCCTCGATCACTTCCCACTTCGACGAGTCCACCATAAAGGGGACCTTGGCCACCTCGGGCTCGCTCCCGAGCAGCAGCAGATAGCGCGTCATGGCCGCGACGCCGTCGATCATACCCTCGTCCATGCAGATGTCGAGCACGTTGGCGCCGTTCTCCACCTGCTGCCGCGCCACGCTGACGGCTTCCTCGAATTTGCCTTCCTTGATTAGCTTTGCGAACTTAGGCGAACCGGCCACGTTGGTCCGCTCGCCAATCATGATGTAGACGCCGGACTGCTGCGTGAAGGGCTGCGATCCGGACAAGCGAAGAGGCTTCACTGCGCCTCCTTAAGTGGCCATGGGGGGAGTTGCCGCGGAGGCAGGCCTTCGAGCGCTTTGGCAATGGCCGCGATGTGCTCCGGCGTGTTGCCGCAACAGCCGCCCGCAATGTTGATCAGCCCTCCGCGCGCAAACTCGCCAAGGTAGCGCGCCATGTCCGCCGGCCCCAGATCGAAACCGGTCGGCGAGAGCGGGTTCGGCAGCCCTGCATTCGGGTAGGCAGAAACCGCGACGTTTGCCTTTTCAGAAAGCTCGCTCAAAAACGGATACATCAGGTCGGGACCGAGCGAGCAGTTCAATCCCACCGAGAGCGGTTTCACGTGCTTGACAGCGTTCCAGAACGCTTCAATAGTTTGCGCCGAGATCATCGTCTCTCCGCCGCGGCCGACGGCCGCCGAGATCATGATCGGCAGCTCCTTGTCATTTGCCGTGAGTCCGTCTTCGTCGAAGACCTCGCGGATAGCGACCAGAGCAGCCTTGGCGTTGAGCGAGTCGAAGATGGTTTCGACCAGAAGCGTATCCACGCCGCCGGCGATGAGCGCGCGCACCTGGCGCTTATAGGCCGTCTTCACCTGGTCGAAAGTGACCACGCGGAAACCGGGATCGTCGGCGTCAGGCGAATTCGAAAGAGAAACGGTCAGAGGTCCGATGGCGCCGGCCACAAACCGCGGACGCCCGGTTGCCGCACTCACTTCGTCGGCAATTGCCCGGCACTGCCGCGCCGACTGCTCATTGATCTCCCACGCCAGATCGTTAAGGAACTTGTCCTCGACGATCTCTTGATAGAACGCCGGATCCTTGCGTCCACCGCGCTCCCGCGGATCCTCCACGAAGAATTCGCTCTGCGCAATGCTCGTGGCGCCAAAAGTATTCGTCTCGATAATATCCGCGCCGGCCTCCAGAAATCGCCGATGAATGTCCACGACCATCTTCGGCTGGGTCAGCGTGAACAGGTCGCCGTTGTTGAGCAGGTCCTTGACTGCGTCCTTGAAGCGTTCCCCGCGAATGTCGGCCTCCGTCATCCCGTAGGCGCGGATGGTCGTGCCCATCGCGCCGTCGATGATGGCGATGCGATTTTCGAGAACCTTCTGAAGAGGATGCTGGTTAGCTTTGATCATTCTTCCTATCGGCCTTGGCATTGCCTGACGAATTCCGAATCAAGCTTTTTTGTGTCAGTCCCCCACCGGCCGATTCCGACCTCGATGGATGAAACGGGTGCCCCACCCTCGCCGCGTTTTTGTTTTTGCGGCTAGGGTGGGAAGCGAACGATCAACGCAAGGCTAGTTTCTTTCTAGGGCACGACTTCAGTCGTGCCCTAGATCCCGCAAAATGACCGCGCGCCTTGGCCCCTGAGGGAAGCGTCTACGGAAAAGCGGCCTGCTATCAAGAATATCGGAGTTTGTGCGTGCGCCATATCAATTGACGGCAAACGGTCCATGGCTGCGGCTGGAATGCTCCCAGCGCGCTCTTAATGGATGCGCGGCGCGTCGCCGGAACTCGAGCGCACAGGCGCGCCGCCCATGCACTAGACTGAAAACTGGACGCACCATGATTACCCTCTTTGGCGACAGCGAAAAACCGGCGGAAACCGCGGCCGAGGCGCCCAAAGCGGGCCTCTTTGCCCGAATGAAGCAGGCCGTCTCGCGCACGCGCGAGTCGCTTTCAGAGCGGATCGAGGGCATCGCCGCGCTCACGCGCACCGTAGACGAGCACGATCTTGAGGAATTGGAGACGGCGCTGCTCACCAGCGACCTGGGCGTGCAGACAACCACTGTCATCCTGGACGCGCTGCGCGATCATGCCCGCCGTCAAGCTATCGAAGGCGGCGAAGAGCTGCGCAGCCTGTTGAAGGCGCAGTTGCGAGCCATTCTCGAAGCGCCGCAGCGGCCCATTCCCCGTCCCGCGGCGCCGCCCAAAATTACGTTCCTCGTCGGCGTCAACGGCACCGGCAAAACCACCACCAGCGGCAAGCTCGCCGCGTGGAGCCGCGCGCAGAATCGCGACGCGCTTTTGTGCGCTGCCGATACGTTTCGCGCCGCGGCCATCGAGCAGCTTGAGGTGTGGGCCGCGCGCTCCGGCGTCGAGATCGTGAAGACGCGCCAGGGCGGCGACCCGGCCGCCGTGCTCTACGACGCCATCTCCGCGGCCCGCGCGCGCTCAATCGACGACGTCTACGTGGACACCGCCGGCCGCCTGCACACCAAAGCCGGTCTCATGGACGAGCTCGACAAGATGCGCCGCACCGCCGCGCGCCTCGTCCCCGATGCGCCCCACGAAGTTCTGCTGGTGATGGACGCAACGACTGGGCAGAATGGATTGCAGCAGGCGCGGCTCTTCACGCAATCGGCCGGCGTCACCGGCATCGTGCTCACCAAGCTCGACGGTACGGCCAAGGGCGGCATCGCCGTCGCCATCGCCCGCGAGCTCAACCTGCCTGTGCGCTTCGCCGGCGTGGGCGAGCAGATGAGCGACCTGCTGGAATTTTCGCCGGCTGAGTTTGTGGATTCGCTGCTGGGCTGAGATGAGGCCGGCGACCGGCATCGAAAGGAACCTGCGATGAAAATGAAGCTTCAGACTCAAATGCTAATCGCTAATCTCGCCATCCTCGCAGGCCTGGCATTCGGTTATTTTCGTGGATCGCCGATGCTTGCGACTGCCTTCACCGGGGTCTTTCTGCTCGCAACAGTCAATTTCATTTTTCTGATCCTCTTTCTGAAGGCGAAAAAAGCGCAATGAGCGCGCCCGAGCAAGACGTCTACTGGATGCAGCGCGCTCTCGAGCTGGCGCGCCGCGGCATCGGCGTCAGTTCGCCCAATCCCGCCGTGGGCTGCGTCATCCTCGACCGCGCCGGACAGGTAGCCGGCGAAGGCTGGCATGAGTACGACCTTCTCGACCACGCCGAACTCGTCGCCCTCCGCGAAGCCGCGCAGCACGCCCGCCCAGCCGGCAAAGAAGACCGCCTGCGCGGCGGCACGGCCTACGTCACGCTTGAGCCCTGCAACCACACCGGCCGCACCCCGCCGTGTACGCAATCGCTCATCGCAGCCGGCCTCGCTCGCGTCGTCGCCGCAACAAACGATCCCAACCCGAACGTCGCCGGCCACGGCATGGAAGCGCTGCGCACCGCGGGACTGCAGACGGAGATTGGAGTCTGTGAAACGGAAGCCCGCCGCCTCAACGAGGGCTTCGCGCGCTGGATCCAGCACAAGCGTCCTCTTGTGCTGATGAAGGTCGCCATGTCGCTGGACGGCCGCATCGCACCGCCTCCGGGCGTGCATGCCCTCCACGAGCCCTATTGGATCACCAGCGAGGCCGCGCGCGCCGCCGTGCAGCCGCTGCGCTGGCAGGCCGATGCGGCCATGGTCGGCGTGGACACCGTTATCGCCGACGACCCACACCTCACCGACCGCAGCGGCCTGCGACGCCGGCGGCCGCTGTTGCGCATCGTTCTCGACTCGGCTCTGCGTATGCCCCTCGACTGCAGGATGGTCTCGACGGCGCGGAACGACGTCGTCGTCTTCACCGTCTCGAGCGACGAAGCGCGCAAACGCGAGCTCGAATCGCGCGGCGTCCGCGTGGAAGTCCTCCCCGCCGAGGCCCGGGCTCCCGGCGACAGGTCTTCGTCGCCGGGGCTGGAAGCCGGACGCGTACCGCTCGGCAAAGTCCTCGACGTACTCGGCGAAGAAGGCATTCTCACGCTGCTCACCGAGACCGGCACGCGCCTCAACACGGCGCTCCTCGCGGGCGGCCTGGTCGACCGCGTTCACCTGTTTGTGTCGCCGCAGATCATGGGCTCGGACGCCGTCCCCGCCTTTCGCGGCATGGCCAGCTTCATCCACATGGCCGGCGTCGAAGTGGAGCGCTACGGCAACGATCTCGGCCTCTGCTCGCTCCTCCGCGACCCGTGGAAGCAGCCGGAGAACCGCTGAAACGGCCCTCCGCGCACCTCCTTCCAATGTCTGCCCCTGGCAAAGATGGCGCGGAGAAAATGGATCGCGGCCTTATTGCAATGAGTGGGCGTCGAATCCATGCCATCCACTCCGACTCGATTTCAACCACCCCTCGAACGCCGTGGCGTAACGGTAAAAGCCGCTCTAATGCTGTGCCCCATTCATCGCAGCTCTATCGCGATGAGTGGGCGTCGAATCCATGCCATCCACTCCGACTCGATTTCAACCACCTCTCGAACGCCGTGGCGTAATGGGAAAAACTGCTCCATCGGTACTGTTCGGAGGACGATACCAGCCCTTGCTTCACCGGATTTCGCTGAATATACTCACGCGACCTCCCCGGATCGCCGAGCCTCCTCTCCCAGCAAAATTTCTTTGCTCCATTTTGCTGATAATTACGCTGCTTTGGCGCACAATAATTATGTAGACGTTTTGGGTCCGAACGAGCCATCGAAATCCGGTTGGAAAGCGAAGGCCGAAGGTTGGGTGTGTGGCAAATTCGCCGGTTTTTACCAGGGCCCCCCACCCCCCCCTCCCCGGAAATCGGGGCAATTTGCGGAGCGCATTTTTACAAGATGCACATAATAAAGCATTTAAAAAATCAAGCACCGCAATTCAACCGCAATAGATAAGCATTTTAAAGCAAAGTTAAGGCTATTTAAGCCCACTTTAAGCGAGATTAAGCCAATTTAAACCCGAGTTAAGGCCACTTAACGGCTCAAATCCAGGTCCCGAAGTCACTGCCCCTGTTCAGCAGCCTCTCTTGCAGCGCGCCATAATAGCCGCGTGCAGCCGCTCGCGCAGGTCGGAGGGCAAATCGTAAATCTCGTGTGAGCGGTAGATTTCGATGGTCTTGCGGGTGGTGTTGAAGATCACCTCGCAGTGCCCGCACTTGCGCATGTGCTGCTCGACCTCCGTACGTAACGTGGTGGCGACCGTGTCGTCGATGAAGTCGTCGAGAAGCGTAAGAAACTCAGTGCAGGTCACTTTTTATCCACTCCGTCTTCGCTTGCGACTCGTCCCGCTCTCCTGCGGAAGTAGCGGGTGAGGCGCTCGCGCAATTGCAGCCGCGCGCGCAACAGGCGCGACTTCACGGCCGGCACGCTCAGCCCCAGCGTCTCCGCCGTTTCTTCCGTGGAGAGTCCTTCCACGTCGCGCAGGACGAAGACCACGCGAAAACCCTGCGGCAACCCCTGAACAGTCTTGCGCAAAATCTCGGCCAGCTCGGACTGGCTGTAATTCTGCTCGGGGTCGGGCGACCAATCGGCCAGGTCGCGCGGGACACTGCCCTCTTCGGTCTCCACATCCTCGTCGATGGAGACCATCTTGCCCGTGCGCCGCTTGCGCAGCCGCATCAGGCTCTCGTTGACCGCGATCCGCACCAGCCATGTGTAAAACTTCGAGTTGCCTTGAAACTGGTCGAGCTTCTGGTAGGCCTTGAGGAAGGCGTCCTGCATCACGTCTTCCGCATCCTCGCGGTTCTGCGTGATGTGCTGCGCGATCCTGAAGACCTGCCGGTCGTATTTCCGGACCAGCGTGTCGTAGGCGGAAATATCCCCGCCGCGCACCCGTTCCACCAGTGCAACGTCCGGGTGCTGCTCGTTTTCGCCCGCAATTGTTTGGATGGTCGACATGGCGGTTGGATGCGAGAAATCCTTCGGGAACGGCCGGCCGTGCTCGCTGCGGGCCGCAATATAAGAGTGTAACGGACGACGGGGCAGGCGACCAAGCCGGATGGTCCAGGCGGTTCCCAGGCCGGCGTCGTGTCATTTTGGCCCGTGGGCGCAGCTTTCCGTATCGCGGCTGGTTCCCACGCGCTCTTTTCAAGCGAATTTCGTCATACAGTGAGAACATGAAGGCTGTGTATTCGCTCAACTCCCCCGCCCGGCCGGCGTCGCGTTGGCTGGCCGGCCTGTTTTCGTTGCTTCTGGCTGCCTCGCTGACCGCCCCGCTGTTTGCTGCGCAATCCACGGCCAGCTCCACGGAGCGGTCCGCCCACCCGGCTACCCACCGGGCGAAAAAAAGTTCAAAGAAGAAGGCCCGGACAGCGCACCGCGGCAAAGCCCGCACGCGGACCGAAGCGCGAGCAAGAGCGCGGCGCCGGCATTACACCCGGCCGGAGCGGATCGCGCGGACTACGCGCATCCGGCGAGCGTTTGTGGCCTCGTCGGAGCTGCGTCCTATGGCGCAGGAACTTGCTTTGATGCGCACCCCCGCGGCCTATGCGGGGGTTACGGAATACGCACGCCGTCACACCGGCGATGCGGCCGCAGCGGCTTACATTGCGCTGGGTCACGCTTATCTTCTCGATCGGCGTTACCGGGAGGCGGAAGCGAGTTTCCACGAGGCGCGCGCGCACGATGGGGAGCTGGCCGATTACGACGATTTTCTCGGCGCGCAAGCCAGCCACGATGCCGGCGACGACGCGGCCGCCGAAGCGCTGCTGCACGGCTTCGACGAGCGTTTCCCCGACAGCGTCTTCGACGATCAGGCTCCCGTGCTTGAGGCCAACGTGCTGCTGGCAATGGGCAATGCGGACGTCGCGCAAAGGGCGCTAGACGAAGCCGCTGCGATGGGCGCCGGCGGCCATGCCAGCTTCGAGCTGGCCGAGGGACAGGTGGCGCAGGCGCTGGGACGGCAACAGGCTGCCGAAGAGATTTTCAAGCAACTGCTGCTGGGCCATCCTTTGAGCCAGGAGGCGCAGATAGCGCGCGCCCAGCTCACCGAAATGGGCGCCGAATCCACGCTGACAGCGGCGGAGCTGCGCGGCCTGGGCGACGCCTATTACAACGCCGGCCGCTACAGCGCCGCAGCCGAGCAGTACCGCGCGCTGATGCGCTCGCCGGAGCTCCCCGGCGCGGACCGCGAGAGCTTCGCTGTCGCCTTAGCGGCCTGCGAGTACAAACTGCATCGCCTGACTCCGGCCGAGGTTCAGGGGCTGCCTGACAGCGATGACGAAAACGGAGCCCGGCGGCTCTATCTCCTGATGGAACTGGCCAGGGACCGCAGCGACAGTGCGGATCAGCAGCGCATCGTCTCCGAGATGGAGCGGAGATTTCCCCAGAGTCAATGGCTCGCCGAGGCGCTTTATTCGAGCGGCAACATGTACCTGCTGAGCCGCGACTACCCGACGGCCATCGAGTACTACAGCTACCTGGCTGAACACTTTCCTGAAAACAGTAACGCGGCCGCGGCGCATTGGCGGGCGGGCTGGCTCAGCTACCGGCTGGGCCGCTATCAGGACGCGGCCCGTCTCTTCGACGAGCAGATCAAACTCTATCCGGATTCCGACCAGGCCGTTTCTGCCCTTTACTGGCGCGGGCGGCTCTTTGAGACCATGGATCGCTATCCGGCGCTGGCGGCGACTAATTACCGCGCCATCGTGCGCGCCTATCCGCACTATTTTTATGCGCAGATGGCGCGCGAGCGTTTGGCCGGCCTGGGCAAAACGGCGCCCGCGGCCGAGCCGGCGCTCGATCGCTTTCAGCCGCTCGTCGAGCCCCGCCTGGTCGACGCCTTTCCAGCCGACAGTCCGCACCTGGCCAAGGCGCGCCTGCTGGCCAACGCGGGCTTGAACGAGTACATCGCGGCGGAGATTCAGGCCAATCCCGACTCCTCCTCGTGGAGCGCGCTTGCCGAGGCGCAGATTTACTCGTCGTACGGCGAGACTTTCCGTGCCATGCGCGTAATGAAGCGCGCCATTCCGCGCGAGGCCTCGGCTTCCATTGCCTCCATCCCGCTCGTCTACTGGCGGATTCTCTTTCCCGAACCGTGGTGGGGCACCATCGAAGCAGAGTCGGCGCGCTACAACCTCGATCCCTATCTCGTGGCGTCGCTCATCCGCCAGGAATCGGAGTTCAATCCCTCGGCCATCTCCTACGCCGGGGCATACGGCCTGATGCAACTGCTGCCCTCGGTGGGCCGCGCCATGGCGCGCGAGGAGGGGATGCGCGACTTCCGCACCTTCCAGCTCCTTGACCCGGAGACCAACATCCGGCTGGGCACACGCTACCTGCGCCAGATGCTCGACAAGTTCGGCGGCGTCGAGGAGTACGCGTTGGCCGCCTACAACGCCGGCGACTATCGGGTGACGGACTGGGAAGCGGCCGGCCCCTACACCGGCATGGACGAGTTCGTCGAGTCAATCCCATTTACGCAGACCCGCGATTACGTCGAGGCCATTCTGCGCAACGAGGAAACCTACCGCGCCATCGACGATTACGCGCAGTTACATGCCCACTCGGAGCGCGCCGCGGTTCGCTAGCGCGGCACGACGGCGAATCATAAACGATCTGGAGTCCAATTCGGGCCGGGGAATCCCGCTCGATACTTCCCCGCCTCCGATTCCGATTGACTTCGAATGCCTTGGCCGTCAACACTGTCAGCAATCGGAGATTGCTCCACCCTCCGGGATGCGATTCGCAGCCTGCTATTTGTTGCAAAGCCCGGCCGGCCGAAGAGTCTCGCTGCCGCCGGGTTACCTCAACCGACCGGAGGGCAGGATGTCAGCCGACTTGCAATTTCTTGAGGAATGGATCCCCGAAAGAATGGACCCCGGTACGGTTTTCGTGCTTGAAAACCAGGCCAAACTGGGCAAAGCGCAGAACCCGTTCGTGGCGGTGATGTCGTGCCCGCGCTGCGGCACCATGGGACTGATCACGCGCCACCAGCTTTACGGCGGCGAGGCGATGATTTGCGGCGGCGATGCCTGCTCGGCCGAATACCGGCTCGACGGCGACAATATCTGCTACCGCTCCGCCCAGTAAAAGGCGTAAGGCAATCGCACCGCGACGGTCAAGCGCGCACCGCTTACAGCCTGCGCCATACTTACATCTGCCTGCGCCCGATGGAGGGGGCGGATATTTACCAGATCGCCAAGAATTGCCGGACGCCGGCCGAGACGATCGAAAAATACTATGCCTCCCACATCAAGACCCGTCTCGACGCGGCGGCCATCAATATCGTGCGCAAGAAGAGGGTGGCCGGGCAGGCTGCGAAGGAACTTCGCACCGGCACCTGAGCCTTATACTTAAGGTGGCCACGCGGGCGTGGCGGAATCGGCAGACGCATCGGACTTAAGCGCAACTTGAGTGCTCGCCGGGAAACCGGCGATGCAGAACTGCTCAAATTCGGGGAACCCTGTGAAATGGCGATCCCGAGCCAAGCCCCGACGGAGAACTCCGGAGGGGAAGGCGTAGAGACTAGACGGGCAGCACCTACCGCCGAACGGCGAAAGACCGAACGGTCACGGTGAAGGTATAGTCCAGACCACAAACCTGCCGAGCGTCCCTCGGACGCGCTTTTCGGCAGGGCGGCGAAAGCCGTAGAGGGTAAGAAAATCCGTTGGGGCGCAAGTCCCGTGAGGGTTCAAGTCCCTCCGCCCGCACCACACTTCCCATGCGCAGCCAGGGTGGAACTTATCCTGGGGCATGAAGCGCGAGCCAATCGCAGCCCGGCAAGAATGACCCACCTCTCTTTGCCGCGGCCCCTTACCGGATGCGGAAGACGATGCCCGCTCCGAGGCGAACATTGTTCTGCACGTTGGTGGTGGAGTTGGGAAGCTCGGTCCGCAGCCAGTCTGCCTGGAACGCGCGCAGAGCAACGCGAGGAGTAATGTGAACGTCGAGTCCGCCGCCCACCTGCACGGCAAGGCTGGTGGCGCTGGTTTGGACTCCGCCGGGCAGGGGATAGATGCCGTTGAAGCCGTTGGCGACGCCGGCAAGCCCCTCGCCGTAAAAGGCGGTGCGCGAGTGCCGCGGCGTCCAGGTATAGCGCGGGCCGAAGGTGGCCGTGACGATGCCGACCGAACTGCCGCTGGAGTTCGCGTTGTTAATGCTCATGCCGCCCACGTCGGCCACGGCGCCCCAACCGCGATAGAAATCGCCGCAAAACTGCGCGTGACCGCCCTGCATCCAGAAAGCCTTGCCGGTGATCGAGTTGGCGAGGGTCGCGTCGTAGGTAATAGCGACGCTCAGCGGGAACCTGACTCGCGCCTGCGCGGAATCGGTCACCTGGGCCGCAAGCCTGGGAACCGCGAACGCGCCGGCGATGACCGCTGCCAGGAGTACACTGCTGAGTTTTCTGCGCATCGGCTGTCTCCTAATCTCCTAATCCCAGTTATTCGACGTTGAGGGTTACATTGACGCTGTGCTGCACCCCGCCGCTCAACCCCGTAACGCTAAGGGGACTGCTCGACGGCGCGGTTAAGAAGAAGCCATTGCTGTTAGAGCAGGCTGTCAGCATGGAAGCGGCGGCGATGCTGCCAGCCAGAACGAGCAGCAGGCAGAGGAACCGGCCGAACTTGCGTCCCTGACGGCGCAAGCGGCGCGCACCGGCAAAAGGCAGCAACAGCAGGCCGAGAGCGATCGGCAGCCGCCCGAATGGTCCGCCAGGAGACTGATTCTCCCGGGCGGTGGCTGCCGCGGTTTGGACGGTCATGGTAACGGTCTGGGTTCCCCCGTTGGCGGCGATCGTCGAAGGCGTAAAGGTTACGGTGTCGGTCGCCGGCAGGCCGCTCACCGAGAATGTGACCGGTCCAGGGTAGGTCCCAAGGGTCGGCGTTACGGTAAGGGTGTAAGAGGCCGACGCGCCGGGAAGAACCGTGTCGATGCTGGCGCCCGAAACGGCGATGGTAAAGTCGAGCGGGGCGATGGCGACGCTTAGCGGCGATGAAGTGCTGGGCGTGAAATTGGTATCGCCATTATAAGTTGCCGAGAGCGTCTGAGCGACGCCGGACGCGAGAGTTGTGGAAAGATTGGCTGTGCCGCCGTTTACCGTCGCCGTCCCCAGAAGCGTTGTGCCGTCGTAGAAGCTCACGGTTCCAGTCGGCGTGCCCGAGTACTCCGGCGACACCACGGCGGTGAGCGGTACGCTCTGGCCGGAGTAAACGGTGCCGCCCGTGCTCAGCGCAGTGGTGGTGGTGGCCTGGGTCACGGTGAGCGTGCCGTTGACCACCGTTTGCGCGTAGTCGGCCACGTTGGCGCCGGTCACCGCAGGAACGATGGCGTAGGCGCCCACCGGAGAAAGCGTGACTGCTGCCGTCGTGAAGGTCTCGGGGAAGCTGGCGCCTGTCTCGTTACCCGACAAGGTTGGATTCGCCTCGCCATAGACCTTCGTGGCGTTGTTGGCTGAGATGGTCAGCGTCGCTGAAGTGACGGTCAGAGTCAAGCTGATCGACGCACCGCTGTAATTGGTGTCGCCGGCGTAGGTGATGGCCACCGTGTAGGTTCCGGCGGGCTGGCTGGCGGGTACAAGGAGTGCGGCTCCGCTGGACACGATCGCGGCGGTTTGGACAGCTCCGGACCCAATGCTGTAGGCGATGTTGCCGCTGGGCGACGCGATCCCCGCGCCCGAGTACTGGCCCGCCACCACGATCGGGATCGAACCGCCCGAGCCGAAGCTGAACGACGCGCTAGCCGGACCGCTGAGCGCCGCGCCGAGGATTGCGAGCGTTGTGCTGGCCTGCGTAACAGTCAACGTGCCATTATTCGTCACTACCGTGTAATCGGCGAGGTTAGCGCCGGTCACCGAGGGCGTGATCGAGTACGTGCCCACGGGAGACGATGGCGTTGCGCCGGTCGTGTAGGTTTCAGAGAATGTGTCGCTGGCCGCCGCCCCCGTCACACTACCCGTGAAGGTTGGGTTGGGAGCGCCATAAGCTTTTGTGGCGTTATTGGCCGAGACCGTCAGCGTGGCCGAGCCGACGGTCAAAGTGAAGTTGACCGCCGAGGCTGCGACGTAATTCGAGTCACCCGCGTAGCTCACCGTGGCCGTGTAAACGCCGGCAGCCATCGTGGCGGGCACGGTCAGCGTGGCGCCGCCCGAGGTAATCGCAGCGGTATAGATAACTCCGTTCCCGAGGTTGTAGGTAATGTTGCCGCCAGGCGTCGCGATCCCGGCGCCGGAGTATTGGCCCGCC